>NC_014410.1:2161626-2473689 GCF_000145615.1 Thermoanaerobacterium thermosaccharolyticum DSM 571
TTTTTTAAAGATTAGCGCCGCAGCATTTTTTGTACTTCTTTCCGCTGCCGCATGGACATGGATCATTTCTTCCAACTTTTTTCTTCTTAACGATTGGCTTCTTAGGTTCATCGTTGCCGCTTTGATTTGTCGCAACAGGTTTCGCCACCTGCTCTCTATGTGGCATATTGTCATTCCTTATTTCTATATGATACAGGAATTTTACTGTATCCTCCTGAATGGAGTTAACCAAATCCTCAAACATATCAAAGCCAATCTTCTTGTACTCAATTACAGGATCTACCTGACCGTAAGCTCTCAAACCTATACCTTGGCGGAGCTGGTCCATTTCATCGATGTGATCCATCCACCTTGTATCGACTACTTTTAAGAGGACGACTCTTTCGATTTCCCTCATCTGTGGACCTATTTGCTGCTCTTTCTTCTCATACTGCCTTACAGCTTCTTCATAGATTATATCTGTAAGCATCTCCTTATCAAGCCTTCCGTAGTCAACATCTATTACTACGCTGTCTTTTTCAAGGAATAAATCGTACAAATGGTTTAACAATCCATCTATATCCCATTCTTCTGGATATTTGCTTCCTGCTGTGTATATCTCCACATTTCTTTTTATAATATCTTTTACCATATCAAGGATGTACTGTCTTAAATCTTCGCCTTCTAATACTTTTCTTCTCTCTTTGTATATTATCTCCCTCTGCTTATTCATCACATCATCGTACTCAAGGACATTCTTTCTGACGTCGAAGTTTATGCCTTCAACTTTCTTCTGTGCCTGTTCTATCTGCTTAGTCAATATCTTGTGCTCAATTGGTTGGTCATCTTCTATACCTAGCGAATTCATCATATTTTTGATTCTCTCAGAGCCAAAAAGCCTCATAAGATCATCTTCAAGGGAAATATAAAATCTAGACTCACCAGGATCGCCTTGTCGTCCAGCACGTCCTCTTAACTGATTGTCTATCCTTCTGGATTCGTGCCTTTCAGTGCCTATTATATAAAGCCCGCCAAGCTTTACGACCTCTTCGTGCTCTTTTTCCGTCTCCTTCTTTATCTCATTTAAAAGCTCTTGGTATCTCTCTCTGGCCTTTATCAATTCTTCGCTGTTTAGAGGGCCATACCCTGATGCCTCAGATATAACATCCGGAGCATAGCCCTCTTCTACCATCTTCTTCTTGGCTAAAAATTCCGGATTACCACCTAAAATGATATCCGTACCACGTCCAGCCATATTTGTAGCAATGGTGACAGCACCTTTTCGTCCTGCCTGTGCAATTATCTCAGCTTCTTTTTCATGGTACTTGGCATTTAATACCTGATGCTTTATGCCCAGCTTTTTAAGCATATTGCTTAGCTTTTCTGACTTTTCTATAGTAATAGTGCCTACAAGCACAGGCTGACCTTTTTTGTGATGCTCAACTATATCATCAACAACCGCTTTAAATTTTGCTTCTTCTGTCTTATATATCACGTCAGGATGGTCTATTCGTATCATCTCTTTGTTTGTGGGGATTACAACAACATCAAGTCCGTATATCGCCCTAAATTCCTGCTCTTCCGTCTGAGCAGTACCAGTCATACCAGATAACTTGTCGTACATCCTGAAATAATTCTGAAATGTAATTGTAGCAAGAGTCTTGCTTTCTCTCTCTACTTTAACGCCTTCTTTTGCTTCTATTGCCTGATGCAACCCTTCGCTGTATCTTCTACCAAACATTAATCTTCCAGTAAACTCATCAACTATTATAACTTCTCCATCTTTTACAACATAGTCCTTGTCTCTCTTCATTATGGCATGTGCTTTCAATGCCTGATTTATATTGTGTGAAATTTCTATATTTTCAAGATCTGCTAAATTGGCCAAATTAAAAAATCTTTCAGCCTTTTCAATACCTTTTTCAGTCAAGCTTACTGCCCGTGCTTTTTCATCAATCGTATAATCTTCCTCATTTTTTAGCGTCCTTACAAAAGTATCTGCCCTTTTATAAAGGTCTGTTGATTTTTCTCCTACACCAGAAATAATAAGAGGTGTCCTAGCCTCATCTATCAATATGCTATCTACTTCGTCAACAATAGCGTAATTTAGATGCCTCTGCACCATCTCTTCTTTATAGATAACCATGTTGTCCCTTAAATAATCAAAGCCAAATTCATTATTTGTACCATACGTTATATCAGCAGCATAAGCCTTTTTTCTCTCTTCAGAGTCCATGTCGTGAAGAATCACACCAACGCTCATACCGAGGAATTCGTAGATCTTCCCCATCCAGTCTCTGTCTCTTTTTGCAAGGTAGTCATTGACTGTAACAATGT
Organism: Thermoanaerobacterium thermosaccharolyticum DSM 571; assembly: GCF_000145615.1. Classification (NCBI taxonomy): domain Bacteria; kingdom Bacillati; phylum Bacillota; class Clostridia; order Thermoanaerobacterales; family Thermoanaerobacteraceae; genus Thermoanaerobacterium; species Thermoanaerobacterium thermosaccharolyticum. The sequence continues at coordinate 2,163,943 of NC_014410.1, forward strand.
GAACCCCTTTCCCTTCAAGGGCATTTAAATAAGCAGGTAATGTCGCAACAAGCGTTTTTCCTTCGCCTGTCTTCATCTCTGCTATCCTGCCTTGATGCAATACTATACCGCCTATTATCTGAACCCTAAAATGTTTCATCTTTAGAGTTCTCCAAGCTGCTTCTCTTACAACTGCAAATGCCTCTGGCAATATATCATCAAGTGTTTCACCATTTTTCAGTCTATCCTTAAATTCCTGTGTTTTTCCTCTTAATTCATCATCAGAAAGCTTTGACATCTCTTCCTCATATGACAAAACCTCATCTGCTATCGGTTCGATCCTCTTTACTTCTCTCTCACTGTAACTGCCAAATATCTTCTCTAAAACTCCTAACATCTAATCACCTTCTCAAGGTTATTCTCATTCAAGTATATATTATAACATTTTGACGGATATATATCAACAAAATGAATTTTGATTTAAAATACCTGTATAAAATCACCATTAAACAAGTAAAAATAAAAAAGGCCCATGTGACTTTATAACCTCAACATGGACCCTTTTATTTCAATCAATAGGATGTGCTTTTATGTATTCACCGTATTTTTTATCTACTTTGCTTATATGATTTATAAGCCAATCGACTAACTTGCGGTTTAAAGTAGTGATTATTGACACGCTTACGCCATTTTCTTTTACATCATCTTCTATCTCTTTTATGTCGTTTACGAACTTCTCATGAAGTTTTTTATGCTGAGGTAATTCTGGATATTTGTACTTCTCAAGAAGTTTTTCTTCGTCTCCAAAATGTTTTACTGTGTACTCTTTTAGAAATCCCAGTATCTCATAGATTTTTTCCTGCCCCTGCTGCTTCATGCAGGCATCGAAAACATCATTGACTCTCTTAAATAGCTCTTTATGCTCCTCATCTATCACGTCAATACCGACTGACAAGGATTGTCTCCATTTTATCATTTTCCTAATTTCCCCTCTCATAATTAAATTATACTCTAACACCCATATTAATTATAATATTAATTTTACCCTATTAAAAATTCTTTTCTTCTAAGCTCTCTTTCAATTCTCTCCAAAGTTTCATTGGAATCTGCTTCAATTGTATGCAAATGAACGCCTTCTGTAAGCGAAGACAAGAGCAATGCTTTGCCGTCTTTTATGCACTCCATAAATTTCTCTACGTCGTACCTTGAAGAAAGCATCAGAAGTCCTTTTAGCTCTCCATAGTAAGGATGCTCTACAATCACATCTAATACCTTCCCACCATTGTCTACAATGATATTTAGCTCCTCTTCCGTTCTGTCAAAATAATGCTTGCATGCTATTACTTTTTTATATCTATTCTTTTCTGTCGCATCCAGTAAATAGCCTTGCGGTGTTGACAAAACCTTTAGACCTTCCGCCCGTAATATTGCTATATCCTGGACAATTACCTGTCTTGTGACATCCATCATAGATGCAAGATAAGTGCCTTTAATCGGCTCCTTTGTGTTTTTAAGTATTTCCTTGATTTTTTCTCTTCTGTCTGACGAATTCATAAAACATCCACACCTTACAAAAATCCATTTTACATATACTATATCATATTTTTACTTTTTTCGAAGCTTTTATCATGGCATTTGAAACCATCAGAAAAATCCCAGTTGCTATAAATAGGTCGCCTATGCTAAATGTCTTAGGAAGTGGATACGGTTTTGGAAGATAAAGAATGTCACTTAAAAATTTAAGTTTTGTTGCTGCTGTCATAGCTTGATGCGTCGGAATTACATTTTTTTGCAGTTCAGGTACCAAATAGCTGATGCCTGCTGCATTAAGAGCATTTATAGAGACGGGCATTCTTCCTCCATTTACAAAAATTACAATGAAATTTAAGATGATACCAATAGCTATTACTTTCATGTACTTGTTTTGCCTATTGTACCACAAACCAATAAAAAGCATAAGGTAATCCAGAAAATGTATATATGCTCTATATGTCATTATTATCGGATACTTATCTGTCAAATTAAGAACTCCAAACTCCAATGCAAATCCTAAAACAAAAAAAATAGGCTTCTTTATGTCTATATCGGCTATACCGCTTAATTTTCCTCTTCTTATTAAAAATCCGTATATAAATGAAGCCCCAAGAGAATCAAAAATCATGCTTAAAATCCTCCTTGTTCTTTTCGTATGCTCTCTTAAAGAGTCTTATCACTCTTGGACTAAACTGTGTCCCTTCGCTGTCGACAATGATTTTGTACGCTTCTTCTCTTGTATACGCGTTTCGGTATGGTCTGTCAGATACAAGAGCGTCAAAAACATCAGCAACAGAAAGTATCTCAGCCTCCAGCGGTATCTGTCTTCCGCTTATGCCGTCAGGATAGCCATTTCCGTTGTACCACTCATGATGATACCTTACCCAATATCTTACATTTTTTAAAAAAGGTACATCCTTCAATATCTCGTACCCGCTGACTGGGTGCTGTTTTATATAATCGTACTCTTCTTTTGAAAGCTTACCAGGTTTATTTAAAATATTTTCTACTATGCCTATTTTACCTACATCATGCAAAAGAGCAGCGATACGCACCATTTCCGTATGTGCTTCACTGAATCCAGCTTCCCTGCAAAGATATACAGCTAATTTCTCAACACTTTTTGAGTGTCCCAAAGTATACCTGTCTTTTGCTTCCAATGCTTTTGTAAGAGCGTTTATTGTATCATAATACGACTGCTTCAAATCCATATAAAGTTTAAACATATATCTTACCATCAAAAGTGGTATGAAAAATACAACGAGTGCAATATATCCATATTTTATAAAGGCTGATGCCATCAAAATACCTATAAATGCTAGAAATAGAAAATTGATTGTTCCCCACTTAAAATCCATTAGCCAAACCGATAAAAAAGGCTTTTTTATTAAAAGTGATAAAAGTATAGCTACTATACCTGAATTAAATAAATAATAAACAGCCGAAGCAACTATTGCTACACCAACATATTTAGGATATATGTATTGTCCGGGAACACCCCCCAAATATTTATAAACCAATCCAGCCATAAAAACACTAATAGATATTTGCGAAATATTAAACAGAGTTTTATAATATGGTATATTTAATGCACATTTTATTTCCCCATTAACATTTCTAATCAAAAGTAAATTACCTATAGATGCTATTATTGCGCCTTCTAGAGGACCAAATAATAGTATAGCCATTAAATCCACTGCATAAGCAACAGAAACCGAAACATTGCTATTTATATATATTGGCAGAGATTCACAAATAGCTGAAAAAATTATTAAAATAACAACATTACTAATATGTTGTAAATTAACATTCAATATAGAATATCCTATGAGCGAAAGTCCGCTTATTATAATAAACGTTATGTATAAGATTAACTTTTTACTCAAAATATCATCCTCCATAAAAATATACCCAAACCGTTTATCCCCATGTATAATTTGCACCACCAGCAAGTGCTAATGCTAATAAAGCAAGAAGTACTTTTATAATTGTTGCTTTTTTCATCCTGAAACCCTCCTTTACCAAAGAAGCTCCTCAGCTCTCAAGCTTCAGGCGAAACGCTACGCTTAATAAAGGTTTGGGTAAAAAGTAAGCTATTTAATTATCAAGTATTGAGATGACACGCCTGTTTAAAGCATCTAATGTCGCTTTTATCAACGCTTCCCCATCATCTTTTTTCACAATGCTGGAACCTACAAGAAGTTCTTCGTTTTGAGGTGTAGCGTGTGTAACAGCGACAACTGCAATGCGCTTTTTGGCAAAAGAATATATATCAACATCTTCTAAAATGAGATTGTGATCTTCAGGAAGTATTTTAGATACGCATTCAAGTGTAGCATTAACGATTATCCTATTTCTATTTCTCTCAGTGTTGACACCTTTGTAAACACCTTCATATATTTCTGAACCTTTTGTCAGAGTCACTGTAGCTTCTAAATTTACTCCATTATTGGCAAATGTAAGATTTGTAAACGCAATTCTTTCATCATTAAAAAACCTACCGCTTGTCTCAATCTGAGCAACGCTTATTATTTTATAATTCACATCCACTTTAAATTCTGCCATCAAAACCGATTGTACATCCCTTGCAATTTGTTTTGCATTTCTAGAATTATCAGCCAAAACGTGAATTTCAGCTATTTGATTATTTTCAGCAACAACTCTGCTTGAGATGACGCTTTGTACCCTATTTATCAACTCTTCCATAGAATTGATAACTTCTTTTGTTAATTCAGTCAATGTGCTCACACTCCATTTATCCTATCCATTTTTACACATACAGGAATAATATTCTACAAAAATTTTTATTTTCCTTCTTTTACATAAAAAAAATTGAGGGTTTTTTGTACCCTCAATTTTTTTGCTCATATCGTTGGCTCTATTAAGCCATATCTGCCATCTTTTCTCTTATACACAACCGTAAAATCATCTGTATCAGAATTTGTAAAAACAAAGAAATTATGACCCAGTAAATTCATCTGCAGTATAGCTTCCTGCACAGACATAGGCTTTACAGGGAATCTTTTTGTCTTAACTACCTCAAACTCAGTTTCTTCTGATAAATCATTTTTTATGTAATCCTGCTGAACGTCAAATCTAATCGATTCTACAGCAAAATTATTTTTTAATTTCGTCTTGTACTTGAGTATTTGTTTTTCAAGCTTATCAACAACGTTATCTATAGATGCATACATATCATCACTTACTTCTTCAGCTCTAAATATCATTCCCTTAAAAGGTATCGTAACCTCTGCAATCTGATTATTCTTTTGAACACTCAATACTACTCGCGCTTCTGTGTCTTCCGTAAAAAACTTCTCAACTTTGTTTAAGCTTCTCAATGCTGCATTTCTTAACCCGTCTGTTATCATCATTCCATTTCTCCCGCTTACTGATATCCTCATATGATACAACTCCTTTCTTTATGTCTATATTATTATAATTCTACATAAAAACTAATATTCCTGCAAGTTTCACTATAAAGATTATTTGCTACCTATTATACTTTTTAAATCTTACAAGAACAATATTTCAGAAAATAAACTAAAAAAGTTAGGGAATCATTAACCCTAACTTTAAACTACAATATTTTGCTGAAAAACTCTCTCGTCCTGGGGCTCTTTGGATTTTCAAATACTTCCTTTGGTGTTCCTTCCTCAACAATTACGCCGTCATCCACAAATATAACTCTATCGGCAACTTCTCTTGCAAATCCCATCTCATGTGTTACCACTATCATGGTCATTCCTTCATTTGCCAATTCCTTCATGACATTTAAGACTTCCTTTACCATTTCTGGATCCAATGCCGATGTTGGTTCATCAAACAGCATCACATCAGGCTGCATAGCCAGTGCTCTAGCGATCGCAAGCCTCTGCTTCTGCCCTCCTGACAGCTTAACAGGATAAGAATCCCTTTTATCCTCAAGTCCAACTTTTTTTAGAAGCTTAATTGCAATATCTTCTGCGTCTTTTTTATCCATCTTTTTTACCTTTACAGGCGCTAATGTGATATTATCGATGGCTGTCATATTTGGAAATAAGTTAAAATGTTGAAAAACCATACCTACCTTTTGCCTTATCTTATTTATGTCGGCCTTTTTATCGTTGATTTTTTCGCCTTCGATGTATATATCGCCTTTTGTAGGCTCCTCCAATAGATTTATACATCTTAGTATTGTACTTTTCCCTGAGCCACTTGGGCCAATGATGACCAAAACTTCACCTTTTTTCACTTCCAAACTAACACCTTTTAGCACTTCTAAATTACCAAAATTTTTATGGAGGTTATCAACGCGTATCACCGGACCTCAACCTCCTTTCAAACTTGCTTAATAGCCTTGAAAATACTAGTGTCATTATGAAATATATAGCAGCTATTATTATAAGGGGTTCAAAAGCCCTATAAGTCACACTTGATACTATTTCTGCTTGTCTTGTAAGATCTGCAAAGCCTATTACAGATACTATAGATGACTCCTTTAACATGACGACAAATTCGTTGCCAAGGGCTGGCAGTATGTTTTTTATTGCCTGGGGAATTATGACATACCTCATAGCCATGCTGTGAGACATTCCAAGTGAGCGAGATGCCTCCATCTGCCCTGGATCAACTGCCTGTATTCCTGAGCGGATAATCTCTGCAACATATCCAGCACTATTCATTGATAGTGCTATTATACCTACTACAAATCCGGGAAATTTTATGCCAAACTGTGGCAATCCATTGTATATTATAAGTATCTGCACCAGAAGAGGCGTCCCTCTTATAATCTCTACATACGCTGAACCAATAAAGCTAATCACTTTCACGCTGGACATCTTCATCAAAGCTACAATTAATCCCAATACTGCACCAATAGCAACGGATATGAGTGTAAGCTCTATGGTCATTATGACGCCATTTATAAAAAGCTGTGTATATTGTGGCATACTTGAAAAATCAAGATTCATTAATAATTTATTCTCCTTTCAAGAGATCTATTTTCCCATCCATTTGTTTAACATCTTGCCATATTCACCGCTATCTTTAAGTTCTTTTATCACACTGTTTATTTGATTTACCAAATCTTGATTTCCTTTAGCGACAGCAACAGAATATCCGGGTACTGCTTCATTTATCTCTTTAACGTGAAGCATTTTCATGTCTTTATACTCTTTTAAATACGCATTTGCTATTGTGCTTTCCATCAATATAGCATCGACTCTACCATTTTCCAATGAAAGAAATGCATCACCTAGACGATTTAATTCATTTAAGTTTATCCCTTTTATCTTCTTTGCTGCATCATCAGATGTAGTACCTAGCTGTACCGCAACAGTCTTTCCATTTAAGTCTTTTAGATTATTTATTGAACTGGAGCTTTTGACAACTAAAACCTGCTCTGAATTGTAATATTCATCTGAGAAATCGACGTTCTTCTTTCTATCTGGTGTTGCATTCATGCCTGCAATAGCCATATCAATCTGTCCGCTTTGTAAAGCTGGTATCAATCCTGTAAAGTCCATGTCTTTTATCTCAAGTTTTACACCTAATTTTTTTGCAATAGCATTTGCCAAATCTACATCAAAGCCCATTATGGTATCTTTTCCGTTGACAACCTTGTGAAATTCAAATGGTGGAAAATCCGCACTTGTGCCCATCACAATGACGCCCGATTTTTTGACTCTGCTTAATGTAGATTGCTTTGAGCATCCACTTAAAATGATAGATAACATAACTATCAGCGATAATGATATGATTAGAACTTTTTTCATACTTTCTCCTCCCGCTATATGGATAATTTACTTAATAATTATACTATCACATGTATAATATTGCAACATATTTTTTAATATTACAAAATAATCTTTTGCGGAAGATTTTATAAAAAATTCTATAAATGATTAAAGGGCATTCGCGATTGAATGCCCTTGATAATCCTCTTTACTTCTTACAAGTGAAGGGGATTACTTATTTGCTCCAGCAGCTCTTCCTCTTCTGGAGTTAAACTGATTGTTCCTCTGCTTCTTAGCATCTCTACATGCTTTGCACCTTACTGGTGCGTTTTGAAAACCCTTTTGTGCATAAAATTCTTGTTCACCGGCAGTCCACACAAACTCTGCTCCACAGTCTTTGCAGACCAATGTCTTGTCTTGATACATAATAAATAATCCCCTCACTTTGATTATTAATTTACTGTACAGTCCTATAGACTATACAGTAATATTATACCACCAAGAAATATTTTTATCAATAAATTTAAAAAATTTTAAAATTGTATAAATATTACTCCAAAAATATATGCCTCAACGTTTTTTGTCTACAAAATAGCTGCCGGGTGTATAGTACTTTAAATATTCTATGTATCCTTTTTTCCCTTTAGATAAGTCGCTTAACTTATCTTCAAGATTTTTAAAAGCACTATTTATATCTTCAATATTTTTATCTTCTACATCTTTTATCCTCTCGAGAGTTGACCTTATTTCAATTAATATTCCTTTTAATACGCTTTTTTCTGCGTTATTATTAGGTGTATTAAAAATGCTATCAATCCTATTTACTTTTTTGTATAAATTATACATTGGTATAAATTCCTTGTCTATTTTATCAATATTATTTATAATGTCTTGCTTTCTTCCCAATATGCTTTTTATATCATCAAGATTTTGGGAATTTATTGCTTTATTTAACTCATTATTTAATAAAAGCATGTCATTTAGATATTTTAATTTATCTTCAGCTAACTCTATAAGCTTTTTTACATCACTAATCATATTCTATCAACCTTTTGAATAAACTTTTGCTCGAACTTTATCCATCGCTTTCCCCCATGTATCTTTAAGGTCACTTATCAATGATTCTACTTCATCCAAAGCAACTTTATCTTTTTTTAAATTTGCTTCTATGAGCCTTCTTGATATATAGTCATATATACTGTATAGATTTTTTGATATATCATATTTCATATCAAGAGTTGACATAAGTTCCAATACGATATCCTGTGCTCTTGTTATGCTGTTATGGGCTCTTTCGATATTTTTATCATCTATTGCTTGTTTCGCTTCATTCACAAAGCGAATAATACCATTATAGAGCATCATAACCAGTTCTTCCGGACTTGCTGTCATTATGGAATTCCGTTTGTATTCTAAATACGGATCAAACATGTAATAATTCCCCTTTCTACCTGTCGCATCAACTTTGCTAGCCGCCAAGTTGTTGGCTTAGCCACTGGCTCTGCGAATTCATCTGCGCCATATATATCTCTAACTGCGTAAATTGATTATAATACTGCTGCTCAAGCGTATTTAGGTGATCCTGCATATCTGACATCCTCTGATTTAAATCATTTATCTGTTGACCTAAAAAGCTATTATCATATAGTTGATATTGTCCCCCACCAGCTTCTTGTGTGATAGAGTTTATACCATTATTCACTATGTAGTAAAGCCTTGCTGCTATACCATCATTTTGACTAGAACCAGGTGTGGCATTTACATCTGTTGGCGATTCAGTCAATTTCGTGAATAAGTCCATTACTTCCTGCGGATTTTTTTGTATTGCATCTTTAAGCTTCGTATCATCTATATAAAGCTTACCGCCTTCATACCACTGCCCAGTAGTTATCCCAATAGAGCTTAATGTCATCTTAGTGCCGTCAGAAGCCGTCACAGTACCTGATATGGCATTTCTCATATTATAGTAGATAGATGTAAGTGTACTATTGCCGTTTAAGTCACCGCTTCTTGCTTTCTGCTCCCACAATGTAATATCACTATCTTTCATCTGCTCTTTCTGCGCATCTGTAAGCGGCTTATAATCATAATACCTTTCTTCCGTTAATTTTGAATTTATCTGAGTAATCACGTCATTATACGCATCAACAAAGCTTTTTATGCTGTTGTATATCGTATCTGTATCTGTCTGAACTGAGAGCGTTGTTTGGCCTATCCCTGTAAGATTGACATTTATCCCTGCGACTGTAACATTATTCGAAGATGTAGTTATATTCACCCCATTGAAGGAAAATGAAGCATCAGTACCAGTGACAGTAGACGTATTTAATTTCAATGTGTTCGTTAAAAAGTTAAGAGCATTTGAATCTGTGGTACCGCTAAAATCGATCTTTGCATTTGACCCTGTTGAATTTGTTATTAAAAACAACCTATCAGTAGTCGTATCATAAGTAGCATTAACACCTGCATTAGCTTTATTAATTGCAGAAACAATATCATTTATTGTCCAATCCTTGTCACTACTGCCAAGCGTAATTTGCTTACCATTTAAATTTATTGTACAAGTAGTTCCTGCAAGAATTAAAGAGTTATAAGTTATACTGCCATCAGAGTTTGTAGTATAGGCATTAAGTGCAGAATCACTGGCAGAAGTAGCTGCCGTCGCTAATTGATTTACATTTAATATATACGTCCCATTTACAGCATTTACACCTGCTGTCGCTGTCGCTATAGACGTATTTGATGAAACAGTCTTTGCTAGATACGTCCCTTGCAGTTTCATCTTAAACAAAGTGTTATCCCTAAGGGACAAAAGCTTTGTATTTATGTCCTGAAGATCTTCCTGCTGCCACTGAAGCCACTGCTTTTGCTGTTCCAATTCATAAAGTGGCTGGCTGGCTGCTGTCATGAGCTGTTTCACTATAGAATCGGTATCAATACCTGATGCAAGACCGCTTATTCTCAGTAAATTGCTTGTAGTAGAATTTTGCAAGCTAATAGGATCCATAATATTACCTCCTATACTTTTCTATCGACAAATAGACCTGCTATTTTCCACAAACCTGCCACCAAATCTAATATTTTTTCCGGCGGTATTTCGTCTATAACTTCATTTGTTTGACTATCCACAATCTTCACTACTATTGTATTTGTCGGCTTATGCACAGAAAATTCAAAATACGTACCATCGCTAGTTTTTATCTTATTGTTAACGTCATTGATTTCATCCTTAATAGAATTTTCATCAACTGGTTTTTTTAAAATATTTTTTACATCATTAAAATTGTCCGCCGATAAACTGTCATTGAACTTTGCCTTTCCTCCTTCTAGCGATATACTTTGAATCATATATGATACCTCCCAAAAATATTTATCATTTGTACGTTATTTTTTATATCGGCAAAATATTTGAAAAAATTAGCGAATTTATTTTGAGTTTTCTTTTCTGCCATTCGTCATATATTCTATGATAAGCTTATCCAGTTCTTGACTTATTTCAAGAGCTTTCGGCTTATCGACGATATGCTTATCCAGCTCACGTTTTAATAACTTTATTTTCTCCTCAACAAAATCATTTTTATAATAGTGTTCCTTTATAACCTTTGCCATTTTCTCCTCCATATAAGCTACTTTAACATTTACCTCAATTCTATATATCGGCTTTAACCAATTTTTATTAAATCTTTAGCATATTTTTGATGCTTATTTCAAGTATACTATTTTTGAAAAATTTATCAATCTCACTTAATGCAAATCACTACTTTCAGTGAACGTATGTTTGTGTTATAATATTTATATAAATTTATGTTAGAGGTGCAAAATATGGAGCTTCATGATAAAATAAGGATATTAGCTGATGCTGCAAAATACGATGTCTCTTGTTCATCCAGCGGAAGCAATAGAGAAAATAAAAATGGCGGTATCGGGAATGCATCGTTTTACGGAATATGCCATAGTTGGTCTGATGATGGAAGGTGCATATCACTTCTTAAAATATTATTTACAAATATATGCATATACAACTGCTCATATTGTGTCAACAGATGCTCAAATGACATAGAAAGGGCATTATTCACACCTGAGGAGCTTGCTGACCTTACGATAAATTTTTACCGCAGAAACTACATAGAAGGATTATTTTTAAGCTCAGCAGTTTACAAAAGTCCGGACTATACAATGGAGCTTCTGATTAAGACAGTCAAAAAACTTAGAGAAGATTATAATTTTAATGGTTACATACATTTAAAAGCCATACCTGGGGCAGATATAAATCTGATAAGATTAGCAGGGCTTTATGCCGACCGCATGAGCATAAATATCGAGCTTCCATCCGAGAAATCTCTAAAGCTATTGGCACCTCAAAAAAGCAAAGAATCAATAATAAAGCCCATGAGCTTCATACACAATCAACTGCTGGAAAGCAATGAATCAAAAAAATTAATGCGTTACTCAGATAAGTTCGTACCTGCAGGACAGACAACGCAGCTTATAATAGGTGCAACACCAGAAAGCGACAGAACTATATTGAAATTATCAGAAAATCTATACAAGCTTTACAACCTTAAAAGAGTATATTATTCTGCATACATCCCTGTTTCTAATGGCAACAATATTTCTGGAGTGACATCGCCACCTCTTTTAAGAGAGCACAGATTGTACCAAGCAGATTGGCTTTTAAGGTACTACAATTTCAAAGCAGATGAATTATTAAGTGAAGAAGCTCCAAATTTTAACATTTTACTCGATCCCAAAGTCGACTGGGCCCTAAAAAACTTAAGCCTATTCCCTGTAGAAGTAAACACTGCAGACTATAATATGCTTCTTAGGGTCCCGGGAATTGGTGTAAAAACAGCGAAACGGATAATAAAGGCAAGAAAGGAGTCTCCTCTAAACTATGATTCACTTAAAAAGCTGGGAGTCGTATTAAAAAGGGCAAAGTACTTTATAACTTGCAATGGAAAATACTACGGGGGATGCGAAATAGAAACTAACAAAATAAAAAATAGGCTTTTGCCAAAAAGCAATGTTTTAGAAGGCCAGCTCAGCATCTTTGACCCATTTTACAAAACAGAAAATAATCTACCTATAATCGTATGATTTTAGATAGGAGTACGTGAACATGGTAAACTACATTTTTGACGGAACATTTGATGGGCTCATGACAGTCATATATGTGTCATATTATAATCGTCAAATACCAAATGATATTTTATCAGAAAACAGTTATCAAAGAAATTTCTTTGGAGATGACGTATATATATCAACAGATATAGATAAATCCAATAAAGTACAAGATGCAATCAAAAATAAAATATCGCAAGAAGCCCTTAAAAATATTTTCTACGTCTATCTATCTGAATTAGAATCATCATATATGTTGATATATAAATATGTAAGATTGGGATTTAAGATAGGCAAAAAAATCGATAATTACCTTCAAAATGACATAGTGCACAACGTGATTAAATTAAGCCAAAGAGTCAATCATGAATCTTATAAAATGATAGAATTAATAAGATTCAAAGAGATAAAAAAAGGATTATTTTATGCTAAAATACATCCTGATTACAATGTGCTGCCTCTCATTGTGCCTCATTTTGCAGCAAGATTTCAAAATCAATATTTTGTGATACATGATGTCAAAAGAAACTTATCAGCGGTTTATGATAAAAAATCTTGGATAATAACTGATATATCTCCTGAAAAAACATTGATTACAAAAGAGGAGGAAGATTACGAAAACTTTTGGAAGATCTACTATAAAAATATCTCCATAGATGAAAGAAAAAATTTGAGGCTTCAAAAGCAGTATATGCCAAAAAAATACTGGGATATATTGATTGAAAAGCAATAACTACATCTCAAACTGAATGGCAGAAGAAAATCTCTCTATAAATGGTATCCCCATAGATGTAGGCAGAAGTGATGATGTAACCATGACTTCATTAACTGGTATAAAGTCATATTTGTCACCATTTCTTTTCGCATATCCAGTAAAGTCGTGTATGATGTATGGCATTCCGCCGTCCATTCCAACAAACATCATGGCATGACCAGGCATGTATAAAGCTGCACCAGGCTTTATGTTTTTAAAGGTTTCAATTCTATCAATCAATGACATATCATCAGAAAACTGATGTGCTATCCCTGGACATTTTTCCTGCTCATCAGCATTTCTGGGAAGAGCAAATCCAAATGTCTTGTATACATACATGATAAAACTGGAACAGTCCCTGCCATTAAGGCTGTCTCCCCATCCATATCTATCTCCTATTAGCTTAAAGGCCTGATTTAAAACATTCGCCCTTGTATATGGAATATAACCACGCCTCACATCCTCTTTTATCGATATTAGACCGTCTTTAAAGACTAGGTTGCCTTTATCATCCCTTGAAGGCAGCTTTATCACATAATTGCCATAAGTAGATTGATTTGCTACATTATCAGGCATATCCGTTTCCAATGGTATTCTCGTCCCCATATCAAACCGAATTTCAGACACATCGTCATCATATGGATTTGACTGTGTCCTTACATGATTTCCTGTAATAACTATGAAGTCATCTGCATCAAGATAATCAAATACTTCTTCTTTATCTTTTGCAATTGCTATATCACATGCCTTTACCCAACCTCTGTAGTTGTACATCTGTACAAAATACCATTTTTTATCTTTACTTTCGTGAAGTACTGCAACAGGCTCTATCGCATGACACGATGTCTCTTGAAATCTATCAAATTCGATATCGCCTTTTCTGCTGTATACCGCTATTTCCGTAGGAAAGCTTCTAAGAGATGTCTTTCTTATGGTAATGCCGTATTGTACTGGATTGACTTCTTTTATTTCAGTGATATTTAAATTGTCAGTTATATGATGATAAAAATCCCTTTTCACTAGTTCGCCGTTCCTAAAATACATCTCTTTTTCTGGTAACTTATATTCCTTTATCAAAGACAACAATTCATCGTAAGTAAAACTATCCCTATAGCTTTTTAAATCATAGACGCTATCACATTTTTCTACAATCTTTTGATTGAACTTCATAATATCATTTTGCGTCATTATAAGGCTATCAGCATCGGGTATTTTCTCTATCCAGTATTCAGCATCAAGCATCTCTAACTTTGTTCCGGGTATAATATAGAACACCCCCACATCTTCATAAGAATGAAAGGCTATGTTACAAACTTTTTTATTTCAATCCTACTGCACATTTGCAAATAGGATAATTACTACATCCCAAAAATATGCTGTACTTACCTTTTCTGATTATCATTGGATTTCCGCATTTTGGACATCTCTTATCAACAACATCACCTATACCATTAGATTTATTTAATTCAAGATACTTTATTATTTCTTCAACTGCAAGTTGATTTTTATATCTTATCATATTTATTTTATTTGGAACTCCATAAAATATATTTATGTTACCTGCCCATATAATAGAATCAATAATGTACATATTTATATTGAGTTTTTCTCTCTCAATTACTTTAATATTTTTATTTCTTATTTCCTCAATAACATCTTTTGCATTTCTATTTTTATATTTGAATGTAGGATTTGTATATATAGTAATGTTAACACCGTTTTCTGTCATTTTAGAAAATGGTTCATAAAATTTACAAATAACCTTCTCGGAAATCTGCGGGCACACAATTATAATGCGTTCATTTGCATTATCAATATCATGTAAAATATCTTGTTTAAAATCTCTTTTATCTACATTGCTCAAGTCATTTCCATTATATATTGTAAAGTTTTCTGCTTTACATTCTTTTAAAACTTCTCTTGATTTGACAGTGGTTGAATTTTGGCTAATATATAAAATCACTCTTTTAATCAATGAATTATTGCTAAGCCCTGATAATAAATATGGTATATTTCCTATAAAATAAAAACACGTCTTTGCTCTTGTCAATGCAACATTTAACAATAAATCCGCATCTGAATCGGTATATTCATCATTTAGCAAAGGAGATAACACTAATCCAGTGCTGTCAGAAGAATCAAAAATTATCGCATCACATTCACCACCTTGAAAACTATGAACAGTACTCGCTATTATTTTCTTCGACATATTGTTTTCTCTCATCATTTTATTTATTAACCGAGCCTGTGCTGAATAAGGCGTAATAATTCCTACCTGCCATTCATCGTTCTTGTTTAAAATGCTCTCAGCAATTTTAATGCTAACAAAAGCATTGTATATGTTAAATCTGCTGCCACTTGCTATATGATAACAAATAGGGTTTATATCTGAAGTATCAATCATAATAATTGAATCACTTTTGTTCTGATCACATCTATTTAAGACGCTATTGTCATCTTTCAAATATCCTTTATAATAAAATTTATTTGGTATCGACGATATATCTTGTACCATTCTATACTGAGTATCCAAGAGACAAACTAATGAGCTATTTATAGAATTATCTACTTTGTCTATATCAAGATGATTAAAAATATTTTTCCCCATAATATTCTTAGCTATCTCATCGTCTGTCATGCAGATTGGAGGCAATTGCAAAAAATCACCAGCTAAAGTTACAAAAGCATCCACCTTGCACCTGCTAATAACCCAATACAAATAAGGAAGTGAAATCATACTTATTTCATCTACTATTAAAACATCAAACTTTTCATTTGCCAATATGTCATCACAAAATGTCTTTGCCACAGTCGTAGCAATAAATCTTGCTCTAGATAAGATTTTATTTCTCTTTTCAGATATTTCATTTTCTATTTTATTTATGTCTTCATCAACCTTATATACACTATTTTCTAACCCTTTCAATTCTTCTTTTAATGCTAAGATCTCATTTTCTTTCGACTTTGCATCATTTAATTGTTTATCTACTATTATAAAATCTTCTTTTTTCCTTTTTATAGTTTCTTCTAACTTTTCAATATCTTCATTTGAGTTTGATATTTCATGGTGTTCTTTTAAGTGCATACTAAGTACATTTAGACTAAGCTCTAACCTATTACGTTCATCTGATAAATCATCAATTTTATTATAATGCTCTGATATTTTCCTTTTTAAATCTTCTATAGTATTAACTAAAGAAGACTTCTTTTTATTTAGTAATTCTTTTTCATTCATCAGCGAAGTATATTTTGAACCCAAAATATTATCAATTAATATATTCTCATAGTTTTTTTTATAATAATCAACAAATTTGCTTTGTGGATAGCCATATCTTAAAATTTTACCTTCTTCATATAAATTTAACTGCTTTAAATCTTTCATAGCATATTTCATAGCTTCATCAACTGCATTATTTGAAAAAGATAATAATAATACTCTCCTCTTTAATTTCAAATGTTCTTTTATTAATTTTGCTAAAGTCCTTGTCTTCCCTGTACCCGGCGGTCCCCAAATTATATTTAAATTTTTAGTTAATGACTTCTTAACAGCATTTATTTGTGCTTCATTAAGATCTCCTTTTGCTATTTTTACATTATTGTCTTTACTATCACACCATCCTTTAAAAATCATATTGCTCAGTTTAAAATCATTTTCCATTAGAATTTCGTCATAATTTTTATATCTATTTTTTAGTATTTCCAGTAGATACCATAATCTAAAATCAATTAATGCTTCCGATACTTTTTCACCAATAAATTCTAAAATACTAATCTCTATTTGTGATCCATATACTGATAAAATTTCTGCCGGAAAATTCTGGCCATTTATCATCATCTTTGCTTTTATTTCTTCAATATTGTAAAATTCATTGTCAAAAGAAAAAGTATAGATATAGCCAATACCACCTCTAGAAACATACTTGCCATCATATATCTTAATTGCGCTTATCGCATTTTCTCTTTTTTGCGCTTTTATCTCTTCTTCAATTGCATATATAAATAAATCTATAGTAGTCTTTATTTCATTTGAAAGCATTATGATCCCCCATTTTTAATGTT
This sequence comes from Thermoanaerobacterium thermosaccharolyticum DSM 571, assembly GCF_000145615.1. Classification (NCBI taxonomy): domain Bacteria; kingdom Bacillati; phylum Bacillota; class Clostridia; order Thermoanaerobacterales; family Thermoanaerobacteraceae; genus Thermoanaerobacterium; species Thermoanaerobacterium thermosaccharolyticum. The sequence goes on from NC_014410.1 coordinate 2,181,106, forward strand.
TTTCTATTTTTATATATCGGATATTTTAAGGAATTTATAAAAGAGGTTATTCGGTATAAAAAATAGGCCAATCAATGTTGACCTATTAATAATTATCATTTATTAAATACATTACGTCAATGCATATGACTCACTAAGATCTATTTCTGGATACAAACTTTTAACCATCTCATTTACTTCATCAGCACTTTCATCTTGTCCAAGCGCTTTGTAGATTTTATATATAAGTCTATAAATATCAACATCAGTTTTATCAATATTATATGCCCTTCCTACAATAGACAAAGCTTCATTAAACATATTTTGATCATATGCTTTTTGACCTAAATATTTATAGACTTCCGTATTTTGGCTGTTTAAATCAGCCGCTTTAATGTAGGCTTCCACTGCCAAATCTTCAAGGCCATTGTTTATCATCATCTGACCATATCTTTCATATTCTTCTCTTGTAAAAAGTCCTACATATAGGTTCAAAACTTCATTGTAGAAATCAAATTCTTTTAATTTTATAAGCAGGTCAAGAAGATTGAAAAAGCTATCCTTTACTTCATCAAATTTTGCTTTCATTTCCCCCACTATAGTCATGTATAGTTTTTTATCAGATGAGTCGGTAATTTTCCAAAGCAGATCTTTCGCTTTATCTATGTCTTTCAATATAATATAACACAATGCTTCTCGGTAATTTGCTTCTTCTTTTGCCTTGCCGTATTCCATCTCAAAATGTTTTATCGCATTTTCATAGTCCTTAAGCCCCATGTATATAATTCCTCTTAAGTTATTAAGGCCTTCCAGATCTATATCAATACTGTCAATGTACTGCTTTGCAATATCATACCTTCCTATGTTTATATATAATCTCGCTATCGCTATATAATTTATCGGCACTTTCGTATTAACATGCTTTCTAAAGAATTCATACACATCTTCCGGCTTTTCATTCCTGACAAACATATCAAAAACTTTTATAAAAACATCCTGATAATTTGGATGCTGTTTCAATATTTCCATATACTCTTTTACTGCATCATTAAGCTTACCTAATTTTTCATAGCATTGACCTATCATATACTTTGCCCTATAACTTCCAGTTCCACCCATCGTTACAAATTGTCCCTTATATTCACCCATCAAAGCACACTCTTTAAAAATTTCAAGCGCTTTTTCGTATCGTTTCTGATTGAAGTATATAGTTCCTTCAAGATATTTGTAATCTGGTATATCCTCGTAATATTTCTTGGCATCATTAATAATTCGTAATGCTGTATCATATTCCTTAAGTGCTATATACGTCATTATTAAGTATCTAAAAAGTCTCGGTGTAGCATATGAATTCAAATTCATGCTTTTTGTAGCAATTAAAAGATGCTTCAATGCCTTATTGTACTCACCAGCATTATAATATTCTACTGCAAGATTTCCTTGCTGGAATTTGTCGTTTGGATGCTTTGCAAGATACTTTGATATCATGTCGATATATCTCTGTGTCTTATTCTTTTCAATCCTTATTTCCGATAAATAGCCATAATGAAGTATCGTCACATCTGCATTCTTAAATATCGGTGCTCTGTCCTCTTCGATATTTTTAAGATTCTCATGTATTGGATAAACATATTTAAGTTTACCATTATTTCTAAAGAGCCTAAAGTTGTAATGTATCTCTGACAATCCGCTTGATACACTGGCACCAGAATAATTTATAAACTTAAACATGTACGCTTCAACAGTATCATCGTATAATAGAGGTTTTATCTTCTCTGCATCCTCTTTTTTAATCTCCTCATCAGCATCAAGGAATAATATCCAGTCAGATGAAGCATTCTCTATAGCAATGTTTCTCGCCTTACTGAAGTCATCCTCCCACTTGGCATTGATGACTTTAACCTTCTCACCAAAGCTCTTTGCTATCTCTACCGTCTTATCTTTCGATCCAGTATCTACAACTACTATCTCATCAACTATATCTTTGACACTATTGATACAGCGGGCAATATTTTTTTCCTCGTCCTTCGTAATAAGGCAGAGGGAGAGGGTACTCAACATTTTATTATTTTTTATAGATTCTTCATCATCTGGATTACATTTTATAGCTTTATCAAAATATATTTTAGCATTATCTTTATCACCATTATAGTAATAGTAAACCCCTAATAAATTATAATACTTTCCATATTCAACTTTTCCAGTTATAGTTAGTCCCTGATTTATTTCGCCATATTCCTTCAAAAGTAAATCACTTAATTTATTAATGTAAATAAATGCATCATCGAGTCGATTAAGATTTATTAAACATTCGATAACTTTTCTAATTAAAAATTTATTATTCGGATATAAGTTTAATCCCTTTTTGAAATAATTCAATGCTTCATTAGGGTTTATATAAATACAGTTCAAACCTTTATTAATCAAATCTAAAGTTTCTTTATCATCTAATGAAATATTATACCGTAATATTGGTGTATTTTTTAAATTTTCCAGGCGATCAACAATCAAATCCGCCATATGTTTCCATGTAAATCCTGCTAATATCCTTTCTCTACCTTTTTCACCCATTGCTTTTAATTTATCTTTTGATGTCATATAAACTTGTTTCAATATGTTGCACAAAGCATCTTTGTCGGGTTCAGCTACATATGGATAATCCACCGTAGGTAAATTTCCAACCATTTTTTCAGGCATCGTACATACCCCTGCTGAAATCAGGAAACTGTTACTCTCATCACAAAAGTCTAATGCTGCACCAAAATTTGTGACAATAACAGGCTTACCACATGCCATTGCTTCAGCAATTGGCATTCCAAATCCCTCACCACGGTACGGATGAACAAGGCAATCTATAGATCTATATAAAGCTGCCATCTCTTCGGTACTTAGATCATCACTGATATAAACTATCTCCGGTTTTTCAGGGTCATTCTGTAATTCCTTAATATATGCTGATAATGTTTGGCCTTTATAAAATGTGTTTGCGCCACTATCTTTTATAACCAACGTAACATTATCATCTTTTGTAAATGTCTTAACATACGATTCAAGCAAAATGTCTATTCCTTTTCTCCAGATAGTACCTCCTACAAAGCAAAATTTAAATTTTTTCGATGTGTTTAAAGGATATAATTCACCATCCGGCTTAAAAATATCTGTATTTACACCGTTAGGTATGACCTGTATTTTTTCTTCTGGTATTCCCGACTCAACATAACATCTTTTATTAAATTTGCTCGGAACCCATATCTCATCAATTTCATCTCTCATAGGAGCTACCCAGCTTTTTGGTATTGAACCAAACTCCCACGGTTGCATCAATATCCATTTACCAGAGTTTGGTGCTTTAAACTTGGGTGGCCATTGATGCCGTATATAAAAATCTATAAGTTCATCTGTAGATGGCAATTGTATTAAATGTTCAGTAATTTTTCGAAAACGCGGATCTACACTATCATCAAATTGGTTTGGCTCATATGGAATAAGTTTTAAATTTATATCATCATTCTCAATTAATTGTAATGCAATCTCACGATTTATATGTGCTAAGCTACTATACACAAACTGTGAACCTTCCCAAATGAGTTTAAGCTTTTTTTTGCAAGGAACTCCTTCTTCATTAATAATCCCCATGATTCTCCATTTATTAATTAGATACTTGAGATTTTCCTTTGATTTCTCAATTTTAAGTATATCAGGCTTTTGTGAAGATGATTTACTACCATAATGATATATGTTAGATTCAATAACCTTATTTATATATCCTTCTCCAACGCCCCTTATTGAATAGTCATCATCATCATGCAAATATAGACCTAAATTTTCATCAAATAAACCTAATTTATCAATTAAGCTTTTTTTCATAAACATACAATAGCCTGTAATAATGTCTGCTTCACCGTTCACAGCAGGTTTAAGATATCTTGAAAAATTTCTAATATATACTTTATAACCCTCAATGCCTAATATACCAATATTATCATTTTTGTTTATCTCATTATAAAATGGCACATACCAATTATCAAAAACTTCTACATCGTTATCTATAAATACAACATATTTATTTAAATTGGCTTGTTTAATTAATACATTTCTTCCTGCCGGAACACCTAAATTTTTATCACTGTAAATTACTTCAATATCTTTATCATTTTCTATACTCTCCAAATACTCTCTTGTACCATCGTTAGAGCCATTATCAAGTAAATGAATTTTATATGGCACTTTTGTTGTCTTGCGTATGCTGTTAATACATCGTTTTGTATATTCTAATGCATTATAACAAATAATACAAATTGATAAACTATCATATTTATCTATATCAATTTTAAAATTATTTTCGCTAATATTTAGAGAATTTTTTTCGTTATATCTTTTTATAACGTCTTTATACATTTCAACTATTTGCGGTACAACAACTTTTGCGTCAAACCGCTTAGATGCTTCTTTGGCATTTCTACCAATATAATCTCTTAAATTTTTATCCTTTAATAATTTTATAATATAACCTGCAAATTCCTCTGCATCATTATCTTTGCTTATAAAAGCTTCTTCTCCATGCTTTAAATAATAAGATATACCAGTGGATTTCGTTAGAACTACTGGCTTTCCACAAGAAAGCGGTTCAACAACAGTATAGGGAAAATTATCATATAAAGAAGGTATTAAACAAACATCTGAATTAAATATATGGCGAAACAACATTTCCTTATCCTGCCATTGATTTATTATTCTTATATTATGCGAACCCAAATCTAATTCTCGCATTTTTTTATATATCTGGCTCAAATATGATGAACCATTAGGACCGTACAGTGTATCCCTTCCAACCATAGTCAGCTTTACATCCGGTATTTCTCTTACGACATAACTCATAGCTTCTATCAGTAAATATAGCCCTTTTCGTGGTTCAAATCTACCTGTATATAATAATCTTGGGATTTTATCAAAACGTTTATAATTTAAATTAACATTATACTCAACTGGGTTTGGTATAAAATTTTGTGGTAAATCCATATCCCAAAGCTTCTTTGTCATTTCCAATACAGACGGTGTTGGACTAATTATCCTATCAACTTTTTGTGCAGCAACTTTCTCTATATAATTAATCATTATATCCTGTTGAATTGGTTTAACATTATTATAATATTGAGTAATAGCAGAACACGTATGAAGACGCACAATAGATGGTATATTCCCTTTAAATTGAAATGCTTCTGCGCCAAAGTCAGGAAATTCAATTATGTCAAATCCAACTCTTTTATGCAATTCCTGTATTTTGTCATTCACGGCTTGACTATATATTATATTATTTATATATGAGGCATTTTCAATATTAATACTACATGATAACGTAGGTTGTTTTATACGGTGTACTATGACATCACCATCCAGCGTTGTATAAGAATTATTTTTTATAGATCTTGTTACTACATGAACAATGTGCCCTAGTTTTGTTAAATTATGAGCTAAGGTATACACATATGTACTTATTCCACCCCAATCTGTATCTGGTGGATACTCTTGGGATACAAGACAAATTTTTAATGGCATAATACTACCTCCTATGCTTTAGTACAATGAACTGTTATATTATTTTCATGCGGACATTTACTTTCAATAATAACATATCCTATTTCTATTAACAATCTAATCAAATTTTCTTCATTAAATAAATGTACATGCTCAATTGGGTTCATTAAATCCCAAGAATAAGGATCTTCAAGATAAAATATACTATCTGTTGTTGGTGTTTCTATAAACAATAATCCTCCAGGCTTTAGAATCCTATAAATTTCATTAAGCTCTATACGAGGGTTAAATAAATGTTCTAAAACATCATATAATGTAATAACGTCAAAATAATTCTCACTAAAGTTTTGTTCTGTTAATAATCCTTCTCTAACACTAATATCAGGAAAACATTGATGAGCAAATTGAACCACATCTTTTGATACCTCTATCCCAATTGTATCAAATCCAAATTCCTTAGCGCATTTAACTAATGCACCATTTGAACAACCAATATCTAAAAACTTCCCATTCTGCTTGAAAGGTAAAATATCCCTTCTTAATTTAGCAACGGCATTTTGATAATCGAATTCGACTCGATCTGTTAATTTAACATTTCCTATTGCTGGTTGCAATGATTGCCAATATGACAAATCATATAATTTTTTTATCGCATCTCCTGTAAATTGCGGATTGACATAAACATGTCCACATTTATTACACCTAACAACTCGCATATTATATTTAATAAATAATTCTGTACAATCATTGCTGCCGCATACTACACAAGGTATCTTTATTCTTTCATATTTTAGTAATTCTTCAAAATCTTTTTTATACAACTCAAAATGCTTTTCTTTTTTAAAGAATTGGATACTATTCATTATTCGACCTCCTTATTATTGCTCTTGATAATATATCTGCTGAATATATAAATAAGCCTCTATTATTCACAAAAAAGTTGCCAGTATTGTTGTATTTTTGTAATACTATATCATTATTTGGTTCTTTTGCATACTTAAAAAATCTTTTTTCAAAATCATCGGAATCATAAATGAATATATTAACAAGCAAATTGAGGCCAGTTAATAGCAACTTTCTGATTAAAAGTAAATTTCCTATTTTTATTATTATAAATACAACACTAAATTTACTATTAAGTATACCACCTAGCTTATTTAATTTCTCATTTAAATTCTTTACTATATTTTTAAAATCGAGCATATCAGCAAAAGCGATATATTCTAAATTCCACCTAAAGATAAGAGATTTAAAATCAAGAATATGATTTAAGGGAGGCAAAGCCTCCCTCTTGTATTATCTTAGTAATTGTAGTACCGTTTGTGGTTGTTGATTTGCCTGAGCTCTTCCAGGCCGATATCTTTCGATATCGAATAGATCATATCTTCATCCTATATTCTGCCATATCATATAGGAGCCGGGCACTTCGGGATTTATCCCTACGGACTTCATCACCATGAGATTTTCTTTTAGGTGGTATGTCCTGATCGTTGAACCTTCCCCAACCTTTCGGTACAGGGGCTTGGCTGCTGATTGCCCAATCCTTATACTTTTTAACCTGTCACATCTATCCTTTCGGATTATGTTGTAGGGTATAAGGCTCTAAGGGTTTTCCAGCAATTCACCCGGTGATAATCCTGAAAATTGCTCTTCAGGACGCCTGTGTGAAACAGCTTATGCAGCCATTTCCTCAAGCATTGCTGTCGCTGCTTGGTTTAATATATTGTCTTTTGTAAATTCCATCATTTCTTGAGCCATATCTACATCTCTTATACGTGAGTTTGCAGCTGTCAAGTTTTCTGATGCTGTGCCAAGATTGTTTATTGTGTGCTCTAATCTATTCTGATATGCGCCTAACTTTGAACGCTCCATTGACACTTGGTTTATAGCATCTTGTATCTTCGTAATCGCAGAGTTTGCTGCAGATTGTGTTGATACATCAATACCGCCAACTGTAAATGTCGCACCATTGTTAGCACTATTTGCAAGTGTCAAAACTGTATTACCCTGACTATCAGTAAACGTCTTTCCATCTGTAGTTGTAGCAACAACATCACCTGACGAATTCTTAAGCTGTTTAGTCGAAGCATCATAAGTGTATGTTCCCGCATCTAGTTTTGAACTTTGTACGTTAAATAACTCCGTTGAAGATACCGTTACATTTGTATCAGTACCCGATATAGTAACCGTTCCGGCTGTAATTGTACTACTTAATGTGAATGTATCTACTCCTGTAGTAGTTACGCTTGTTCCTGCATTCCAAGTTTTACCATCAGCACTTACACCTACAATACTACCACTGCTGTTTAATAAATCATATATGCTGCTAGATGAATCAAAAGAAATTGTATATGTCCCATTAGAAAAAGTAGCCGAATTAGTTGAAGCACTAGTTAGAGTAGTCGTTATTGAACTAACCCCACTTGCACTTGTATTTCCAACAATACCTAAAGCTACACCTCTCATATCGCTTATATTTAATGATAAATTCTGATTTTCATTAGCACCAATCTGGAATACACTCTTAAATGAACCATCCAAAAGTTTCTGCGTATTAAACTCTGTCGTCTGACCAATACGACCAATTTCCTGCGCTAACTGATCCATTTCTTTCTGTATTGCAGCACGATCAGTAGCTGTGTTTGCACCGTTTGCTGATTGTATAGCTAGCTCATTCATTCTCTGTAATATACTTTGCGTCTCGTTTAGTGCACCTTCTGCTGTCTGTATGAGGGATATACCATCCTGCGCATTTCTCTGTGCCATATTCAGACCAGCTATCTGCGCTTTCATCTTTTCAGATATTGCAAGGCCTGCTGCATCATCTGCTGCACTGTTGATCCTGTAACCTGATGAAAGCTTCTGCAATGCTTTTTGTGTGTTTGTGTTGTTTGTCTCAAGTGCTCTCCATGCGTTTATAGCACTTAAGTTAGTGTTGATTACCATATTTTCTTCCTCCTTGAATTTTTATTTGGCATCCATGCCTTTTCGACCATAAGATTTTTCACAGTTGGCCAACTGTTTATCATTTGTTTTACACTATATATATCGATACGTCTTTGATTAACTTTAGTCTTTTTTTATAAGTTTTTCTAATTTTTTAAGTGATGATTTATCTATATTAATCGCCTTTTTATTTTCGTCTTTTACTTCTAAAAGCTCTTTTCTCATGACAGTTACATTCTTTGGAGCGGATATGCCTATTTTTACATTGTCACCATCGATACTAACGATCTTTATCTCTACATCATCCCCTATAATCAAAGACTGCCCTGTCTTACGGCTAAGTATCAGCATTTTTTAGCTCCTTAAGTATAGGATGCTTTATCATGTAATCATCATTGTCAAGAAGTATCTGCATCCCTTTGTTGTTTTCTGCATTTATGATTATAGGGGCTTTTAGGTTGGCAGTCATCTTTTCGATTTCACTAGGTATTACAACGATGGCAAAAACGAGAATATGATTTAAGTCCTTTATATCCAACAATTTTACCGTCTCTTCGTCTAATTCGACTTTATAATCTTTTATTATAGCTTTCGGGTCGACTATCACAAACGCTATATCCGTATCATCGAGGGACTGAAGCCATTTAAAGGGGGTAAATTCCTCAATGCTTAGAAGAATGAAGCTTTTAAGTCCCTCGAAGCCTGGTATACCTTCCTCAAAGTGAAGTACATCTTCTTCGTTGTAGCTGACAAGACCAAAGTTTTTTGTTTTTATATCCATCATCGTTTCCTCTCTTTCTCAAACTCTATGTCAAATTCTAAATCAATGTATCTACATTCTGTCCCAAGTAGTCAATCTTTATAGATGGGTACTGTAGCATGTATATGCTTACATTTGCCCTAGTTGCTTCTATCTCCGGCTTTTTAGGCTCAGCATTAACAGATAAATTTCCCTTCTGCCAATTAATATTCAAATATCCGTCAAACCATATCTTAGGCCTCGATTTCGGCATAAGGTCTACATTGAAGTCTATATCCTCTACACCTGCTTCCTGTGCCAGCTGTGGTATGGCATTTTGATGGTTCTCTATTGATGCCAATGCATTGCCATCATCGACTATTTTAGCTATTGCTTCAAGCCCTACTTGATAGCTTCTTTCTGCCTCGTCGTGTATAAGGTCAAATATGTTTTTTAGACCAGACTCATAAAAGCATTGATATTGATCTATGTGAACCTGTGGCAGCTTCTGATCAATCTCTATCTTAGGCATCTCCTGATGTATATTGAGGTCTGCATTTTGATTGTGTATATTAATTTCGGCAGGAGTAGTATCTATACCTATCCTGCCGAATGTTTGGTGTATTGCTATATCCATAGTACCCTCCTTTTTATCTCAGGAAGTCTACTAAAGACGGCTGAATGATCATGGCTCCAGACGCAAGTGACGCTCTATAGACATTCTCATCCATCTTGAGGTTTGTGATAACCTGTGCTATGTCTGCATCTTGGTTCTTTGACAGCAATGCTGTGAAGTTGTAGTTGTCATCACTAAGCCTATTTGCAGTCAAATCAATCCTATTTGCCTTTGCACCTGCATCCGCTCTAATCGCAAGAACATTTTGCAACTGATTGTCTATATCACCAATTATATTGCTGACAGTCTGATTATCACCTGATTTCAATGCATTTGATAGATTATCCATGACGTTGAGAAGTTGTGAAGTGCCAGATGTCACATCAAACACCTTATCTCCTGTCACATTCACCTGAATTGTATTGCCACCTGCACCTATCTCAAACTGTATAGCACCATCATCGCCAGCATATCTGTTTGTATCGCTAAAAGGCTTTCTATTAGTCTTGTAGCCGGCGAATATATACCTTCCATTGTACTGAGTGTTGCCTACTTGTATAATTTGCTGCTTTAGCTGGTCTACCTGCGCCGCTAAGTTTTGCATGTCGCTTTGAGTAAGCGTGCCGTTTGATCCTTGTACAGCTAAGTCTCTGGCACTTTGCAGCAAATCTCCTATTTGTCCCAAAGCTGTATCAGTTAAGCTAAGCCACGACTTCGCATCATCTGTATTCTTTGTATATGCATCATTTCTAGCAATCTCCGTCTTTATCTTTAAAGTGTTTGCAACTGCAACAGGATCGTCTGATGGCTTGCTTACTTTTTTGCCTGTGAATAGCATATTTTGATCTTTTTGCAATCTCTCAAGATTGCTGTTGTAATCACTCATAAAATTCATAACAAGCATATTATTTGTAACACGCATAATCTACACCTGCCTTTTTACGTTACACCCATTTTGTTTATCAATGTATCTAAAAGCTCATCCATAACTGTAATCATCCTTGCTGACGCTTCATACGACTTCTGATACTTAAGCATATTCGTCATCTCTTCATCAAGGGATACACCAGACACCGACTGTCTGTTGTAGTCCACCTGTTTTACCATAGCGCTTTGATTTGTCTGCATCATGTTAGCCTGCTGCGCATCAACTCCTAGATTTGATATTAATGAGCTTACAAAATCATCAAACGTCCCTCCGTTTAATCCGCTAATTTTTGCATCTCTAAGGGATATAAGGTTTAAGATATTTGTATTATCTCCAGGTAATGAATTGGGATCAGATGCTGCAGCGATCTTTTGAAGTCCATCATCTGCAAGTATGTCTGACGAAACTTTAATATTTTTTGCATACTCTGCTGTAGGATCATACGTAGAATCTGTTATATTAAAGAAATTAACACCAGTACTGCCGTCAATTCCATATCCTGCAGCATGCTGTGCATTAAAAACCGTCGCAATATTATATGCAAGCTTATTCAACTGCTCTTTATAATACGGTATGCCTTTTACACCGTTTGTTCCATCGCCGTCCCTCATGTCAAGAAGCCCTTTTAATATACCTCCCGTTGGATTTACAGGCGTACCTGCAAGATCCCACTTTACTGTTCCTGTACTGTCTACGCTCATCGTATACGCATTACTACCATCAACAAGAGCCTGTCCGCTTATATCTATCCTGAAGTTTTTATTTGAATCCTCATAAGTAGTTATATTGACTATCTCTGAAAGCTTATCTACCAGCAAATTCCTCTGATCTCTCAGGTCATTGGCAGTTTGCCCCGTAAGTTCAAAACGGTATATCTCATTGTTAAGCTTTGATATTCTATCAGCATAAGAATTGATTTCCTGCACGCGGCTCTCTATCGTACTGTTTAGTTCATTTTCTTTGTCATCAAGATGCTGGTATACTGAATTTATAGTATCTGTCAAAGACACGCCGTTCTCTCTTACTACTGCTCTCACTTCAAGGCTTTCAGGGTTTTTCGATAGTTCTTGAAGCGAATTGAAGAAATTATCTATGACAGTAGTAATTCCTGTATCAGACGGCTCATTCAATATGCCCTCTATCGCTGATAAAGTATCTGATTTAGTCTCCCACTCGCCAAGTGTGGTATTTTCTCTTCTGTACTGTTGATCAAGGTATTGATCTCTTATTTGACGGTAACCATCAACATTTACGCCACCTCCTATGGCTTTACCCCATTGATCGGCCATACCATAAGTTGTAGGTGGCGCAATGGCAGATAAGTCTATCACTTGCCTCGTGTAACCCGGTGTATTTGCATTCGATATGTTGTGCCCAGTCAAGTTCAGCGCCTGCTGACTTGCAAATAGGCCTGTCTTGGCTATCTCTAATCCTTGAAAAGTGGACAATGCGCTCTCATTCCTTTCATTGCAATATTAATATTTTAAGCTTTTCTGTCAATTATGCTGCTATATTGCTTTATAGATCCATTGTCGCCATAAATCCCGTTGTCTTGTACTAAATTGCTTGATATAAGACCAATTGAGTAATTGACATATTCAATCGATTGCTGTAAAAGTGATTTATTAAGTTCATTTCTATCATTAAGAGCTTTAAGCAAACTTTCAAACTCTTTCTGAATCTTTTTTAATTTTTTAGAATCATCTTCCGGCAACATCTTGCATAATTCACTTATAGTTATTTCACCAGTATCATCGTAGCCACTCAAAATTTTCTCTCTTTCTTCCTCCAGCTTTGAGAGCCTACATATTATGCTTCCCTCTACTTTTGTCATATTATCAAGTTCTTGTATTTTTCCGTGTATTATCACATCAGTCTTTTTTGTAGATATATCAAGCAGATCTTTATACAAAAGCATTTCCCCATCTAACACGTCAAAGAGGTCATTTATATCCGGCATAATCTATACCACCTTTATATTTTTTTATCAAGGAAGGCCCCTTTCAGTATAGACTCAGCGACTTCATCAGATTTTACATAATATGTCCCGCTATCAACTTTTTCTTTTATATCCTGCACTTTTTTCTCTCTTATCTGTTCATATTCAGCAAAATTTTTATTTATCTTTGACGCATTACTTGATATTTCTACTTTATCAATATTATTTGTCTTTTTTGCATCTACAGCCTTTGAACTTGCTGATTTATACATATCGTAAATATTATTAATATTGATATTGTTGTAAATTTTCATTCTTTCCCACCTTCCCAATATTATATCGGCTAAATAAAAATTCTTTTAATAATTTTTCTTTTGATTGTCTCTTATATATAGCTTTTCATATCTCGAATCTTTTTCTGTAATTCCATCGTTTAATGAACTTCTAAGCGTTTTTTCAAGCTCTTTCGAGCATGATTCGCAATACCTGCCCGATAAAATTTGTTTGCCGCATCTCTCACAAATCAATGTAATATTGGTATTTTTAGAACCCAATATCAGCCTTCCTTCTCTTAAAAAGTCCATAATTTTTTTTACTTCAACTTCTGTAGCCGCTGATACTTCTGCTACCGTCGCTTGTGGATTTTTTTCAATGTAATCCCTTATCTTGACAAAATCTTCTTCATCTTTGTTGAAGCATTCAGGACACAAGTCAAATCCAGTATAGTTGTACAGTTTTCCACATCTTTTACAATTCTTTATATTCATAGTACACCTCACACATTCCTTCCTGTAGCAATTGTCGTTGCAAAAACATCTTTTGCACCGCCTTCTTTTAAGACTTTTGCACATTCATCAAGTGTGGAGCCAGTTGTCAAGACATCATCGACAAGCAGTATAATCTTATTCTTAACCATATCTTCATATACTACTTTGAAGGCACCTTTTAAGTTCTTCATCCGCTCTTCTCTGCTAAACTCTGTCTGGGACTTTGTATTTCTGATACGCCTTAAAGGCTTTGACATCATTATGTCAAATCTGTACGATAGCTCTCTTGCCAGAAGCTCCGCTTGGTTATAGCCTCGCTCGTCTAACTTCGTTCGGTGAAGTGGTACAGGTACAATTACATCAAATTTTATATCGGCATCTTTAATGTATTTGTACATATACTCTGCAAAAAACTCAGATAAATTTCTCTCTTTGTAATATTTAAATCTGGCTATCAAAGATTTCATAGTTTCATCATATTCAAAAGCACTTATGCTGCGGCTAAAAATATGTTCATACTCCATACAGTCAGGGCATTTCTCGCCTGTATCAATCGGTTTTCCACATACGATGCACGTATTGCCACTTATAAATGGCAGCTTGCTTTCGCAGTCGTCGCATATTTTTCCTTCTCTTATCATCTTGCCGCACAGTATGCAATTTGTCTTTGGTGGAAATAACAGATCGAGAAATATCATAGTGCATCCTTCCGTCCATCTATTTAATTTCTATATCGGCATATTTTGAAATTTATTTAACTTTCATGAAAAATTTTATCTATATATAGAAATGCTGCATGAATTTAACAATTAATTCTCAATCATGAATCTAAGCGCCTTTTTAAGCTTTGGCAAAAGTCCGGAGTATCTCTTTGATATGAGATTATTGTCTATCATGTTTTTTAAATATTTTTCTTGTCCCACGATGACAACAAGTTTTTTTGCCCTAGTTACAGCCGTATACAAAAGATTCCTTGTTAAAAGCATTGGTGGGCCATAGCTCATTGGCATGATTACAGCCGGAAATTCGCTGCCTTGGCTCTTATGAACAGTAACACAGTAGGAAAGGCTCAATTCATCAATGTCTGCAAAATCATAAGTAGCCCGCTTATCATCATCAAATAAAACGGTGAGTTCCTGTGCATCATTATCTATTGACTCAATGATTCCCATATCGCCATTGAAGACGCCTTCGCCTTTTTCATCGCCTTTTATCCACTTCATCTTGTAATTATTCTTTATCTGCATGACTTTGTCTCTGACTCTGAAGGTAAAATCCTTCATTTGCCTTTCATTCAATCCTTTTTTTGGTGGATTAAGACATTTTTGCAGCTCGTTGTTGAGATTTATCATACCGATTAAACCCTTTCTCATGGGACTTAAAACCTGTATGTCTAAAAAAGGATTAAAGCCATAAGCCTCCGGCAGCCTTCTTTTGTTGAGATCCAATATTATCTTCAATATTTCTTCTTGTGTAGCAGCATTTATAAAGAAAAAATCATTTTCTCTATCATTTAATATGGGATATTCACCATTGTTTATCTTATGTGCATTTACTACAATTAGACTTTCTTTACCTTGCCTGTATATTTTATTAAGCCTTATTACCTTAACTAAACCACTATCTATTATATCCCTCAAAACATTGCCGGCTCCTACAGATGGCAGTTGATCAACGTCTCCCACAAGTATTAATCTAGAGCTTAAGGGAATCGCCTTAAGCAAAGCATTCATCAGCAATATGTCTATCATAGATGCTTCATCAATTATGATGACATCCTCAGATAATGGATTTTTATCGTCTTTACCAAATCCTCTGCCCTCTTCCTCCGTGTAAGAATATTCAAGGAGGCGGTGTATTGTCTTTGCTTCAAAGCCTGTAGCCTCAGTCATTCTTTTTGCAGCTCTACCCGTTGGAGCAGCAAGAGCAACTGATTTCCCAAATTTCATAAATAGCCTTATTATGAAATTTATTATCGTGGTTTTTCCTGTGCCAGGTCCTCCCGTTATTACTAGGATTGAATTTTTTACAGACTCTTCAACTGCAAGCCTCTGATTATCTGCAAGCTTAATACCCATATCAGCTTCTATCTTCGATATTTCGTTTTTTATATCGATGTCACCAGGCTTCACATCTGTCAATGTCATATTCATTATCTTATCTGCTGTATTGTTTTCTGCCGTAAAATATGGTATATAATAAACACCGTGAGATCCATCCTCAAATGTTTCAAACATTACCTTGCCGCTCTGAGCCAAAAGCACAAGGGAATCATTCACTTCTTCTTCAGATGCATCAAGGAGTTTAGCCGTTTCCCTTGATAATAAGTCAAGAGGTACATATGTATGTCCATTTGCAGCGTACTGCATTAAAACGTATTTCGTCCCTGATGAAACTCTGTAGCTTGAATGTGCATCAACCCCCATTGCAAAAGCGATTTTATCGGCAGTCCTAAATCCAATTCCAAATATCTCATCAGATAACCTGTACGGGTTTTGCTTTATAAGATTTATTGAATCATCGCCATACTGTTTGTAAATTTTTATGGCATTTGTGGTAGATATACCGTACCCCTGCAAAAACACCATCACATCTCTTAAACCCTTTTGCTTTTCATAAGACTCAGTTATCATCTTGACTCTTTCTTCGCCTATACCCGGTATTTCCATTAACTTCTCAGGATGTGTCTCTATTATATTAAGTGAATCGAGTCCAAATTTTGAAACAATCTTCTTTGCCATAACGGGTCCTATGCCTCTTATAAGCCCCGATGATAGGAATCTCTCCATGCCATACAATGATGAGGGTGCTATCATTTCATACTTTGATACTTTTACCTGTTCCCCATAATCAGGGTGCGTCATCCATTCTCCTTCAATCTTTAAAGTCTCACCGATTCCCACGTACGGCATATAGCCCACAACGGTAATAGAATCTGTTTTAGAATTAAGCTCTAATACAGCATATCCATTCTGCTCGTTTTTAAATATTATCTCCTCAACTGTACCTACTATTTCCACCATTCTTATCCCTACTTTGCCTTATTCTATTAACATTGTATATTATTTTTAGCTATATTTGAAGCACATATCACATTTTTTCAATTTTAAACTTTATCTTAACGATCTCTTCGTATAAAAGTGCTATGTCTGCTTTTGTTGCAGGAAGATTGTACATTGCTCTATTATCATCATAATTTAATGAATCTAAATTAGCAAAAAACGTCTTCATCATAGAAGCATCCCTCATGTGTTTTTCTATTGATGCTTTCTTTTGATAAACTTTTATGTCACATTCACCTACATATACTAAACTAAATGATGCACGTTCTTCTACCTTCTTTATTTTTTCATAACATATATATCCGTAAGCAGTGTCCTTTGCTACCTTAGGGATCCTCACCTTTAATTGTATCAAGGTAAAGTCACGAGCTAATGGGATTGGAAATGAATTTCTTATGCCAAGGCTTTTCGCATACTTTTCTCTTATAGCATTTAAGTCTACAGCATATCTTTTTAACGTCTTATTTAAGCAGCTTTTTACGCTGCACTTTATAAACGATACATTACCATCCAAGTCTATAAGTTCTGTCCCATTTCCGTATTCATCTATATAATAAGGTAAAATAGCAAGGTACACATCTGGCATCTCAACATTTCTCATCTCCATTACTCCTTTGTGCGAACTTATGTTTGTATTTATTATATAAGATAATTTTTCCAAAGTCAATATATGGTTGTCAAGAACTAATCATAATTTTCTGATTTTTTTTTTTTTTTTTTTTTTTTTTTTTTTTTTTTTTTTTTTTTTTTTTTTTTTTTTTTTTTTTTTTTTTTTTTTTTTTTTTTTTTTTTTTTTTTTTTTTTTTTTTTTTTTTGAATTTTATTACATCATATACATTTATTGACTGTTAACAAAATTTATAATATAATAGAAAATGTCGAAAAAAGGAGAAAAAGAATATGAATTATGGTGAAGATAAACTTATATCGCATCTTTTGCTGTCGCTAAAAAACTATAATTACGAGACATACAAACACAGTCTAAGAGTTGCAAAATTATCTTTTAAGATTGCTAATATGATTCATTTGAGCTTAAATGAGCAGCTCTCTATATACAAGGGTGCCTTGCTTCATGACATAGGAAAAACAATGATACCGATTAACATTTTATCAAAACCAGACAAACTTACAAGCACCGAATATGACCTTGTTAAATTGCATTCCAGTTGCGGCGCAAATATGCTGGAAGTGCTGTCTCCACTTATGTATTTAATACCTGCTGTTTTATACCATCATGAAAGACTGGATGGTTCGGGATACCCTTACGGTCTTAAGTTTATCCCGTTAAGTGCTCAAATTATAGCTGTCTGTGATTCTTTTGATGCTATGACAAATAAAAGATCTTATTCATATAAAAAAGTAAAAAGTTTTGATGAAGCGATACAGGATTTAAAGGATTGCAACAATAAATATAATCAGATGTTAGTTTCTGCACTAGAAAAAGTATTAAAAAATAATGAATCGGTTTTTCTAAGAAAAAATAATGAAAATAATGGAATTGCCATCTAATAGATTTTTTAAAATTATGTGTTATAATATTATTAGCGTAGCGTACATATTTTGATGCGGCAATAGATATATAAATGCCGCAAGCCCGGAATTTTTCCGGGCTTAAAATTTATTTATTAAAAGCAAGTTTCTTTAGTATTTCTACTCTATCAGTTCTCTCCCATGTAAGGTCAAGGTCTGTTCTTCCGAAATGTCCGTATGCAGCAACTTGTCTATAGATAGGCCTTCTGAGATCAAGATCTCTTATGATTGCAGCAGGTCTTAAATCAAATACTTTCTTTACAATATCCGATATTTCATCATCAGGAATCTTTCCAGTGCCAAAAGTATCAATATTTACTTCTAACGGTGTAGCAACACCTATTGCATACGCCAGTTGAACTTCGCACCTGTCAGCAAGACCAGCAGCAACGATATTTTTCGCAACATACCTTGCAGCATATGCAGCAGATCTATCAACTTTTGACGGATCTTTGCCAGAAAACGCACCACCGCCATGCCTAGCATATCCGCCGTAAGTATCAACTATTATCTTTCTACCTGTAAGTCCACTGTCGCCTTGTGGTCCACCTACGACAAACCTTCCTGTTGGATTTACGTATATTTTTGTGCCATCATCAATTAGCTCTGGCGGAACAATTGGCTTTATTACATATTCTTTTACGTCATTTTCTATCTTGTCATGGTCAACATCAGGTGAATGCTGTGTTGATACGACTATCGAGTCTACTCTCTTCGGAACATCGTCAATGTACTCTATTGTAACCTGTGTCTTTCCATCAGGCCTTAGATAATCTAATATACCATTTTTTCTGACCTCTGCCAGTCTACGAGCAAGTCTATGGGCAAGCGATATAGGAAGCGGCATAAGCTCAGGAGTCTCTGTGCATGCGTATCCAAACATCATGCCTTGGTCTCCAGCTCCTTGTTCTTCTAGGTCATTATGTGAAATACCTTTCTTTACTTCCAATGCTTTGTCAACTCCAAGCGCTATATCAGGAGACTGTTCATCAATAGATGTAAGAACAGAGCATGTATCTGCATCAAAACCATATTTTGCGCGAGTGTACCCTATCTCCTCTATAACTTTTCTTGCAATTTTAGGTATGTCCACATAGCATTTGGTAGAGATTTCACCCATAACTAAAACCATACCAGTTGTTACAGCCGTCTCACAAGCTATTCTTGCATATGGATCATTTTTAAGTATTTCATCAACTATTGCGTCAGATATTTGGTCACAAATTTTATCTGGATGTCCTTCAGTTACAGATTCTGAAGTAAAATACTTTTTCATTAGTATCCTCCTTTTTTAAATCACATAAAAAAACTTAAACAAAATAAAACCTCTCCAAAAGAAGAGGCATGTACACCCTCATCTTTCAGAAGTAACCTTCTGCGAGAATTAGCACCTTGTCACAAAGACAGGTTGCCGGGCTTCATAGGGCTCCTCCCTCCACCTCTCTTGATAAGAGTTCTCGTTATTTAACTTAAAATATAATAACACAGTATATTTGAGAAGTCAACTTAAAAAAATTTAATCTGCATGTAAAAAAGTGCTTGAGTATTCCCAAGCACTAATAAATTAACTATATACGAATAATGAAGGGGTTCTTTTGCCTTTTAGAATACAACAAACTTATCCCTTGGAGCTCCGCATACAGGACATTTTTCTGGTGCTGTATCAATTACAGTATAGCCACATACTGGACAAATATATACTTTAGAAATCTTTATGTCTTCATTTTTCAATGCTGCAGCTTTTGCATCTGTGTACATCTTAGCATGTATTTTTTCTGCTTCTAACGCATAATTAAAACTTCTATCTGCAGCTTTCTCTTCTTGCAGATCAGCAACTGCCTTATATGCAGGATACATTTCTTCTTCTTCAAACGTTTCACCTGCTATTGCTTTGTCAAGATTTGCTACTGTGTCTTTCACTTCTCCTAATGTCCTATAGTGATTTGTAGCATGAACCAGTTCTGCGTACGATATAGCTCTAAAAAGCTTCGCTATGTTTGGTTTGCCTTCCTTCTCTGCAACATCGGCAAATATTTGGTACCTCATATGTGCCTGGCTTTCACCAGCGTAAGCATCACTTAGATTTTTTTTGGTCATTTCTCTCATTTCAAATCTCCTCCTTAATTTTTTTAATCTAATACTTTATCCCCCGGTTTCCAGCCGACAGGACAAGCATGGCCTGTTTGAAGTGCGTTAAGCACTCTTAGTATTTCATCGACATTTCTGCCGATTACTGGCTCATGTACAACTTCATAATCAATGATTCCATCTGGGTTAATGATAAAAGCTGCTCTTAAAGCAATACCAGCTTCTTCAATCAGTATACCATACTGTTTGGTGACTTCTTTATTGTAATCAGATATAAGAGGATAATCTATCCCGCCAAGGCTTTCTATCCAGGCATTGTGAGAGTATACGCTGTCTGTGTTGATACCTAAAATCTCTGCATTCAGTTTTTCAAATTCTGATTTCCTTCTATTAAACTCTGGTATCTCAGTAGAACATACGGACGAAAAGTCCAGTGGATAAAAGAAAAGTACTACCCATTTTCCCTTATAATCGGATAAAGATATTTGACCTTTAGTGCTGTCTAATTTAAAATCAGGAGCTTTTTTCCCCACCAAAGACATATGTAACACACCTCTTCACATAAGTTATTATTTAACTACTAAAATTTCGTAAACATACAGGGAAAACTATTAATATCGCCTTTCCATTAATAATTATTTTCCCTTCACAAGTACTATTATACATCATTTATTTTTGATGTCAATATGTTTGTTGAAAATATTTATCAATTGTGATAAAAAATATCTTCTTAGAATATTTTATTTGAGATTTGAAAATTGATGATAGCAGGAAAAAATGGCAAAATAAAAAAAGGCCTTATAGCCTAACTTATATGGTGGAGGGAGATGGATTCGAACCATCGAAGGCACAAGCCAACAGATTTACAGTCTGCCCCCTTTAGCCACTTGGGTATCCCTCCATGAAATATTATATTAGCTTTTTGTAAAACCCCAAAATTATTGATTTTAAAGGGTTTTATTTTATATATCAGCAGGATTTTCCTCCACTTTTGCCGAATTATATATTATACCAAATATTCAAAATCAAACCAAAGTGAAAGGAGATCCTGCATGATAAAGCAACTTCATTTTTCTGATTTTATTGATGATTTTCATAAATTTGTTGTTGTTCAAAAACCTCAGTTGCTTGAGCTTCTTGACCAGTATATTAATATTTGTGAGTTAATCCCTGTAAATTGGTATTTTCACTATAATAAAGCTACTGGTCGCCCTCATGATAATTCTCTCGATTCAATTGTTTCAACCTTACTGTTGCAAAAGTTACTTTCTATACCAACTATTGATTTACTTATTACTTTTTTGTCATTTTCAAAAGAACTCCGTGATTTTTGTGGGCTTAATACTGTTCCTGATGCTTCTTTTTACTCAAGGTTCAAACAGGATTACTGTGATGACATTGAAGCCTTCTTTCATAAGTTAGTCGATATTACTGAACCTATTTGTCAGGAAATTGGCCAAGCCCTTGAAAAAGAATTAGGCATCAATCCTGCTGAAGTTTATATTATGGATACTACTGGTATTGAATGCTATGTTAAGGAAAACAACCCCAAATTCTTTAATGCTCTTGTTAAAAAGCTTCAATACTTTAACAAGGACAAGTCAAAAGAAGACATCTATAAAATGGCCTATAATCAAATGCCTAAAACTGCTTCTGTTGACCCTAATATTAAATTGCAATATATCAATGGTACTTTCTGTTATGCCCACAAAACTATAGTTGTGTCTAATGCCCTCGGCATTTTAAGACATATGGACTTTTGCGATTACCAGCCGGATTTTAATGATTATACTGATAGCTCTGAGCCCGCATCCCCTGAAGAAGTTAAACTTACATGGGATGGAAAACTGCTTATACCTGCTATGGAGAATTTTTTTGAGCGTCATCGTAACTTTAATATTTATGCTATGACTGCTGATTCTGGCTTCGATGATGTCCCAAACTATAAATATCTCTTTGAGAATCATGGCATTCTGCCTGTCATTGCTCTTAATCCTAGAAATACCAGAAAAAATTTCGGCAAGCCAGGAATTAATGAAGATGGTATTCCTACATGCCCAAAGGACCCATCTCTTCCAATGAAATGGGATGGCTCTTGTAAAGGTAAAAACCGTTCCTTTAGGAACAAGTTTATTTGCCCTAAAACTGAAAAGTTACCTGGTGGCAAATATGTTTGTTCCTGCGAGGATAAATGTACAACTTCCGATTGTGGCAGAATGTTTTATACATATCCCAAAGATAATTATAGAGTTCATACCCCTATTCCTAGAGATACAGAGCAATGGAATCAAATAGCTGATTTTCGACATATCATTGAGCAGGTTATCTCTAGGCTCAAACTTCCCCTGCAGCTTGGTAATCTCCAGGCTAGAGACCGCAAAACCATCAAGGCAGATTTCTTCATGGCTGGTGCTGCGCATCTTATTACTGTTTTACTAGCATACCGTATGGGAGCTATAGATAAAATTCGTTCTGTTAAGTCTATAGCTGCTTAATTCAACAGCCAGCTAAACTTAAGCATCTACCTCATTTGCATAAATCATTGGGGTCTATTTGTCATGCCTGTTTTTTTCTGTTTTCAATGTTCATCAATAAAATTCAGACCTTTCTTGATTAAATGTACTCTCTGGTATACTGTATCTTTCCTATATCTTCCTCTATTGATTGCTAGCTGTAAATTTTCGTCTCATAGTTTCACAATCACCTAATATTATATTCTAAACCAATAAAATTATCCTCTATCGACTTAATAAAAATGGTGGTCGCAATAGGGCTCGAACCTATGACCCCCTGCTTGTAAGGCAGGTGCTCTCCCAGCTGAGCTATACGACCAAATTATGGTCGGGGTGGAGGGACTCGAACCCCCGACCCCATGCTCCCAAAGCACGTGCGCTACCAACTGCGCTACACCCCGGCGTCTTGCGACATATTTGATTATAGTAGAAATCAAATAATTATACAAGATTTATTATTCTCCATTTTGGGCGATTTTTGATAAATAACTCGCTATTTTTTGATATTTTTCAATTATACTCGTTATTGCTATGACATCATTATTATACTCAAAAATGGCAATAATAATATCAGTTTTTATTATTTATTTATCAAATTGTAACATGGCTGTAATATATAGAAGGTAAAATTATGTTATATATTAATGGAAAATTTATCATAGGCGAACGATTAATGGAGCTTTCCTAATATGTCACGATGAATGTAGCGCAGTTTGGCGTATGAGCGAAAGCGAAAGCCATCACAATGCATAAACGGCGTCAGCCAAACAAGCGAAATGAATCGCTGACATATATGATAAGCGAAATTTGTGAGCATTGATAAATTTTCCATAATTATAAATTACTAAAGAATGTATATTTTTTTAGGAGGGATTTCATTGAACTGCCGAAAGCTGATAAGTTTAAGTTTAGTCTCACTACTCATATTTTCATCTGTTATTATGCAGAGCATTTCTGCCAATGCGTATTCTGTAATCACTACAAATGAGAACCAGCAAGTACTCAGTAAAGGAGTTACACAAAAAAATATTACATATTTCACTACAGATGGTTTTATAAATGTCAATGTTCTTTACATTGACCTAAATGACAGCAATACATCCATATCAACCATCTTCAATCCATCAGGTTTTAAAGACAGGATGAATGTTGAAGACATGGCAAACGGAAATGGTGCAATAGCAGCAGTAAATGGTGATTTTTTTGATACCAAGCAGGGATTTATTATAGGTGCATCAGTTAAGAATGGAAACCTTTTGACTGTTCCTTATTACAAAGGAAACTACGCTACGTTTGCAATTGATAAATACAACAATCCATCTATAGGCTATTGGAAAAGTACTTCATTAAATATAACACTTCCAGATGGAAGTCAAATCCCCATAAGTGCATTAAACAATATTGGTTCGTTAAGCAATGGCACATCATGTGTAATCTTTACAAAAGATTGGAATTCAAATACGCCTGGTGTCAGCAATAACTATAAGGACTTAGTTGAAGTCATCGTAGGCAGCGATAACAAAGTCATGGATGTAAGGCAAGGTAAAGGTCCTGCTTTAATCCCAGATGGTGGATACTCCATAGATGCCACTGGCAATATCGCTTCGACTTTATTAAATCTTAAACCAGGTGATACTGTAATCAAAAATATCTCTACAGATCCTCCATTTAACAATTTCAAAATGGCAATAAGCGGAGGAACTATTCTTGTATCAAACGGATCTATCCCACAGCAGTTTACTGATAACGTAGACGGCATCTACGCTAGAACAGCTATAGGATACACACAAGACAAGAAGCACGTAATCATAGCAACAGTTGACAATGCAAACACAAGAGGAATGACAGAAAAAGAATTAGCTCAATTGATGATTAATCTCGGCGCGTATGATGCAATGAATTTAGATGGCGGTGGCTCAACTCAAATGGCAGTTAGAGAACTAGGGGACAGTCAGGCAAAACTTCAAAATACCGTACCAGGCTATGAAAGAAATGTTGCAAATGGCGTAGGTGTATTTAACACAGCCCCAGCAGGAAACCTTTATGCACTAAAATTAGAAGCTGACAACACAAATGTCTTTGTAGGCACTCACAGAGCAATTACAGTAAAAGGCTACGATGAAAATTATCAGCCAGTAAAGATAGATCAAAATAACGTATCATTTTCTATAAACGGCATTGCAGGAAAATTCGACGGAAATGAATTTTTGGCAGAAAGTGCTGGTGATGGCGTAATCACTGCAAGAGTGGGAAATGTTACAGGCACATTAAAAATAAAAGCATTAGATACGCTTGCAGACATTAGATTTAACCCTTACTCATTAAATATAAATAAAGGTTCTACAGTATCTATTTCTGTAACAGGTAAAGATTTGAACGGATATAGGGCACCAATAGAAGACAGAGATATAAATTGGACAGTGTACAATAACGTAGGAACTATAAATAACGGTGTCTTTACAGCATCCAACGCAGACGTATCAGGTGCGTTATCAGCAAATATAAATGGCAAAGTCGGAAATCTTCTTGTAAAAGTTGGACAAGGGTCAGATTTTGACGCATCGCAACTTCCAAAGCCATTAGATTTTGTATCACTTGACAGCAGAAATAAAGAAATAAATGTTAGCAATACTAACGATTCATTTAAATTTATGGTATTTGGCGATACAGATTATGACACACTTTTAAGACTTCAAATTTCATTAAAAGCTGCAGATACAGCCAACAAAGATTATCCTCTTATAGTTTTTACAGGTGATGTAAATGACAGAGTTCTAAAATCGTTAAACATTCAATACATAAAAGCAGGTGATTCATACGGAGTATACGATTTTCGAAATTCTACATTTATAACGCTAGATGACACAAAAGGCGGCTTGCTTTCATCAAACAAAGACCAGTGGAGCTGGTTTCTAAATGTGCTAAACAACGTAAAAGGCGATAACTTATTTATAGTTTTGCCTAAACCTGTATGGGGCTCTGATGGATTTAAAGATACAAGAGAAGCTCAGTTGTTTGAAGATACCCTTCAAAAATTCAGAGAAAATACAGGCAAAAATGTGTGGATAATATATAACGGTAGTATTCCTTTTTACACAACATTAAATGACAACATAAGGTATATATCGAACTATGGTACAAATTATGGTGGAGGAAAAATGGATATATTTACTGATGCAAGGTATATATCAATAATGGTCAATGGAAAAGATATTTACTATCAAGATAAAGACTTATTCACAAAATAAAAGATGTGCTTCAATTGTGAAGCGCATCTTTTATTTTGTATTCGTACTTTCTGCAAAATACTTATTGACAATGCTTTGTGAACCTACTCCATCCTATAGAGGATGAAGCTTCCTACTTCATAGACCGTTGCCTACTGTTATTCACAGCAGGTCTTACACAATCTCCATAGGCGTAATTTCGGGAGGAACCTTCCCTACAAAAATATTACTCTTAGGCTGTTATGCCTAATTGTCTTTACTTTTTACTCCTGATAATATTATAGCATATAATGTTATGGAAAACAATAGAAATTCATCTCCCACCTATAGAGGATGGGAGACTTCTTTCAAGCCTTCGTTAAAAAATTTATATCTTTTTCCGAAAGGTGTTCTTTCAGGATATCCATCATTTTATACCCTTCTTCGGCAGTTACCCCATTTTGAGACATCTTCATAATCTCGCCAATGCCTGATGGCCCCAATTTCATCAATATACTAATCGCCTTAGACTTTGTTGTAAAATCTATTTCTTTTTGTACACTTAAAATTTTCTCAGGTGTAACTACAATCCTATTCATGTTTAAACTTTTGTCATTTTCTCTTATCGAACTATTTTCTGTAATTTTCTCAAAATTTCTCTCTCTTTGCTGAATAAGCTTATTAAGAGATTTTTCATTAAAATTCCTTAAGTCACTATCTTGATTATTTTTTTCTTTTGGATTTTCTTGTTTAATATCTATGCTCTCATTTACATTTTTCATTTCAAAATTATTACTTCCCTGTGATGCATAAGGCGTACTATTAAACACAGGTAGCTGCAAGTCGTCTTGCTGATATTCTTCAACAGGCAAAGTATATGTATTTTCCTGTGCAGAGGTCTCCTTATTATGTAATATTGGCTGTTCTTTTATAAAAAGATCAAGCATAAATATAATACTGACAGCCGTAACAGCGAAAATAAATAAACTGTAGGCAATGGTCTTTCTCATGCAATCACTCCCTTCGAATAATTTTATTATTTCTTTCTACATTACTTTTAATACAAATTTTGGAGGAAGATTTTATGGATGAATTGCGAGTAAAATATGATGATAGAGATGCTATAAAGCTTATTTCTGCATACCTGGCAGAACATCTAAATTTCGATTCTGTAATATTGTGCATAGGTACAGACAAATGCATAGGTGATTCTTTAGGTCCGATTGTTGGAGATATGCTTTCAAAAATGGTAAATGGCATAAATGTATATGGGACATTAAAAAATCCTATACACGCCATAAATCTTGAAGAAAACATTGCATATATAAAAAGAAAGCATCCTTACAGCAATATAATAGCTGTCGACGCTTGTCTTGGAGACAAGGATAATATTGGTAAAATATCAATAAAAAAATCACCAATATATCCAGGAAAAGGTGTAGGAAAAGTGCTTCCTGCTGTTGGTGACATATCTATAATAGGCGTCATAGATGCTTTTGATATTATTCCTGTACATAATACAAGGCTTGGATTTGTATTTGAAATGGCTGAAGTTATCGCAATGAGTATCCATAGAGCCTTTTACTTAAAAGCTTCTATAATAAATAACTCTGACATGAGTCAGAGTTAATTTTTGCTAACTGTTTACTTGAGATGCAAAGGTATTGATACTAGATCTTGAACAGAGCCATCTTTTGGGCTCAATGAAAATACCTGTAGTGTACCATCCTGTGGAGTTGATAATGGTTTATACTGTATGTCTGCCTCAAAATCTCCCCACGATGGTGCACCTGCACTTGCCTGTACAGATGTCTGCGATAAGATGTTTCCATTGGAATCCAAAATCCTAATATTCACAACTGCTTCAAAAACTCTAGCCTTCCCTACTACTTTAACAGGACTTGATACGCTATTATTTTTCATAGGTGATAAGACGATTATGTTTGCATTTTGGGTACTAGCGTTGGTAATGCTACTTTTATCAGAATCAATAATAGCTCTTGCCTCTTTATTTTTTGTCAAAATCATGCCAAGCTCATCACCTACTTTTATGTCAGAAAAGCTCATATCAGTTTCGGAGTATTGGTATCCGCCTTGACTGTCGTACCCAACTTTCGCTTGGCGATGAATTATAGCATTCGGTAACACCTTAATATCCGGACCTGCTTCATTATTTATATCACTTGAATCTTGATATTCCCTTTCTATAGTCACGACTCTTGTTTCATAATTTATAGCTCTAACTATACCGTAGATAAAAGTCTCTCCTTTTGTCGGATCTGCTTCCGGTATCTTTGTAAACTTAGCTTTGACATCACTTATCACCCATATATTGCCATCTTTGTCGCCTTCAGGTTGGATAAGTGTTATCATATACGACTTGTTGTCATGTGTGGCATTTATCAAGGCTATGCCATCTTTTTTAGAATCCAACGAAAAATCATCATCAGGTGAGAAACCAACAACTCCGCCTTCCTCTTGCATGACTTTTATTGGATCCAGCCTCCAAGACTCCTTTCCAAGAGATGCATTCTCTTGAAGCTTTTTAACTCTTTCTTTGTCAATATAGACTTCCCCTGTTAGCACAGTTCTATTTAATGGATCTAAGCCTATTTTGTACCCGTACAATGAATCTATTTTGTTCCCTTCAACTAATATCTGAACACTGTCAACATTCGGCAGCCCTGTCAGTGTATTTACAAGTGCAGCCACCATATATTTCGCTGTACTTTCATTAATATCTGTTGCTGACATATAATCTTTAGAAAAGTTTACATAAGCAGTTGTATCCTTCAACTGAACAGACAAAAGTTTAGTATTATCCGGAATAATTGGCTTTGAATACTGGTCAGAAGGTCCTTTCATCAATTCAGATATAACTTGTTTCAATAAATCGGCATTTTCCGATACACTTCTTATATCCATATTCAATCCCGACATTTTGCTATTCAGAAAATACAATGAAACTTCTTTCACGGCTTGCACGGTAGATTTCGGACTTATAGGGGCATTTTGTTCCGTTTTATTTTTTGGTTTGTTAAAGCATCCTGTTAACGAAATTGCCACGACTAATATCATAATAAGAAACGCCTTTTTCATTGTTAATCCCCTCCTCAATTATATGATACAGCATTTTTATTACAGCTGTATTAACAGAATCTTAAAATTTCTTAAATTTTAATAAATAATCAATGCCATCATTTAAACATTTTTAACAGGTATTGTTATGTAAAATTCAGTACCTTCCCCAACAGTACTTTTAACATCAATATGTCCTTTGTGAAGGTCTACAATCTCTTTTACAATAGCCAATCCAAGACCAAAGCCACCAGTTTTTTGCGATCTTGCAGTATCTCCTCTTGAAAACCTCTCAAACACCTTAGGGAGTGTTTCTTGACTTATGCCTATTCCTGTATCTGATATGGTTATGTAGACATTTTTATCATCAGAATCCAGATTTAGTTTCACAGTACCACCGCTTGGAGTATATTTTATGCCATTTTCCACTACATTGTATATCATTCTGTAAAATCTATCTGCATCTACGTCAGCAAAAATATTTTTATCACTTTCAAATATTAAAGAAACACCCTTTTGCCTTGCAATTGCTTCAAGATTTTCTACAACATTGTAAGCTATCTCACCAATATTTTCCGTTTTGTTTTCTATTGAATGAATTTTATCAATTCTAGCTAAGACCAGCAATTCATTTACAAGCCTAGTCATTCTATCTACTTCTGAATTTATATCCTTTAAAAACTCTTTATAAACAGATATATCCACATTGTCACTAGATATAAGTGGTTCAACAAGGGCCTTTATAGCAGCCAACGGCGTCTTTAATTCATGCGATGCATCTGATACGAACCGCTTCCTTTCATCATCAATCTTCATAAGCTTTGTACTCATATCATTAAATGCATCTGCAAGCTTTCCAATCTCATCATTTCCGCGTATTTCTACTTTGTAATCAAATTTTCCTTCTGATATTACTTTAGTAGCATCAGTAAGCCTTTTTAAAGGCTTTGTAATAAAAGCCGCAACAATTAGGCTTAGTATGCTTACAATAGAACCTATAGCCGTAAAAGTGTAAATCATCCTCATTTTTATGGAGTACAAAAAATTCATGACATCATCAATTGAAGTAGACAATAAAATACTACCTACAATTTCGTTTTTTATAGTCACAGGAACTGCCGAATACATGGTCCAGCCAGAACCTGTAATATAATGAATACTCGTAGATCCAGAACCCTTGAGAGCAGATTTTACATCGCTGTAGTTATTTATATCTTCACCTTCCATTTCTCCATTGCCTGCCGAATCCACGATTACCTTTCCTTTTACATCAGTAAAAAGGATCCTTGAATTTATCTGGTTGGAATAGTCCACAATAGTCGGCTCAATCAAGTACGATGAAACGCCTATAAATTTTGAAACCAAATTAGCAATCATGTTGGCCTGCGTCAAATTAGTAACTCTTTCATTTGAAAGATAGCTTTCATAAATATTATTAAAAAGATAAATACCTGTCGATGCTAGTGAAATAATAAGAATAATAAAATAAACAGAAAAAATCTTCCATCTTATACTCAATTTATCACCTTATTTCATGTAGTAACCTGAACCCCACTTTGTAAAAATATGTTTTGGATTTGCTGGATCATCCTCTATTTTTTCTCTAAGCTTTCTTATATGGACATTTACCGTATTTGTATCACCATAAAAGTCAAATCCCCATATCAGATCCATCAATTTGTCTTTTGAATACAATTTTCCAGGATTTGAAGCCAGTAAAACTAATAAATCAAATTCTTTATTTGTAAGATCGATTTCCTTACCATTTTTCTGCACAATCTTGTCTGGAATGTTGATGGTTATATCGCCTATCTTTATGATATCATGTTTTTTAACAAAAGGTGATGTTGTTCTTCTGAACAAAGCCCTGATTCTGGCTATGAGTTCTCTAGTATTGAACGGTTTTGCCAGATAATCATCAGCTCCCATCTCTATTCCTACAATTTTATCTACATCTTCGCCTTTGGCAGTAAGCATTATTATAGGTATATTTGAAAATGACCTTACTTCCTTGCAGAGAGTAAGACCATCTATTTTAGGCAGCATTAAATCAAGTATCACAAGGTCAAAATTGCCACTTTTGATTTTTTCCAATCCTTCTTCTCCGTCATACGCATAATCAACGGAATAGCCCTCTTGAATAAGAGACAACCTCAAACCTTTGACAAGCATCTCTTCATCATCAATAATTAAAATGTTTTCCATATTGAATACCTCCTTTTTTTAGTATATCATATTCTATGCAAAAATAGTATATATGTATAAAGTTAATTGATTTTACGTTTAAATAAGTCTACAATTTAATTGAGGTGATAATATGAGCACATTAATTATTAATGGAAGGTTACTCCTTGACAACAATATCGTAGATGGCAAAGACTTATTAATTGAAGATAATAAAATTGCTGCAATAGGAAAAGGACTTTCTGGCGACAATGTAATTGATGCAGATGGCAATTACGTATCACCTGGATTCATAGACATACATATCCATGGATCTGCAGGCTTTGATACGATGGATGGAACTTTTGATGCAATAAACGCTATCTCAAAGTCTATTGCAAAGCGCGGTACTACGTCATTTTTACCTACTACAATGACAGAAGATAAAAACAAAATAAAAAATGCCATTAAAAATGTATATGAAAATAAAAATCGTGTTGAAGGCGCCGAAATTTTAGGTATTCACATGGAAGGACCTTTCATAAACCCGAAGCAAAAGGGCGCACAGGATGAAAAATTCATACTTAAACCTACAATAGATAATTTCTTTGAACTAGGGGGCGACTATATAGATATAGTCAAACTTGTTACAATTGCACCAGAAATAGATGGCTCACTGGAGCTAATAAAGTTCTTAAAAGAAAAAGGCATAATTGTGTCAGTTGGGCATACCGATTCTACTTATGATGAAGTAGTTGCCGGGTTTAAAGCAGGCATAACTCATGCGACACACGTCTTTAACGCAATGAGAGGTTTCCATCATCGTGAAGTAGGAACTTTAGGAGCGATCTTCGACCTTGATATAAGCGCCGAATTAATCGCAGACGGCATACATTCTGTATTCCCAGCCATAAGGACACTTTTGAAGCTAAAAGGCAAAGACAACACAAATCTCATAACAGATGCAATGATGGCTGCAAATTTAAGCGATGGAGTATATCAGTTGGGTGGTCAGGACGTCTATGTAAAGAGCGGCGCTGCCAGATTAAAAAGCGGTGTTCTTGCAGGAAGCACACTTACATTAGATAAAGCTGTAAAAAATATTTTAACAAATACTGATTTATCACTTTACGAATCAGTTGCACTTGCATCATATAACAGTGCAAAAGTCATAGGAGTACAGGACAGAAAAGGCCTTATAAAAGAAGGATATGATGCGGATATAATAATTTTTGATGATGATATAGACATTAAAAAGACCATCGTTGGCGGAAAAATAGTTTATGAAAAAAAATAGCTTAAGTGGCTATTTTTTTTCTTCACCATATCCTGTAGATTCCCTAACAATAAGCTGATGAGGCAAAATAACATGCATGTCATCTATTGGTTCTTTCGCAAGAAGTTTCGTCATAAGCCTCATGCTAACGGCACCTATATCGTATGCTGGCCTTTGAATTGTAGTTATCGTAGGCCTAAACATATAAGATAGATATGTGTTGTCAAAACCGATAACATGAATATCTTCTGGAACGCTGAAACCCGAATCAAATATAGCATTTATTGCGGCAGCAGCCATTTCATCTGAAGCAGCAAATACTGCATCAACATTGTTTTCCAACAATTTAAGCATCGCAAGGTATGCTTGCCTTGCTTTGAAGTTACCCTCTACTACAAGAGAAGGTTTAAATCTTATTTTTGCCTCTGATAGCGCCTCTTTATATCCATTTGTCCTCTGAACGCCTCCAATAGGATCATCAAAAGGACCAGATATCATGCCTATTTTTTTGTGCCCCAAAGACAATAAATACTTGACGGCATCGTATGAAGCTTTTTTATTATCTATATTGACATTAGGAAACTCGGACTCAGCATCTTCTGTACCAGCTAAAACTATCGGTATCCCTATATCATGAAGCTGCTGCTTCACAGACTCTCTTATGATGTCCCCCATATATATGATACCATCAACCTGTTTTTCGCTTAAAATCTCTATATAATTCATCTCTTTATCTTCTTTTTGGTCTGTATTGCATAAAAATATATTGTAGGAATACATGCTAGCAATGTCCTCAATCCCTCGTACGACTTCAGGATAAAAAGGACTTGATATATCTGGTACGATAAGCCCTATAGTATGAGTCTTTTGAATCTTTAAACTTCTAGCGAGAGCATTCGGCTTATAGCCAGTCTTTTTTATAGCATCCAATACTCTTTGTTTTGTCTCATCAGTAACAACAGCACTATTATTTAAAACCCTGGATACTGTAGCTATAGAAACTTTTGCTTCTCTAGCTACATCTTTAATTGTAGCATTCACTATTAACCACCTCTAAGTTATCGTTTTCTCATACCTTATGGATATTTTACTTTTTAAATGAAAATTTGTCAATAGATTTTCGCAAAAATTTACATTGTTTTTCATAAATCAACAAAAAAAGACGAAGATCATTTGTCTTCATCTCCATCTTCATCTTTCTTAGAGTCTTTTAAAACAAGTATTGGAATAAACGACATGGCCATGTATATAATGCCTACAACTAAAACTACAAGAATGCTAAGTTTTAAAATCAGCTGCTCCACAAAAACCACCTCCGGCACTATAAAACCTAATATATTATATGCAAAAGGTGGTTTTCTGATATTCTACACAGCCAAACTTTGTTGCCTTGCAAAAATTTTGTTTATCGCAAAAGCAACACCATCATCATTATTTGACTTTGTAACAAAATCTGCCTTTATTTTGACAAGTTCCGGTGCATTTGCCATCGCAATGCCAAATCCAGCATATTCTATCATAGATAAATCATTTAGATTATCACCAACAGCTGCAACAAGATCTCTTTTTATATTGTACATATTTGCCAGTGTCTTTAATGCATTGCCTTTGCTAACTCCTTTTGCATTTATTTCCAGATGACCGCCTCCTGATGTGGATACTAAAACTATTTTTGATAACTCATCATAAACCTCAGGTTCTACAGGGGCAGGATTTTTTATGTCGCCTATAGCATATATTTTTGCAGTGCCTTTGCCAGTTTTTCTGATGTATTCAGCAAGATCACCAACAGCATCTACTTCGACCCTATTAAAAGACAAATACCATTCTACTTTTTCGTTAATCTCTTCTACAACTAACCTGTCATCAATATAGAGATTTACCTGATAGCCACTATCCTTTAATATATTGATGGCCTTAATAGCATCCTCAGACTGTATTGGATTATAATAGTACACTTTTTTAGTGTAGGCATCTTTTATAAGTGCTCCATTGAAACATATGACAGGTGCATTCACTTTAAGCTCTAAAGCATATGGTAATATTGATGAAAACATCCTACCTGTGGCAATTGTGTAAATGATCCCCTTTGATCTTAACTCGTTTATAGCATTAATATTTGCTTCAGATATTTTATTATTGCTATCTAAAAGGCTACCATCCGCATCTGTTACAAATAATTTACACATATATTTCAACCCCTATATTTATTTTTCTATACTATATTATAACAGTTTGTAAATTTACATACTATATCATAATCTAACATAAAACGTTAACACTGAAAATTTTACATTTTAATTTTTTATTTAACGATCTTTTCTACAACGTATATTTTATGATAATACTCTCAAAATATATTTATGACACATTAAAAGGAAGGATGGGATTATGCTTATAATATTTTTTCGCACGCTAATCCTTTATTTTTTGGTAGTAGTTGTCATGAGAATAATGGGAAAACAGCAAATTGGGCAGCTGCAGCCATATGAATTAGTGGTAGCGATAATGATAGCAGATCTAGTTGCCGTACCGATGCAAAACAAAGGCATACCGCTTTTGACTGGTATCATACCTATTTTAACTCTACTTATATCACAGCTTTTTTTGTCGTATATTTCAATGAAAAGCCTTCGTGGTCGGGAAATGATTTGTGGTAAACCTACAGTTTTAATAGATAAAGGTAAAATTTTGACAAAGGAGCTTCAAAAAGAAAGGTACAACATCAATGACCTCTTGGAAGAACTGCGAGTTATGGGCTATCCAAATATTGCTGACGTTGAATACGCAATTTTAGAGACAAATGGCTGTTTAAGCGTAATACCCAAAGTAGACAAAAGACCTGTAACGCCAAATGACTTAAATCTGACGCCTCAATATGAAGGTCTGCCTCTTCCAATCATAATTGACGGAAAAATCATACACAAAAATATGGAAATGGCAAATGTAGATATGAAATGGCTCAACGATCAATTAAAGATGTGGAACGTAAATAACATAGAGAATATAATACTGGCATCCCTTGATCCAAATAACATATTGACGGTATATAAAAAGGAGTGACATTGATGAAATATGTAGTTCCTTTGATTGTAACAATAACAATGCTGATAATATTTGTCGATATAACTTCTTACAATTACTTATATGTTTCATCTAGCAGTATAGAAAAAAAGCTTGAAGCCATAGAGAAAGATATAGAAAGTGAAAAATGGAGCAGTGCTAAATCATATGTCAATGATTTAGAAAAAACGTGGGGCAAAGTAAACAGCAAATGGGCAATTTTAATTGAACACAGAGAAATTGATGACATAGACATGAGCTTATCAAAGCTTAAAAGCTTCATTGACTCCAAAAATAAAGACTTAAGTCTTGCAGAACTAAAAACTCTAAAAGAATTGTACAGTCATATACCGTCAAATGAAAAACTTACCCTTGAAAACATACTATAAAAACCCGGTTTCCCGGGTCTTTATAGCATACACAATTAATTTTGTGCTGGAACTGTCAATTCTTTGGCGTTTTTAGCATCGTCAGGCAACACCACATTGACATTTTCATTAACATTTGAGTAAACCATAGAGCCACTGACCATTTCCCATTTCAATGGCATCTCGACTCCTCCGACCTTCGCTCCTTGCTTATAAGCGATTTTTAAAATCATATCAAGCTGATTCACCTGATTTGTATTTGCGTCTATATAATAGACACATTTTTCATACACCCCATCAACTAAATCGCTGTAGGTCATACCATTTAAGATGTTTCCAAGCCCAAGAGCTTTTATCAAATCATCGACTTTTGACATATCTGTAATTTTAGTGTATGCATATACTACATTTACTGTTTTGCCGTTTAAATAGCTTGTTCCTGCATACCTATAAAGTACGTCTTTGCTGAAGAGATTATTTTGTTGCTGCAATTTCTCCAAGTTCGTGATGTTAGACATGCCGGGAACACTCATATAACTCCACTGACCATCCGGTGATTTTACATAAACCTTGTCGCCCATCATGTACTCTTCTACGTTCATCGAACCTGCATTTGGAATAGTCATGCTTATTACTTCATGGATCCCCTGATCTAAATTGAAATCAGCGTATACCTGCGCAGAAACTGTGTCAAATGGCAATGCTACATCATTGTTAAAACCAACATTAATTTTCATATTGCCATTTAAGCTACCACTTTTAACCGTTGTATTCTTAGTATCATCTATCATATCTTTGACTTTGCTGTAATTGTCGAATATCTTTGACAATATCTGCTGCCCTTCATCCACCGTAACCTTCCTATTCAGCGGAACATCTTGAGGAATCAAACCTTCTTCTAAGGCATAGACGTATTCAGACCCTTCTACCTGATGTGCGTCGATCATAGACAGCCCATAAAATCTGCTTAATATCGTCGCTATCTGTTCATACGTAATAGGTTCTGAAAGCATCAAATTTCCTTTTCCATCACCTTCTAATATATGATTGTTTTTCACGTACTGTGAAATATCTTGTCCAGATAAATCAATTCCATATCCTTTTACAAGATCACTTACAAACTCTTGTCTTGTCATGTATGATGACGATGTCTGTGCTGCTAAGCCAAATACTGGTATGGCTGCAACCAACATAACTACTAAAAAGATAGTAATAAACTTTTTCAATAGTACTCCTCCTTGACTATTTTGTTAAGTTTTAATCAACTATATTTTACCACTTTACCATATTTTAATCAATAAAAATTTTCTAAATTTTTGAATCATAGATTGCCTTTTAAACCTATCTCATCTGCCACATTTCTCATGCCTATGATAGTTTCTTCTATCACTTTATCTAAATCCATACCCAATAACTCTGCACCTTCTGATATAACATCTCTATTTACTCCTGCTGCAAAACTTTTCTGCTTCCACTTTTTCTTTACAGATTTAACCTCTAAATCAAGTATGCTTTTGCTGGGGCGCATAAGCGCTGTAGCTGTAATAAGTCCAGTCAGCTCATCGATTGTGTACAAAACCTTTTCCATTTTATGTACTGGTTCTACATCTGAGCACAGCTTCCACCCATGGCTTTCTATTGCATGAATGTACTCTTCAGGCCATCCACGTTCCTCCAATATTTCTCTTACCTTTTTACAGTGCTCATTTGGATACATCTCATAATCTAGATCGTGAAGAAGCCCTATGATGCCCCATTTTTCCTTGTCTTCACCAAATAGCTCAGCAAAATGCCTCATAACTGCTTCAACAGCCAATGCATGTGTAATAAGGCTTTCGCTTTTATTGTACTCCTTTAATAACGCATATGCTTCATCCCTATTTATTAAAGCATTCTCCATAATGCAATACCCTCTTTCGTATAATATTATTTTTAAATAGAATTATACCATATGGATGGATATTATCAAAATTATGAATTCGTTAAGCAAATTTTATTGACTTTATCAAAGCAAAGTGCTATTTTATTTATGATGGTATCCGCAATGGAACCATACCCAAGACTAAGATTTTGAAAATTAAGCCTCGCCAGGATCATATGACCGGGACGGGAGATAAAAATTGGTGTATTATGCCTTCCGTACGGAAGGTTTTTTTATTATCTCCCGATCATATAGGAAGGGAGTGATAAATTGAAAATCGGTTTCATTGGAGCAGGTAAGGTTGGCACAAGCCTCGGCATTTTATTGTCAAATTCTTCAATAAAAGTCTCAGGATATTTAAGCCGTAATCTTAGTTCTTCACTCAAAGCATCATCTTTGACAAATTCCAATGCTTTCTTAAAATACGAAGACATCATTAATGAGTCAGAAGTGATCATAATAAGTACAAACGATGACAGCATATACCATGTCGTTGAAGAAACCTTGAAGTACAAAAATTTAATAAATAATAAAATCTTCGCACACTTGAGCGGCTCAATTTCTATTGATGTACTAACACCATTAAAGGAATATGGACACACAATGGTTTTACATCCTGTACAGACATGTCCGTCAATAGAATCCGCAGTCTCTCTGCTTCCTGAAAGTTATTTTACTGTTGAAGGCGACGACATTGCTGTAGATGCCGGAATAAATATAGTCAAAGCGATAGGGGCAAAGCCAATAGTGATTGATGGTGTAAACAAACCTCTATATCATGCATCATGTGTTGTGGCATCAAATTACCTTGTGACATTAATAAAAGCTGCCAATGAACTGCTAAAAGCTTCTGATTTTCCAATAGAAAAGTATCCAGATATGCTTTTGCCGTTGATACGCGGAACTTTGAAAAACATAGATGAAAGCGGATGTGACGCATCACTATCTGGTCCCATTGCTAGATACGACATAGATACGATAAAAAAACATATAGAAAATATAAAAGACGATGAAATCTTAAAACTTTACAAAGTTATGGGGTTAGCCACAATAAAATTTTTCAAAAATCCAGGTGATGCAAAAATGACTGAATTGGAGGAGATATTTAATGAATGATAAAGTTACTGTTTCTACTTTGAGAAAATATAAA
The DNA here is from genome assembly GCF_000145615.1 of Thermoanaerobacterium thermosaccharolyticum DSM 571. Taxonomy (NCBI): domain Bacteria; kingdom Bacillati; phylum Bacillota; class Clostridia; order Thermoanaerobacterales; family Thermoanaerobacteraceae; genus Thermoanaerobacterium; species Thermoanaerobacterium thermosaccharolyticum. The sequence continues at coordinate 2,219,973 of NC_014410.1, forward strand.
TCAGAGGGCAAGAAAATAACTGCTTTGACAGCATATGATTTCCCGACTGCAAAAATACTAGACGAATGTGGCGTCGATATGATATTGGTAGGTGATTCCCTCGGTATGGCAGTATTAGGCTATGAAAGCACGATACCTGTTACAATGGATGATATGGTTCATCACACAAAGGCTGTTACAAAAGCAGCGACAAGAGCTTTTATCATAGCTGATATGCCTTTTATGTCATACAACATCTCTAAAGAAGATGCACTAAAGAATGCGGCAAGGCTTATGGCTGAAGGCGGTGCGCAATCTGTAAAATTGGAAGGAGGTATTGAAGTAGCTGACACAGTAAAATCTATCGTAAATGCTGGCATACCTGTAGTAGGACACTTGGGCCTTACACCTCAATCTGTAAATCAATTGGGAGGTTACAAGGTTCAAGGCAAAGACGATAAAAAGGCATCAAAATTGAGAAGTGATGCAAAATCTCTTGAGGATGCCGGTATTTGCGCTCTTGTACTGGAATGCATTCCAATGGATTTGGCAAAAGAAATTACTGAATCTATCTCAGTCCCTACAATCGGGATTGGAGCAGGTCCTTATTGCGATGGTCAGATACTTGTCCTTCACGATATGATGGGGCTGACGCAAGGTCATAAGCCAAAATTTGTGAAGCAGTACGCCAATATTGATAAAATAATCAGGAATTCTGTCAACAATTATATTTCTGATGTACGGAATAGCCTATTCCCTACTGAAGAATACTCATTTACTTCAAGAAAGAGTGATGCAAAATGATAGTCGTTAAAAAGATAAGCGATGTAAGAGAAGCCATAAAAGCTCAAAAAGCACAAGGTAAGACAATCGGTCTTGTTCCAACTATGGGATACCTCCATGAAGGGCATCTTTCGCTTGTAAAAAAAGCCAGGGAAAATTCTGACTTCGTTTGTGCCAGCGTATTTGTAAACCCAATCCAGTTTGGTCCAAATGAAGATTATAATAAATATCCAAGAGACATTGAAAGAGATATTAAGCTTTTAGAAGAGAATGGCTGTGACCTCGTCTTTATACCATCAGTTGAAGAGATGTATCCAAATGAGAGGCTTACTACAGTAAGTGTAATTAAAATCACAAATAAACTGTGCGGCGCATACAGACCAGGGCATTTTGATGGTGTATGCACAGTAGTTACAAAGCTTTTTAACATCTTTACACCAGACATTGCAGTCTTTGGTCAAAAAGATGCACAGCAGGTAGCAGTAATCAAAAAAATGGTAGAGGATTTAAATATCCCAGTTAAAATAATTGCTTCACCTATTGTCAGAGATAAAGATGGATTAGCCCTAAGTTCAAGAAATGTGTACTTAAGCGATGATGAAAGACATGCTGCATTAATTTTAAACAAATCGTTAAAAGAAGCTGAAAAGATTCTTAAAAGCGGCGAAAGAAATGCAGAAAACATAATAAGTCGCGTCAAGAATATTTTAGAAAGTGAGCCACTCTGTAAAATTCAATACGTATCATGTGTTCATCCAGATACACTTGAAGATTTAACGGCAATAAACGATAAAGCATTGATTGCTATTGCATGTTATATAGGAAATACAAGATTGATTGATAATCTATTATGGAGCGTGGATGTATAATGCAGAGATTCATGATGAAGTCAAAAATTCACAGAGCAATTGTTACAGATGCCAACTTAAACTACATGGGCTCTATCACAATAGATAAAAAATTAATGGACCTTGCCGATATTTTGCCTGGAGAAAAAGTACAGATTGTAAATAACAACAATGGTGCAAGGTTTGAAACATACGTCATAGAAGGAGAGGAAAATTCAGGTACTATATGTTTAAACGGTGCTGCGGCAAGGCTTTGCATGCCTGGGGATATCATAATAATCATTTCGTATGCTGTAATGGAAGATGAAACAGCAAAAACGTATAAGCCAAGAATAGTATTTGTTGATGAAAAAAATAGGCCAAATAACATTTAAAAGGGTTCATTTAGAACCCTTTATTTTATAAACTTCTCGATAAATCATCAATCTTTTTCAATACGCGATCTTTTTCACCGCCTTCTAGTATCACAGGTCTAAAGTCATTTCTTTCTTTTACAGACGATATTGATATAGGTATCAAATTCATATTTGACGATTTAATTAAACTTTTCGTTTCATCAAATGTAAAAGTCTGTTGAAAAATGAATGCATCTTTGTCTGAAGGATTTCTGTTGCCACCAAAGACGAAATTGCCTAAAGAATAAACTATGTACTTGCCATTGTATTTTTCTATTCCTTCTATCACGTGCGGATGTGTACCCAATACAAGATCTGCGCCCTCGTCCACAGCATAATGTCCTATTGCAATCTGAGTCTTATTAGGATAGTACTTACCTTCATCGCCCCAGTGAAAACATACAACCACTAGGCTGACTTGTTTTTTCATATCAGATATATCCGCCTTTATCTGTTCTTTTAAGTCATTAGGGAAGCTCCATCCAGTATATCCCAGTACACCAATTTTTATTCCCTTTATATCTTTAATGTATTTATATCCATACCCAAAATAACCTACTCCCGCTTTTTTAAGTGTATACACAGTATCATCAAACCCCTGTCTTCCATAATCGAACGAATGGTTATTGGCAAGATTTACAGCATCAATTCCGCCATCTTTCAAAATATTCACATACAGTGGATTGCCTTTGAATTTGTACTCTTTGTCAGCTTCTTTTACTGCATTTGTAAATGTTCCCTCCAGATTGACTATTGTCAGATCGTCTCTTTTAAAGATGTCTTTCACATTTTGAGTAAAATATCCGTAATCTCCATTGTGCTTTTTAAATTCAGAGTCAAATGTGTACTCATCGCCAAAGCTTTCGTCAGATCCCAATGTCGTATCACCTGCAGCACTTATCGTTATATCTACACTGCTATTTTTATCTTTTTCATTGTTAAGTAAAGAAGAACTGTAAAAGGACTTACTACCTTTTAATTTAGAAGCTTCTTTGGCTGCATTTCCCTGTTCTCCTATTGTTATCTCATACGATATTGCAAAGGCGATAATCATTATTAACAAAGAAACTATGAATTTTTTCATCAATGCACTCCCCTTTAATCCCTCATTCCCATTATATAATATTTTACAAATCAGTAATAATTAATAAAATATTAAATTTATAAAAATATGAGCGTACACTTATGTACGCCCATGTACTTACTGAATGACTATTTTGTTATATGATTTTTTCCCTTTTCTAACAAGCATGTAGCCTTGTTTAAACATATCTTCCGTCACTACAGCATTTATATCTTTTACATTCTCATCATTTACATAAAGACCACCTTGAGTAATCAGCCTTCTTCCTTCACTTTTTGAAGGAATAATGTTGGTCTTTGTGAGGACATCAAGCAAACTAGATCCTAACATATCATGGGTAATTATCGATGTTGGTACATTGCTTAGGTCACCGCTGCCTTCAAACAGTGCCTCTGCTGCCTTTTGGGCTTTTCTAGCTTCATCCTCACCGTGTACAAGTTTTGTAACTTCGTACGCCAAAACTTTTTTAGCCTCATTTATCTCCTTATCTTTTAAAGAACCAAGCCTTCTAACCTCATCCATAGGCAAAAATGTCAACAATGAGAGGCATTTTTCCACATCAGAATCATCTATATTGCGCCAGTATTGGTAAAAATCATATGGAGGCGTCTTTTCCGCATCAAGCCATATCGCCCCTTTTTCAGTCTTACCCATCTTCTTTCCTTCGCTGGTGGTAAGAAGTGTAAATGTCATGCCGTATGCTTGTTTTCCTTCTTTTCTTCTTACTAGATCGACACCAGCTAATATGTTGGACCATTGATCATCTCCACCCATCTCAAGTACACAGCCGTATTCTTTATTAAGCATTAGAAAATCATACGCCTGCATAAGCATGTAATTAAACTCTAAAAATGACAGTCCCCTTTCAAGCCTCGTCTTGAAGCATTCCGCTGTAAGCATCTTATTTACAGAAAAATGTACCCCTATATCTCTCAAAAATTCTACATAATTTAGATTCAAAAGCCAGTCTGCATTATTGGCAAGAATTGCTTTCCCATCAGAAAAATCTATAAAGCGACTCATTTGCTTTTTAAAAGCTTCGGCATTGTGGGATATCTCCTCTTTTGTAAGCATTTTCCTCATGTCTGTCTTTCCTGTAGGATCGCCTACCATGGCAGTCCCACCGCCGATAAGTACGATAGGTCTATGTCCTGCCCTCTGCATATGCGCCATTACCATTAGCTGTAAAAAATGTCCAACATGCAAACTATCAGCAGTAGGATCAAAACCTATGTAAAAAGTCACCTTCTCTTTTTCAAGCAACCCTTTTATTTCATCTTCATGCGTCATCTGCTGGATAAAATTTCTCTCTTTTAGCACATCAAATACCGACATCAAATTGACCTCCTGTTTTTCTTTATATTTTATCAAAGATTTTGTGTAAATAAAAGCTATCTTTCAATGTACCCCATATTTATAGAGTCTTCCAATATATCATTTATAAATTTCCATAATTCTGGCGCTATTTCACTTACAATTTTATTTCTTTCAAGCACTTGATGACTTTTAACGCCGTGCTCTCTCCACGAATGTCCCTTCGTATAATAATTATGTATTATTGGCTGCATTCTATCAATGGCAGATGCAAACTTCGCATCAGGGGTTTTGCGCTCTTCAAATTCATCCCATAAAGCTCTTATCTCATCTGCCTGGTCTTTCGGCAAAATATTAAATATCCTCTCTGCCGCTTTCTTTTCCCTCTCCGACTTGTCTTCATAAGCCTTTTCGTCGTATACAAATGTGTCACCTGCATCAATCTCCACTATATCGTGTACAAGAACCATCTTAATCACATGGCTAACATCGATTTTCTCGCTTGCATATTCTGAAAGAACTATCGCCATCATTGCAAGGTGCCACGAATGCTCAGCATCATTTTCATGTCGTGTACCATCTATCAAAAGAGTCTGCCTAAAAACTTGCTTTATCTTATCGATTTCTTTTAAAAACTCTATCTGCTTTAAAAGCCTTTCATTATCCATTAATATTAACCCCTTTTCATGCATATATGTTTATTATATACCAAAGATTTGCTAAAAAAAAGCATGCCTCCGCATGCTTTAATCATTTAACTTTATCTTTTTTCTTAACGTAATTAATAAGTCCACCCTCTATCAAGATCTCACGATTTCTATCGGTAACATCAAGATTAACTTCAAATTTATACCCCTTTGTCTCATTTATGACTACAATTTTTTCTTTTGACTTAACTTGAGAAACAGCATCTTCAATCTTGAGCACATCACCAGCATCGATCTTGTCATAATCTTCATCATTTACAAATGTAAGCGGAAGAATGCCACTGTTTATAAGGTTTGCCTTGTGTATCCTCGCAAACGACTTTGCTATTACAGCTTTGATCCCAAGCTGAAGCGGCGCTAATGCTGCGTGTTCTCTGCTGGAACCTTGCCCGTAATTATTTCCTCCAATTATAATGCCTCCGCCATTTTCTGAAGCTCTCTTTGAAAAGTCAGGATCTATCGTCTCAAAGCAATGCTTCGAAAGCTCCGGAATATTTGATCTCAATGGCAAAAGCTTCGCATTTGACGGCATAATATGGTCTGTCGTTATGTCATCCCCAACCTTTATCAAAACCTTCTTTTGTATGTCAGATAGAGGCGTATTCAGTGGAAAAGGCTTTATATTTGGACCTCTTACAACCTCAAATTCATCAGCGTTGACTGGTGGCTTTATTATCATATTATCATTTACTAAAAACTCACTTGGCATCTCAACATTTATTTCATCACCTAGCTCACGAGGATCTATAAGGTATCCAGCCAATGCCGATGCCGCAGCTACTTCTGGGCTGACCAGATATACTTTAGCTGACTTTGTACCACACCTGCCGTAAAAATTTCTATTAAAAGTCCTCAAAGAAATAGCATTTGTAGCTGGTGCCTGCCCCATACCTATACACGGACCACAAGCAGTCTCCAAGATCCTTGCACCGGCTGATATCATATCAGATAATGCGCCATTCTTCGCAAGCATGTTGAGGACCTGCCTTGAGCCTGGCGATATTACTAAGCTAACACCCTCAGCTATGAGACCACCTTTCAATATTGCTGCGACTTTCATCATATCCATGTACGATGAATTTGTGCAAGAACCAATTGCTACCTGGTCAACTTTTAACTTACCAGCGTCTTTTACCTTTATGACATTGTCAGGACTGTGAGGCAGAGCAACCATCGGCTCTAATTCGTCAAGATTAATTTCTATCACACCATCGTATTCCGCATCATTATCTGGCAAAAGCGCTTCAAAGTCGTCTGCCCTCTTCTGCGCTTTTAAAAATTCATATGTCCTGAAATCGGATGGGAAGATAGATGTCGTTGCGCCAAGCTCTGCACCCATATTTGTGATTGTAGCTCTTTCAGGCACAGATAGTGTTGCGACGCCATCTCCAGAATACTCAAATATCTTGCCCACTCCACCTTTAACAGTAAGCCGCCTTAAGAGCTCTAATATAATATCTTTAGAAGATACCCACGGCCTTAGCTTTCCTGTCAATCTGACGTTAATGACCTCTGGCATTATTAATCTATAAGGCTCACCAGCCATAGCCAGTGCCACATCCAATCCCCCTGCACCTATTGCCAGCATGCCTATGCCGCCGCCTGTCGGTGTATGGCTGTCAGAACCTAAAAGGGTCTTCCCGGGTTTGCCAAACCTCTCAAGGTGAACTTGATGACATATGCCATTTCCCGGCCTTGAGAAGTATATCCCGTGTTTTGCAGCAACAGTCTGAATGTACTTGTGATCATCTGCATTCTCAAAGCCTTCCTGCAGCATGTTGTGATCTACATATGCAACAGAAAGCTCTGTCTTAACCTTATCAACTCCAAGTGCCTCAAGCTCCAAATACGCCATCGTGCCTGTGGAGTCTTGCGTCAGCGTCTGATCTATTTTAATCGCTATTTCATGGCCTTTTATAAGTTCGCCATCTACTAAATGTTTTTTCAATATTTTCTGCGTTAAATTCACTTGCCATCCCCCTTAATGCTAAATTGCCTTTATCTTAGAAATATGTTCTTCATACAAATATATCAATTCTTTATCAAAAAGCGGCCTCTTAAGCTGAATTGACAAACTTCTCACATATGGCAGCAATTCTTTTGCTTCATTTTCAGGCAATGTTCTGCCGTATTCTTTGAATTTGTTGATAAGTGCAGCCGTCCCTGAATGTTTGCCTATCACTATCTGTCTCTCTAAGCCTACTTCATCTGGATCAAAAATCTCGTAAGTATGTGGATCTTTTAGTGCACCATCAACGTGGATTCCAGATTCATGTGCAAAAACATTTGTTCCAACAATTGCTTTCCATGAAGGTAACTGTCTGCCAGATGCAGCAGATACGTACTCAGATAATTCTCTAAACCTTTTCGTATCTATTCCGATGTCATACTTATACACATGTTTTAGTGCCATCACCACTTCCTCTAATGCTGCATTTCCTGCTCTTTCTCCAAGTCCATTTACCGTAACACCTATAAAATTAGCTCCAGCTTTAAATCCGGCAAGCGCATTTGCTGTCGCCATTCCAAAATCGTTATGTGTATGCATTTCAATATCTATATCGATAGACTCTTTTATCCTTTTTATAACATCAAATGTCTTAAATGGGTCTAATATACCTACAGTATCACAAAATCTCAACCTGTCTGCACCGGCCTCTTTTGCACATTTTGCAAATTCTATGAGAAAATCTATGTCTGTTCTTGATGCATCTTCTGCATTTACAGATACATAGACGCCTTCTTTTTTAGCAAATTGGACAGCACTGGTCATGTGATCCAAAACCCACTGCCTTGAAGTCCTAAGTTTGTGCTCTATGTGTATATCTGATGTTGATATTGAAATCGCAACGGCATCAACACCGCATTCTAATGATTCTTTTACGTCATCTATAACTGCTCTGTTCCATGCCATTATGCTGGCATTCAGTCCAAGTTTTGCAATTTTAGCAATTGTTTCTTTCTCGTCGCCACCCATCGTTGGAATTCCGACTTCCAGTTGATTCACACCTATTTCATCAAGCATTTTCGCAATCCTAATTTTTTCACTATTAGCAAAAACGACACCTGCAGTTTGTTCTCCATCTCTCAGCGTTGTATCTACTAGGTACAATTTTCCATCCTCTTTTTTGAATTTCATCGAACTTCCCCCTTCACAAAACAAAAAAACTTATGTATATATTTTATTCATATAAAAAAATAAAGTCAATAGTTTTTGCAATTTTTTATATATAAAATTGCAAAAACCAGATTATATATGCTAATCTGGTTTTTATCAATCATTTATTAATCTTTGAATGTGTATGGCTAGATAGCCTATTTCATCTTCTGGTACATCCTTATCTAAGGAATTTCCTATTAGCTTTGCAACATTTGTCGCTATTTTATATGCTTTTTTAAATTTTCTCTTTATTGGTACAAGAAGTTCATTTGATATCGGCATGCCTCTCTCTATTCTGTCAATTGCAAATTTCAAATGCGTAATAAGCCTCAGATAATCAATAGAATCCGTCTCAATCTTCCTGTCTATCATGTCTTCTATGTTTTTCACAAGTTCTGAAACAAGTCGCGTATTTTTCATGGTAACAGATACGCCGGAATTTTCGAACGCTGCATGAAGGTGCAGCGCAATAAATCCTGCTTCATCTTCAGGAAGCTTAATATTTAATCTACCACTTATGATATCAATGGCTTTAAGTGCTATTTTATAGTCATCTTTATAAAGGGCACTTATCTCTTGGTTAAAAATCAAAAAGCCGGCAAGGAAAAAACCTCACCGGCTAATGCCTGCATTGCAGTTACACCTTCTTAATTTTATAATATCAAATTTACACAAAAATGTAAAGCATTTATAATTTTTTAACTGCACTTGTTATGCTTTCCATATTAGCTTTTTGCTCCTCAGTAAATGCTACTTGATTATTTACATAATCCAAATTCTTTGTGTTGTTTTCATCAACTTTATTTATTATTTCCATCAACTGCTCAGAAGATGCTAAAAGCTCCTCAACTTGTGCAGATATATTTTGCGATGCACCCATGACACTCTTTACAGCCTGCAATGTCTTGTCAGAGCCAGCGGCAGTCTCAGTAGTTACATCTGATATATTGCTTATAACCATCGAAATCTCATCAAAGCCCTTCTTAACGTCATTGAATATATCAAGAACTTTATTAACTTCTGATGCCGCTTTTGTAGAATTATCTATGTCATTGATGACACTGTCAATAGTCACTCCTGTATAACTTGTTATGTTTTCTATTATCTCACCAATCTTTACAACACTGTCTGTAGACTGCTTAGCCAGTTTTCTTATCTCCTCAGCAACAACAGCAAAACCTTTTCCATATTCACCTGCTCTTGCAGCCTCAATAGCTGCATTGAGAGATAAAAGATTTGTCTGATCTGCAATTTCAGATATTGCAGACAGTATTTCTTTTATTCCTCCCATCTTCTTATCCAGCTCTTTCAGCTCATTTGAATTGACTTTTGAATTTTTAAGACTTTGATTCAAAGTATTAATAAGGTTTCTTACTACATCTCCTTGATTCTTGACATTGTCTTCTATCTCTCTTATTTTCTCTATAGCCTTATTCATATCATTCAATAAATTCTCGGAAGACCTTGATAACTCTTCATTTGCCTCAGAGACATTTGTTATCGACAAAGCAACTTCATTAGCATTTTCTGCAATCGTATTTATACTTTCTGTAAGCTGTTCGATGCCATCTCTTGACATCTTGATATTTCCTGTATTTTCCTCAGCCATTTTTCTCAGTTCAATTGATGAATCTAAAACTTTTTCAGAATGCTCCATTGATTTACTTACTTCGCTATTTATAATCCTTGAAAGTTTCCTCAGTTTTCTAACAGTTATAAGCGAGTATATTATGATTACGACAATGCAAATAACACTTATAATAACCGACACCTTGAATGTTCTGTCATTCTGAGCTATCATGTCATTAAACATAGGCAAAAAACCTTGAGAATACTTATTGCTAAAATCTGTCATGTTATTCTGAATCTGCGTCGCATAATAACTAATCTTCAAAGTCTTATCGCTGTCTTGATCAAGATTGTATGTGTCATTTAAACTATCTATTGCAGTACTAATATTTTTTATGCTATCATTTATGCCATCTACATCAGCTTTTAACTGTTTATACAAGCTTGTACCTTTAAAGTCTTCCAATGCATTACCTATGCTATTTATATTTTGTGTGATGTTATTTAAATCAGTCTTTAAGGCACTTTTAGTATTCTGCCCGACAGTGTAATTATTTACATCGTTCAGAAGAACGCTGCTGTACTGTGCCAGCTGCACCTGTGAGTTTGAAATGTAAAGTACCTGATTGATGACAAACTTTTTTAAATTGTTGATATTATTTTTTGTGTTTATCATCCCAAAATTAACAGTAAAAGATAATACCAAAAGCAAAATACCGATTACTACAAAAGCTCTTATGAGTTCGCCCCTTAATGTTTTTGTCATTTACACCCCTCCATAGATAAAACGTTTTGTTAACTATATCGGCTTTTATTTGAAAATGTTAAATGATTGCAAAAAAAAATTCCTCCAAGAGGAATTTTTGCATATATCATATATAATTTTTACATATATATCAATTGTGGCCTTTCGACGTATTCGTCTGTAATTATTATAAACTTTTTTATTTCATTTAAAGCCCATTCTAGCTTATCTCTATCATTTGCATATATTGTTGCTATAGGATCACCCTTCCTTACAATATCTCCGATTTTACCGCCTAACATTATACCTACTGATAAATCGATAGAGTCTTCTTTTGTAGACCTTCCAGCACCTAATTTCATAGCAATAAGTCCTAAATCTAAAGCATATAAATCTTTTATATACAAGTCTTCCTCAGCACACCATGATTCAACAAATTTAGCCTGAGGAAGCAGTGATATGTCATCTACTATCCTGGCATCTCCACCTTGCGCACTAATGAACTCTTTGAATTTATCCAGTGCTTTACCGCTTGTCAAAGCCTCTTTCAACATCTCTTTTGCTTCATCCGTATCTTTTGCAACCCCAGCGATTGTAAGCATATCAGCACCTAAGACCATACAAACATCCAGAAGATCCTTTGAACCATTTCCTTTTAATACGTCGATGGCTTCTACTACTTCCAATGAATTACCTATAGCAAGCCCCAGCGGCTCATCCATGTTTGTTACATGGGCAACTGTCTTCCGTCCTACAGAATTACCTATTTCAACCATGAGATTTGCAAGCTTTTTGGCGCTTTCAATATCTTTCATAAATGCACCACGTCCAACTTTTACATCCAAAACTATCCCGTCGGCACCTGATGCAATCTTTTTGCTCATTATCGAGCTTGCTATAAGTGGTATTGAATCAACTGTTGCAGTAACATCTCTCAATGCATACAGCTTCTTATCTGCAGGTGTCAAATTGCTTGACTGTCCTACAACAGCAATGCCGTGCTTATTTACATTGTCTATGAATTCTCTTTCACTTAGCTCTACTCTCATGCCTGGAATAGATTCAAGTTTGTCTATTGTACCACCTGTATGTCCCAGACCTCTTCCTGACATCTTTGCAACAGGCGCACCACAAGCTGCAACAAGAGGTGCTAATACTAACGTGGTGGTATCTGCAACACCTCCAGTGGAATGTTTATCAACCTTAATACCTTTTATTTCAGATAAATCCAATACATCTCCAGAATGTGCCATGGCCATTGTTAGATTTGCAGTCTCTTCATTTGTCATGCCATTAAAGTATATGGCCATCAAAAGAGCGCTCATCTGATAATCAGGTATATAATCTTTTGTATATGATGATATAATAAAATCTATCTCGTCTTTTGTAAAAGTGCCTCCATCTCTTTTCTTCATTATAAGATCGTACATTCGCATATCAAACCCTCCTAACTAAAATGGCAGTTCATCAAGGAATGATGTCCCATGACCTGTACCTTTAACGTTGAACACTTCAGCAATAGTAGCAGCAATATCAGAAAATGTTTGTCTCACTCCCAAGTTTGCGCCATGTTTAAATTTTGGACTGTACACTATAAGTGGTACATATTCTCTAGAATGATCTGTGCTGGCTGTAGTAGGATCATTGCCGTGATCCGCAGTTATAATCATCAAATCATCATCATCAAGTTTTGCCAATATTTCTGGAAGATGATTATCAAAATATTTTAAAGCATCAGCATAGCCTTCAGGATTGTTTCTGTGTCCATAAAGCATATCAAAATCCACTAAATTTGTAAAAATCAAACCACTTTTAATTTTGTCTAAAGCTTTCAAAGTCGCAATTATACCGTCTTTATTGTTTGTGGTATGATCCTTACCTGTTATGCCACACCCTGCAAATATGTCCTCTATCTTACCTATAGCGAATACTTCATAGCCAACCTCTTTAAGGTTATCCAATATAGTTGGGCTTAAAGGCTTTAATGAAAAATCTCTTCTATTTTCTGTCCTGACAAAATTGCCGGGCTTTCCTACGAATGGTCTTGCTATGACTCTTCCTACAGCAAACTCGCCATTTAACATTTCTCTTGCAATTTCACACATTCTATAAAGCTCGTTAAGCGGTATTACATCTTCATGAGCAGCAATTTGAAATACGCTGTCTGCCGACGTATAGACAATAGGACAACCTGTTTTCACATGTTCTTCTCCGAGCTCTTCAATTATCTCCGTTCCTGATGCAGGTTTATTCCCTATCACTTTTCTGCCTATTTTCTCTTCAAATGGCTTTATTACTTCGTCTGGAAATCCATTAGGAAATGTTGGAAAAGCTTTGTCTATCCAAAGTCCTGCTATTTCCCAATGTCCAGTCGTCGTATCCTTGCCAGCAGAATGTTCTTGCATTTTTCCATATGCACCTATAGCACTTTCATCAGCTTCCACGCTTTTAAGCGGCAGTATATTTCCCAGCCCTAATCTACCTAAATTCGGAAGCTTAACACCTGTCACATCGCATATGTGTCCAAGCGTATTTGAACCATTATCACCATATTTATATGCATCAGGAGCCTCACCTACACCAACGCTGTCTAAAACTATCAACAAAACTCTCTTAATCATTTAATCACCTCTATTAAAATATGTTTCACAAATTTAAATATTATTTTCATCGGATAAAGAAAATGCATATGGAAGCAGATCTTTAGCTTTTTTTACCACATAGTCGCCTTTCATATTTCCTAAAATGACCGTCAAATCTTCACCGCCTAATTCGTACATCACCTGTCTACATGAACCGCACGGTGATACAGGTCCATCAGTATCGGCTACTACAGCAATCGCTTTTATCTTTCTATCTCCATTGGAATATGCATTAAATAACGCTGTTCTCTCTGCACAATTCGTAAGTCCGTATGAAGAATTTTCTATGTTACATCCTTTATAAGTATTCCCATTACCTGTAATGACACATGCACCAACTTTAAAATGGGAGTAAGGCACATACGCCTTCTCCCTTGCCTCTTTTGCCATTTCCAATAATTTCTGATAATCCATCGGCTCAACCTCCTAATCAATCACGCTTTCTGATGATATAAAAATCAAACTTATCTGCATTGAAATAGTTAGAAGAAAAAAGTATTGGCATATTGTTTTCATCATAATGAATCTGTTCAAGCAAAAGCACAGAGCCATTCTTTCCTATATTAAGCTTCTTTTCTATCGTAAAATCATGTTTAACAACTTTAATACTTGAGACTGCATAGGTTATCTTTATATTGTATTCATTTTCTAAAAATGCAAACATAGATTCCTCAAAACCGCTGAACTTATCTCCTACTATTTTACGAGGTAGTCTATCAACACAGTACACAACAGGTATGTCATCTGCCGTTCTAACTCTTTCGACTTTATATATTTCATCACCGGGATTAAGTTTTAATTTTTCAGCTTCATTTTCCAGCGCCGGCAATTTATAAAATGTAAAGTCTTTTGTACCAGGCTTCATTCCCTGCAGTTTAATAAGCGCTGTAACGCTAAACAATTCCTCAAGCCCGCTTCGTATAATTGGTTTTCTGCGAACAAAAGTACCTACACCTTGCTGCTTAGCTATCAGACCCTCATCTTCCATTATTCTCATCGCTTCTCTAAGTGTAGCCCTGCTAATGCCAAATTCTTTTGAGAGAGAAGCCTCAGAAGGAAGTTTCATTCCTTCCTTCCATACCCCTGTCTTTATAAGCTCCTCCATCTTATTTAAAGCCAACTCATAAAGTGGCTTTTTATCAGGTACTAACATATTAAGCCTCACTTTTTAGGCGTATATGGCACACCATCTGCAGCAGGAGATACACTTTTGCCGCCAACCCCAACCAGAGCCAAAACGGTGAGAATATATGGAAGCATCATAATTATATTCTTTGATATTGCACTATTTTGTAGCTGCATGCTTAAAGCCGTCGCAAATCCAAAAAGCAGCGCTGCTCCAAAAGAACCAAATGGCGTCCATTTGCCGAATATCATAGCTGCCAATGCTATATATCCTCTTCCACTGGACATATCAGTGCTAAAACTGTTTAAAAGACCTATCGATAGATATGCACCACCTATTGCTGAAAACAAGCCACTTAAAGCGACACCAAGGTACCTTAACTTTATTACGTTAATTCCTGCAGTTTCGGCTGCCTCAGGATTTTCTCCAACAGCCCTTATTCTTAATCCTAGATTTGTATGAAACAAGAAATAATTTGATGCAAATATCAAAATTATCATAAGATATACTATAACGCTATTGCCACTTAAAATTTGTCCTATAAATGGTATATTTTTAATAACAGGAATATTTATATTGGGAAGCATTGGCGTATCTGTCGGCGTACCGCTGAAACCAAAGATTGTGTTTAAAAGATATGCAGTAAATCCTGATGCAAATATATTTATTGCCATACCAAGAATAACTTGATCAGCAGTAAGTGTCACAGCAGCCCATGCAAAAATAACAGCTACTATCATACCCACCACAATTGCACCTAATAGTCCCAGCCAAGCACTTCCTGTTAAATGTGCAAACAGTACGGCAAAAAAAGCAGCAATAAGCATTATACCCTCCATCGCAATATTGACAACACCTGATCTCTCAGAAAAAGTTCCTCCAAGTGCTGGCAGTGCTAGTGGTGTTGCCATAGCAAGCGTAGCCGACCACAACTGAGGATTTAATAAAATCTCTTTCATGACGCTAACTCCTCCTTTTTTTGCTTCTTAAACTTGCTTTTCAATACTTCAATAATTTTGTCAGCAGCGACAAAGAATATTATTAATCCTGTTATGACATCCGTAAGCTGACCAGGCACTTGCGCATTTAACTGCATATACTGTGACCCTGTTCCAAGTGCCGCAAACAGCAGCGCTGAAAATATGACTCCAATCGGATTATTCTTTGCCAGCAGCGCAACTACTATGGCTGTGTAACCATAACCGGATGTAAAACTATCGTAAAGCCTATGCTGCACACCTAAAATTTGAACAGCACCTGCAAGACCCGCAAATATACCACTCAAGCTTAACGAAAGTACAATATTAAATGGAACATTCATACCAGCATATTTCGATGCTCTTTGGTTGAATCCAACAGCTCTCATCTCGTATCCCCAAACTGTCTTATACATAAACCAATATACAAACAATGCTGCTGCTATCGCAATCAATATTCCATATGATAGCTGTGTACCTTTTAATATGGTAGGGATAACAGCAGAATCCTTAATAAGTGGAGACTGCGGAACAGATCCTTTTTCCATCATGGGACCAAATTCTAGAAGATAATGGCTGAAATATATTGCAACATAGCTCATCATCATAGTTGTAATGACTTCATGTGCACCTGTATATGCCTTTGCAAATCCTGGAACTATTCCACCCCAAAGTCCTCCGGCAATCATTGCTGCAATTAAAGCAAATGGTATGTGAATATACCATGGTAGTCCTTTGAAAGAATAGCCTATCCATGTAGCAACTATCGCACCAATCCAGTACTGTCCTTCTGCACCGATATTGAAAAGCCCTGCGTTAAATGCTATTGCAACGCCAAGACCGGTTATAATCAGAGGCACAGCATTAGCGAGTGTATTCGCTATATTGGGCAATGTGCCAAATGCACCCATAAACAACGATACATAAGCAGATACCGGATTAAAGCCCGTCACTAACATTATAATAGAACCTATAATAATAGCGATTATTACTGCAAATATAGGCATGTAAATGCTTTTTAATAATTTTTTCATAATCACACCTCAACTTCCTTAGTGTCTATTTGCGAACCTGCCATGAGCAATCCAATTTTCTCTCTCGTAGCAGACTTGCCATCAAGTATATCCATAATCACACCATTATGAATAACCCCAATCCTGTCTGATAGGGACATTATCTCCTCAAGCTCTAAAGAAACAAGAAGTATAGCAGAACCTTCATCTCTCAACTGAAGCAATCTCTTATGAATATACTCGATAGCTCCTACATCCATTCCCCTCGTCGGCTGGACAGCTATCAAAAGCTTTGGATTTGAGCCGACTTCTCTAGCAAGAATTATCTTCTGCTGGTTGCCACCTGAAAGATTACCTGCCAGAAGATTATAATCAGTTGGTCTTATATCAAATTCCTCAACTTTCTTAGAAGCATTTTCAAATACTCTTTTGTACTGAATAACACCATTTTTCGAATACTGACTGTTTTTATACTCCTTTAAAATTAAATTATCAGCCACGCTGAATTTCATAATAAGTCCTTCTTGTTGCCTGTCTTGCGGAATATATGATATACCAAGCTTATACCTTTCACGAGTTGGCAACTTTTCAATGTTATTATTATTATACTTAATAATACCTGATTTTATTGACCTTAACCCCATCAATGCCTCAATAAGCTCTGTTTGACCATTGCCATCTATACCAGCCAATCCAAAAATTTCTCCACTTCTTATATCAAAGCTAACATTTTTAACTCTTTCTATATTCTGTTCATCTGATACAGTTAAGTCTTTTACTGAAAGAACGACATCGCCAGGTTTGTATTCTGTTTTTTCTACTCTTAGTACAACCTCTCTTCCAACCATAAGATTCGCTAATTCCTGCTCAGATGTATCTTTTGTATTTAAAGTCCCTACTGTTTTGCCTCTTCTCATTACAGTCACTTTATCAGATATCTCTTTTACTTCGTCTAATTTATGGCTTATGAATATGATAGATATTCCTTGTTTTTTCAAGTTTCTCATTATTCCAAATAGCTCTTCTGTCTCCTGAGGTGTAAGCATAGCCGTAGGTTCGTCCAAAATGAGAAGTTTTGCATGCCTATAAAATGCTTTAAGAATTTCTACCCTCTGCTGCAGTCCCACAGATAAATCTTTAACTTTAGCGTCAGGATCGATTTCAAGATGATAATTTCTTGATATCTCTCTTATCAATTCGTTTGCTTTCTTTTTATTGTAAGAAATACCACCCGGTTCAGCACCAAGGACTATATTTTCTGCAACAGTAAGAACTGGAATCAGCATAAAATGCTGATGCACCATTCCAATACCTTTTTCTATTGCTTCATGTGGTCCATTAAGGTTTAAAACTTCTCCATTAAATTTTAATTCACCTGAATCTGGTCTATAAAGTCCATATATGACATTCATTAAAGTAGATTTTCCGGCACCGTTTTCACCAAGTATTGCATGAATTTCTCCTTTTTCAACTATGAGATTTACTCCGTCATTTGCCCTGACTTTCGGAAATATTTTTGTAATGTTATTCACTTCTAATAAAGCGCTCATCAATACACCTCCTAAAAAAGGGCTGATCACCGTCAGCCCCAAAGTTAGCCTTTATTTTTGTACTTGATCTGAAACTTTTATAGTGCCATCCTTAATCTGTTTTGCATAATCATTTACTTTGTCGATTATTGATTGTGGTACATCTTTTATAGGCTTTGCATATCCTACCCCGTTATTAGCCAAATCAAAGTACACTAGTCCACTTTTGAAATTATTATTAAGTGCGCTCTTTATAACATCAAATGTTGCAACATCAACTTTCTTAAGTGCTGATGTCATAACAGTATCAGGAGCCATATAATTCTGATCTGCGTCAACACCGATAGCATATATATTCTTTTCCTTTGCAGCATTTATAACGCCATCACCAGTCTGACCAGCATCACCAAATACTATATCAGCACCTTGGCTTATTTGTGTCAAAGCCATCTGTTTTCCAGATGCTGGGTCGTTAAAGTTTCCTGTATAGCTTACAAGGACTTTTGCATCAGGATTTACAGCTTTAACACCTTGCTGGAAACCTGCAATGTAGCTATCAACAGGTGGTATCTGCATTCCACCAACAACGCCGACGACGTTTTGGTCATTTAACTTTGCGTTCTTTTCTTTTTCCATAAGGCCAGCCATTACACCAACTAAATATCCGCACTGCTCTGTTTTAAATGTAGCAGATGCAACATTTGGCCTATCTGTTATATCTGAGTCGATTATTAAAAACTTTGTGTCTGGGAATTCCTTCGATACCTGCTCAACAGCATCTTTCATAAGAAATCCAACTGCAATTACTACGTTGTATTTCTGTTGAGCAAATTGTGTAAGATTTGTCACATAGTCTGTTTGCTGTTTTGACTGAATAAAGTTAACTGTAACACCAAGCTCATTCTTCGCTCTCTCTAAGCCTTGATAAGCCAGTTGGTTGAAGCTGTGGTCATTTATACCACCAACATCTGTGACAAGGCCTACTTTAAAGTTTTTGTTTTTCGCTGCTTGGCCTGTGCTATTCGGCTGTGATGATTGCTGTTTTGTCTTTGAAGTACAACCTGATAAAAGTGATAAAGTCAGCACAAATGCTAACATCAACGAAAGAACTACACGTAATTTTTTCATTACTTCATCCTCCTATTTTTATTATCGTTTTCAACTATTTAGCCTTCTGAAATTTTAGTCGTTGTCTGACATCTAACAACATTATAGTTCTAATAAGCGATGTTGTACAACTTTTTCTATGGCTGGTATTTGCAGTTTATATCATATTTACTATGTATTTCTTTATTTTTCTCGCTTTTAAATATACTTATACTCTAGTAAAAATATCATAGATCTTTCATAGATATATTCAAAATCTCATCTCTTATAGGTCCATATCTTTTTATTAAATCATCACATTCGCTAAGGACACTATCAACAAAAGATTTGTCTTTTATGTATTTCGCATTTACTTTCACATTTATCATGGCACTTTGAAGCCCAGCATAGAGAAGCAAAGCTCCAACTGCAGCATCAGAGACTGCATTTGGGTTTCCATACTGTGCTATAAGCAAAGTCGGAGCAAATCCTTCACTGCATAGACGTGCTAACTTAAGTGGTACATTTATAGCTTTCATATAGGCTTTCTCAAGTTTTTCACTTCTTATGGCTTTATTTTCATCAGTATCTTTAGGCATTTTAATTGCACTTATGACTTCTTCATATGCGTTTTTATCCTCATCCACCAATTCCATAAACTCAGAAAGAAGCCTTCTGCAAATTTTGAGTCCACTTTCTATCTCGTCTTTGATGTCATCATCATACTCATTGTAAAATTGCCTGCCAATTGTAAGATTGTACACCATTGATGATAAAGCTATACCAAGACTTGCTACCAAAGAAGAAACGCTGCCACCGCCCGGAGCAGGCTTTGACGATGCAACTTCATTTACATAATCATTCAATGTACGGTTTATAAGCATGAAATCATCTCCTTTTATTACTATTTATTTAATTATATCTTATTTCCACTTTATTGAGCAATTACTCGTACAATCTATATTCTATAACTTTATCGTAACTGAAATTTTCCATCATAAGATAATACTCTGCTGTATCATACAATGCTTTAGCAGGAATCAATCCTATAAGCTCACTGCCAACAACATTTACACCATATCTAGCTGCTTCTCTTTTAATCACCTCGAATACCCTGAATACAGGCGTTTTTTCGTAATTTGTAAAATTCATTGAAACTTGTACAATATTTCTCTGTTTTAAATCTACTCCCATCGCTTTTAAATATCTAAACCCACCACTGGAAAATCTCACAGCCTTCGCTATCTTGTTTGCAATGTCTATATTGTTTGTCCCTAAATTCACGTTATAAGCAATAAGATAGTGTCTTGCTCCAATAACAGTAACGCCACTTTTTTCATTCATCTCATGAGGTCCAAAGTCAGGAACCCATTCAGGCATTTTAATCTTTTCAAAAAAATGTTCATACTCACCCCTCCTTATGTCTTCAAGATTTTTTCTCTTTGGATTTGGTTGAGCTTCCTCGTATAGATACACCGGTATATTAAGTTCATCTCCGATTCGCTTTCCTACTTCTCTTGCTATTTCTATACATTCCTCCATAGTAGCGTTTTTAACAGGCACAAA
Source organism: Thermoanaerobacterium thermosaccharolyticum DSM 571 (assembly GCF_000145615.1). NCBI lineage: Bacteria > Bacillati > Bacillota > Clostridia > Thermoanaerobacterales > Thermoanaerobacteraceae > Thermoanaerobacterium > Thermoanaerobacterium thermosaccharolyticum. Next base: position 2,240,496 of record NC_014410.1, read on the forward strand.
AGGCATAACATCCAAAGCTCCAATCCTTGGATGCTGACCTTTATGATAGCGCATGTCGATAATTTCTGAAGCCTTTCTAGCAATATTAAAGGCAGCCTCTTTTATTCCCTCCACGTCACCGCAAAATGTTATTACAGACCTGTTATGGTCACTATCCATAGAGTAATCCAAAAGCTTTACACCTTTTACTGATACTACCTCAGATACAAGCTCAGCTATTTTATTTGCGTCTTTACCTTCACTAAAATTCGGTACACATTCTATTATCTTATTCATAAGTATCCCTCCACTTTAGTTTCATCAGCGATTTATAATAAAAATACGGACCTTTAAGATCCGTATTTATAAGAGATTTATATAATCGTCAAGCGTTCCGTCATCAAGGCAGCACTCTATTATCTTCTTTCCAAGCTGTGACAGATCTGGTGTAAGATATTTTTTAAGCTCCTGTTTGAAGAAATCAGTTAATATCTTTGCACCTCTCTGGAATGCCTCTTCACCTACCTCAGGCTGTAAATAAACCTGCAGGAAGTGCTTTGGCATAAATTCTCCATCTATCTTCAATGATTCTAATGAATATCCCAAAAGAGGGCATTTAGACTTTGTCAATTGATCCGGTCTGAATTTCGCACCGCCGCGCCTCGATAAATATTCTCTAGCAATCCACTGTGGCATAAATCCAACTTTATACGCTCCAATATGCTGATTTGGTATTAACACATATCTTGTAGCAGGTGTATTTTGAATCTGATCTAATATTAGATTGGCATGCCGAACCATCTTTCCAGTAGCAAATGGCCAATATGAGCCAACACCTTCACTGCTTAAGCCTTCTGTATCTATTATGCTTGGATTTGCATACCCTCTTGGCGCTACAAGTCTCCAAAGCCAAGCAATAGATGGTGGAAGTACGTGCAGTAATCCCAATATGCCATATGATGGATTTTCCTTAGTACATGGCGGTGTTCTCACCCCAAAACTCCTTATATCAACTTCAACAGCTTCATCAACAGTATTTGATATGAATCCTCTTGGCATTATAACTCTCGGATTTGTACATGGCTTTCCCGGACTATCTTCTATGTGCTCCCAAATAAGGCATGTAGAGTTAGGAACACCATCGATATTTAAAAATAGCAATGGCTCTTTAGGATGTATACATAATTTCTCAAGATCTGGGCTTGACCCGTACTCTGTAACATGATCCAGTCGTATAAACCAACCATTTTCTGCATCTTTAACCACCAATTTCTTGTTTGTATCTTGATAAATTGGATGGCAAAGGGCCATATCGTCTGTAACAGGCTGTAATTCGCTGTTCTCCTTTAGCTCCATGTAAAATTTCTCTTTCGTTACGATATTAGTACCAAAATGAATCCTTCCATCTAATTCCCTTGGAAGTTGCTCAGTCATCTCACTCTTTCCACCGCCACTGGCACCTTCATGCATAATAGTCATTATATTGTCATATGGTGTTATTACTCTTACCGTAGAAGCATGTGCTGTTATCCATCCTTCCCTTTCGCCTATATCTAAGAGAACACTGTAAACACCTTTTTTTGCACTTGGACCTGGGTACAAATTATATGAGAAAAGTTCTTGCATATTTTCAAGTCTGTTGTGAACAACAACCTGCTTGCCACCAAAGTGTGTATGTCTAAAAGGAGGTGCCACAAATATTATAGAAAGAGGTTTAAATTCTTTATTTATTTTGTCCTTCGGTATAAATCCCTGTATATCCGCAAGCGCAAGGACAAAAAAACCAGCATTTTTTGGTGCAATAACCAATGAAGCATATCCCAAGCTTTCATCGCCAGCCATAAATGGCATCACAATTAAGTCTTGCTCTTTCAGCCATTGAAATGTCTTTACCCTTAAAGGCTCAAAATCTTCACCAAATCTGTCTTTATATCTAACCTTATCAGTGTCTTTATCATCGGCTATCACCATGCAGTTTGGTTCCCGGCGCCTCATATAAGGTTCAGGATAATTTATAGCAAAACCATTTTTGCATCTTGCTACAGTCGCTTCAACAACTTTTCCTCGTCCAGGCACATCGTATGATACCTCAAATGTATCGTTCTCGCCGCCACCCATAGTCAAGTTTAACAGTTCTTCTCTGCTTTCAGGAATAATTATCTCTTTCCCACTTTTTAAAATTTCTAGGACATCATCAGGCAATATGAAATAATCTAAAATATCATTTTCCATCTCTTATATTCTCATTCCTTTCACTATGCATCCCGCAGAATTTTTTGAAATATTAGATATGATATAATGCAAAATTTAATATTTTTAATATTTTATAAAAGCCACTATCTATCTATTGCTCTAGATAAATACTGGCTAAACAACGATGATATTTAGTAGATATTCATAGAAACCCCCTATTTGATTTCCTTCAATATAGAAAAAATTCATGTAATTTATTCTATCATTTTCAAGCATTAAAGTCAATCCTAATTTAACAAAATACACAATCAGCCGATATTTTTGGTGATAATAAATATTATTTTAATAATATTATAGCACATAATATGACCTGATCATAATGCTTTTTATAATTTTTTTGCTGAAAATGAATAAATTTTTGACAAAAAATATTTTTATATTTTGATTATCTGTGATATAATTATCATGGAACTGTTATATAAAGTCTAAAGGTATATATATAAGCATTTTCAAAAAACTGTTATATAATCGCTTAACTGCTGTTGTATAACAGTACATGTTTGTTCACGCTGTATTATAATAGTTTGCTTATATATCCTTAGATTTAATATAAATTATAAAAGAGAGGGGAAATACGATGTCGAAGGTTATGAAAACCATGGATGGCAATACAGCCGCTGCACATGTGGCATATGCTTTCACAGAAGTAGCTGCCATCTATCCGATAACTCCATCATCACCTATGGCAGAACATGTTGATGAGTGGAGTGCCCATGGTAGAAAGAATTTATTTGGGCAAGAAGTAAAAGTTATAGAGATGCAGTCAGAAGCAGGTGCTGCTGGTGCAGTTCATGGATCTCTTGCTGCTGGTGCATTAACAACAACATTCACAGCATCGCAAGGCTTATTATTAATGATTCCTAATATGTATAAAATTGCTGGTGAGCTTTTGCCAGGCGTATTCCATGTTAGTGCTCGTGCACTTGCATCACACGCACTGTCTATTTTTGGAGACCATCAGGATGTTATGGCTTGTAGGCAAACAGGATTTGCTCTACTTGCATCTGGCAGTGTTCAAGAAGTAATGGATTTAGGCTCCATTGCACATTTATCAGCTATAAAAGGTAGAGTGCCATTTTTGCATTTCTTTGACGGATTTAGGACATCCCATGAGTATCAGAAAATTGAAGTAATGGATTATGAGGATTTAAGAAAGCTTCTAGATATGGATGCTGTAAGAGCATTCAAAAAAAGAGCATTAAATCCAGAGCATCCCGTAACGAGAGGAACAGCTCAAAACCCTGATATCTACTTCCAAGAAAGAGAAGCATCAAATAGGTACTATAATGCTATTCCTGAAATAGTAGAATACTACATGAATGAAATAAGCAAGATAACTGGCAGAGAGTACAAATTGTTCAACTACTATGGCGCACCAGATGCTGAACGCATTATAGTAGCGATGGGATCCGTAACAGAGACAATTGAAGAGACAATCGATTATTTGATGAAGAAGGGCGAAAAAGTAGGTGTTGTAAAAGTACATCTGTACAGGCCATTCTCATTCAAGCATTTCTTAAATGCAATACCAAAGACAGTAAAGAAAATTGCTGTATTGGATAGGACAAAAGAAGCAGGTGCTTTTGGCGAACCTCTTTACGAAGACGTAAGAGCAGCTTTCTACGATAGTGAGTTAAGACCTGTAATTGTAGGCGGACGTTATGGACTTGGTTCAAAAGACACGACACCAGCTCAGATATTGGCTGTATTTGACAACTTAAAATCTGACGCACCGAAAAACAACTTCACAATAGGTATAGTTGACGATGTTACACATACATCACTTCCTGTCGGTGAAGAAATTGAAACAACACCAGAAGGTACGATAAGCTGCAAATTCTGGGGATTTGGCTCAGACGGAACAGTCGGTGCAAACAAGAGCGCTATACAGATTATCGGCGACAACACTGATATGTATGCGCAAGCTTATTTTGCATATGACTCAAAGAAATCAGGCGGTGTAACAATATCACACCTGCGTTTTGGTAAGAAGCCAATAAGATCAACATACCTTATAAACAATGCTGACTTTGTAGCATGCCATAAACAAGCATATGTATATAATTATGATGTTCTTGCTGGACTTAAGAAAGGCGGTACTTTCTTATTAAACTGCACATGGAAGCCAGAAGAACTTGATGAAAAATTACCTGCGTCCATGAAGAGATACATCGCTAAAAATAACATCAAATTCTACATCATAAATGCTGTTGACATAGCTAAAGAATTAGGTCTTGGAGCTAGAATAAACATGATAATGCAATCCGCATTCTTCAAGCTTGCAAATATCATCCCTATAGAAGACGCAGTAAAACACTTAAAAGAGGCTATTGTTAAATCATACGGTCATAAAGGCGAAAAGATAGTAAACATGAACTATGCGGCTGTTGATCGTGGAATAGATGCACTTGTAAAAGTTGATGTTCCAGCGTCATGGGCGGATGCTCAAGATGAAGTCAAAGAAACAAGAAATGTACCAGACTTTATCAAAAATATAGCAGATGTAATGAATAGACAAGAAGGAGATAAACTGCCTGTAAGTGCATTCGTCGGCATGGAAGATGGTACATTCCCGATGGGTACAGCAGCTTATGAAAAACGCGGCATCGCAGTAGATGTACCTGAATGGCAGATAGACAACTGCATACAGTGCAATCAATGTGCATATGTATGTCCACACGCAGCAATAAGACCATTCCTTCTAAATGAAGAAGAAGTAAAAAATGCACCTGAAGGATTTACTTCAAAGAAAGCAATAGGAAAAGGGTTAGAAGGTCTGAACTTCAGAATTCAGGTAAGTGTGCTTGACTGTACAGGGTGCGGCGTCTGCGCAAATACATGTCCTTCAAAAGAAAAGGCACTTGTTATGAAGCCACTTGAGACACAATTAGATCAAGCAAAGAATTGGGAATACGCTATGTCTCTCTCACATAAAGAAAATCCACTGGGTACAGACACCGTAAAAGGAAGCCAGTTTGAACAGCCATTACTGGAGTTCTCAGGTGCTTGTGCAGGATGCGGTGAAACGCCATATGCAAGACTTGTAACACAGCTATTTGGCGATAGGATGCTCATTGCAAATGCTACAGGTTGCTCATCAATATGGGGTGGCAGTGCTCCATCTACACCATACACCGTAAACAAAGACGGTCATGGTCCGGCATGGGCAAACTCTCTCTTTGAAGATAATGCCGAATTCGGTTTTGGTATGGCGTTAGCTGTAAAGCAGCAAAGAGAAAAACTTGCTGATATAGTAAAAGAAGCATTAGAATTAGATTTAACACAAGACTTAAAGAATGCCCTTAAGTTATGGCTCGACAATTTCAATAGCTCAGAAATAACAAAGAAAACAGCAAATATAATAGTTTCTTTAATACAGGACTACAGCACAAATGATACAAAGATTAAAGAAGTATTAAATGAAATACTTGATAGAAAAGAATACTTGGTTAAGAAGTCACAATGGATATTTGGCGGTGACGGTTGGGCATATGATATAGGTTTCGGTGGACTTGACCATGTACTTGCATCTGGTGAAGATGTAAATGTGCTTGTATTTGATACAGAAGTATATTCAAATACTGGTGGACAGTCATCAAAAGCAACACCTGTAGGTGCTGTTGCACAATTTGCTGCAGCTGGTAAAGCAATCGGTAAGAAGGATCTAGGACGTATTGCTATGAGCTACGGATATGTTTATGTTGCACAAGTTGCTATGGGTGCAAATCAGGCACAGCTCATAAAGGCATTAAAAGAAGCTGAAAGCTATCCTGGTCCATCACTTATAATAGCTTATGCACCATGTATAAACCATGGTATTAAGTCTGGCATGGGCTGCAGTCAAATTGAAGAAAAGAAAGCTGTAGAGGCTGGTTACTGGCATCTATATAGGTACAATCCTCTACTTAAAGCTGAAGGCAAGAATCCATTCATTCTTGACTCAAAAGCTCCAACAGCATCATACAAAGAATTTATCATGGGTGAAGTTCGTTATTCATCGCTTGCTAAGACATTCCCTGACAGAGCAGAAGCCCTCTTTGAAAAAGCTGAAGAACTTGCAAAAGAAAAATACGAGACATACGAAAAACTTGCAAAACAAGACTAATAATAGATACTTATTAATGAGCGAAGTCATCTTCGCTCATTAATTTTATATAATCAAAAAAGCCTTCTTCAAATTTTTCTCTTGTTTATCTGTTTATTGTTTTATATAATTAATGTTATAAACTACAATTGAGGAGCGAATGGTATGAGGGAAAAAATAAAAATGACAAATCCCATTGTGGAGCTAGATGGCGACGAGATGACCAGAATTATCTGGCAGATGATCAAACAAATGCTGATAGAGCCTTTTGTTGACCTGAACACTGAATACTACGACCTTGGTCTAAAAAATAGAGATCTAACAGATGATCAGGTAACTATTGATGCTGCATATGCAATAAAAAAGCATAAAGTCGGTGTTAAATGCGCAACAATAACACCAAATGCTCAGCGAGTAGAAGAATATAAATTAAAAAAGATGTGGAAAAGCCCTAACGGGACCATAAGAGCCATACTAGACGGAACTGTTTTTAGAACTCCTATACTTGTAAAAGGAATAAAACCTCTGGTTAAAAGTTGGACAAAGCCTATAACAATTGCCCGTCATGCTTACGGAGATGTATACAAAGACGTAGAATACAGGCTTGAAAAGGCTGCAAAAGCTGAACTCGTTGTAACTTACAAAGATGGTGACGTAGAAAGGCAGACTATTCACGAATTCGATGGTCCGGGCATTCTAATTGGAATGCACAACCTAGATAAATCAATAAAAAGTTTTGCAAAAGCATGTTTTAACTATGCATTAAGCCAAAAACAGGACTTATGGTTTGCAACTAAAGATACCATATCAAAGATATACGACCATACATTTAAGGACATATTCAATGATATGTATGAAAATGAATATAAAGATAAATTTAATGAAGCAGGTATTGAATATTTTTACACACTTATAGATGACGCAGTTGCACGCGTAATAAGATCTGAAGGCGGAATGATATGGGCCTTAAAGAACTACGACGGCGATGTAATGTCCGACATGGTGGCAACAGCCTTTGGAAGCCTAGCTATGATGACTTCAGTATTAGTATCTCCTGAGGGAGATTTTGAATATGAAGCCGCTCACGGCACAGTGACACGTCATTACTATAAATATCTAAAAGGCGAGGAAACATCTACTAATCCAATTGCTACTATATTTGCTTGGACAGGCGCCTTGAAAAAACGCGGAGAATTAGACAATAATAGGCACCTTGTGAAATTTGCCGAAAAATTAGAAGAAGCATCATTAAAAACTATAGAAGGCGGCATAATGACAAAAGACCTAGTTGCAATTTCTGATCTCCCAAATAAAAAATCGGTAAACACAAAAGAATTTTTGAACGAAATTAAAAACAATCTGGAAAAACTAATATAAATCACCGAAAGATGCTCTTTAGCTCTTAAAGAGCATTTCTGACTTTTATTTTTATATGTATTATTATAAATGTATAACTTTTTCTGGGGGAATAACATTGGTTTTCTTAAAGGGTATTGAAAGTATTTTGCCTATAGTCTTTATAATTATAATCGGATACGTACTTGCAATGAAAAAATGGTTTGACGAAGACGCATCTGAATTATTTTCGAAACTTGTAGTAAAAATTTCGCTCCCTGCTCTAATGTTTTATACAGTGGTTGAAAACCTCCAAAAGAATCAACTATTACATATGATATTAGGTTTAATTGCTGCCTTTGTAAGCATTTTTGCATCATATACTATTGCGTATTTCTTAGTCATATTTCTTAAATTAGACAGAAAAAAAATCGGTTTATTTTCTGCAATATTTGCTTTTTCTAATACGATATTCGTTGGACTTCCTATAAATCAGGCTCTCTTTGGAAATAAAGCAGTACCATATGTGCTTCTATACTACGTTGCAAACACCACACTATTTTGGACGATGGGGCTTTACAACATAAGAAAGGATGTAGAAAGTTCTCAAGGAAATTTCTCTCTATATCAGGCTTTTAAGAAAATCTTCTCTCCTCCCCTTTTAGGTTACCTGATGGGGATATTTTTCATTCTAATAGGATTCAAGACACCACAATTCATTGCAGATACAGCTAAATACATCGGACAACTGACGACACCCCTTTCAATGATCTTCATCGGCATATCAATATACCTTACAGACTTAAAAGATTTTAAATTCGACAACACTGTTGTATTCTTGCTTTTAGGAAGGTCTATAATAACACCGTTAATCACAATACTGGTACTTCACTTTTTTAAGCTTAACGTATTGATGGAAAAAGTATTTGTAATTCAAAGTGCGCTTCCTGTAATGACGCAAATTGCAATTGTAGCACATGCCTACAATAGCGATCAAAAGTATCCATCGATTATGATAGCCGCAACAAATCTATTAAGCTTATTTGTAGTCCCACTTTACATGTACATAACAAGTGAGTTGTTTTAGGATAAAGGGCAGATTAAACTGCCCTTTATTTTTATGAATTCGACTGAGTTGTAGTGCTTGATGTACTTCCCGATTTGTCTTTATTGCCTTTAAAATAATTCAATATATCTTGCTTTTGGCTTTCCGTTATCTTATTGTCTTTCACTGCTTTATCAAGAGCATTTTCAAATCTCTTGTAAGCACCTCCATTGAAATTTTTAAAGCCCATGAACATGCCTTTCATTCCCGGTGGGAAACCTGTTCCATCCCATTTATTTACCTTATCTGTGTAATTTTTAATAAGCTCATTCGCTTTATCCTGTGTTATCTTCCCATTTTGCACTTTCTTATTTACAGCAGCAGTATAATCAGTTATAAGTTTCTGCCTTTTTTGATCAAGTGTCAACTTAGTGAACCTACTCCATCCTATAGAGGATGAAGCTTCCTACTTCATAGACCGTTGCCTACTGTTATTCACAGCAGGTCTTACACAATCTCCATAGGCGTAATTTCGGGAGGAACCTTCCCTACAAAAATATTACTCTTAGGCTGTTATGCCTAATTGTCTTTACTTTTTACTCCTGATAATATTATAGCATATAATGTTATGGAAAACAATAGAAATTCATCTCCCACCTATAGAGGATGGGAGACTTCTTTCAAGCCTTCGTTAAAATCGTTTATTTGTTGCTCCATATTATTTATTTTTGCAATTATGCTGTCATACTTGTTCTTGCTTATTTTACCTTCATTGTATTTTTGAGTAACCTTTGCTTTAATGCTTTCTAATCTCTGTATAGGATCGACTTTGTTTGGTGCTGTCTGTAATGTAGTATTGCTGCTACTCTGTTGTGGTGAAGCAACTTCATCAGCAAAAGCTACAGTCGAAATCAGCATTGCGCTCATCAAAGTTACAGCCAAAATTTTCTTTCCTTTTGTCATCGACCATTACCTCTTTTTTCATATAAAGTGTAATTAGATTTTTCAATATTTGTACTTAACTTTGCACCTCCTTTTAACTTTGTACTACTTAGCTTTTTGTAAAACCCCAAAATTATTGATTTTAAAGGGTTTTATTTTATATATCAGCAGGATTTTCCTCCACTTTTGCCGAATTATATATTATACCAAATATTCAAAATCAAACCAAAGTGAAAGGAGATCCTGCATGATAAAGCAACTTCATTTTTCTGATTTTATTGATGATTTTCATAAATTTGTTGTTGTTCAAAAACCTCAGTTGCTTGAGCTTCTTGACCAGTATATTAATATTTGTGAGTTAATCCCTGTAAATTGGTATTTTCACTATAATAAAGCTACTGGTCGCCCTCATGATAATTCTCTCGATTCAATTGTTTCAACCTTACTGTTGCAAAAGTTACTTTCTATACCAACTATTGATTTACTTATTACTTTTTTGTCATTTTCAAAAGAACTCCGTGATTTTTGTGGGCTTAATACTGTTCCTGATGCTTCTTTTTACTCAAGGTTCAAACAGGATTACTGTGATGACATTGAAGCCTTCTTTCATAAGTTAGTCGATATTACTGAACCTATTTGTCAGGAAATTGGCCAAGCCCTTGAAAAAGAATTAGGCATCAATCCTGCTGAAGTTTATATTATGGATACTACTGGTATTGAATGCTATGTTAAGGAAAACAACCCCAAATTCTTTAATGCTCTTGTTAAAAAGCTTCAATACTTTAACAAGGACAAGTCAAAAGAAGACATCTATAAAATGGCCTATAATCAAATGCCTAAAACTGCTTCTGTTGACCCTAATATTAAATTGCAATATATCAATGGTACTTTCTGTTATGCCCACAAAACTATAGTTGTGTCTAATGCCCTCGGCATTTTAAGACATATGGACTTTTGCGATTACCAGCCGGATTTTAATGATTATACTGATAGCTCTGAGCCCGCATCCCCTGAAGAAGTTAAACTTACATGGGATGGAAAACTGCTTATACCTGCTATGGAGAATTTTTTTGAGCGTCATCGTAACTTTAATATTTATGCTATGACTGCTGATTCTGGCTTCGATGATGTCCCAAACTATAAATATCTCTTTGAGAATCATGGCATTCTGCCTGTCATTGCTCTTAATCCTAGAAATACCAGAAAAAATTTCGGCAAGCCAGGAATTAATGAAGATGGTATTCCTACATGCCCAAAGGACCCATCTCTTCCAATGAAATGGGATGGCTCTTGTAAAGGTAAAAACCGTTCCTTTAGGAACAAGTTTATTTGCCCTAAAACTGAAAAGTTACCTGGTGGCAAATATGTTTGTTCCTGCGAGGATAAATGTACAACTTCCGATTGTGGCAGAATGTTTTATACATATCCCAAAGATAATTATAGAGTTCATACCCCTATTCCTAGAGATACAGAGCAATGGAATCAAATAGCTGATTTTCGACATATCATTGAGCAGGTTATCTCTAGGCTCAAACTTCCCCTGCAGCTTGGTAATCTCCAGGCTAGAGACCGCAAAACCATCAAGGCAGATTTCTTCATGGCTGGTGCTGCGCATCTTATTACTGTTTTACTAGCATACCGTATGGGAGCTATAGATAAAATTCGTTCTGTTAAGTCTATAGCTGCTTAATTCAACAGCCAGCTAAACTTAAGCATCTACCTCATTTGCATAAATCATTGGGGTCTATTTGTCATGCCTGTTTTTTTCTGTTTTCAATGTTCATCAATAAAATTCAGACCTTTCTTGATTAAATGTACTCTCTGGTATACTGTATCTTTCCTATATCTTCCTCTATTGATTGCTAGCTGTAAATTTTCGTCTCATAGTTTCACAATCACCTAACTTTGTACTACTATTATATCCATAAGTTGTGTCAAAATTTTGTTAGATCGATTAACAAATTGTAAAAGTTATATATCCATTATTTTAAAATCATTGAATAATATTAATACCTTGTAGAAAAATAATAAAGAAAAAAAGATACTAGGAGGAATAGAATGAAAACATCAAAAAAAATACTATCAATCATTTTAATATTAATTTTTGTATTAAGTCTCGTATCTTGTAAGACTACGACAAAATCTTCAACGCAAAAGCCTAAACCTCAAACGACACCTAAAACATCGTACAAAGATGGTACATATACTGGAGCCGGGCCAAAATGGTCTAAAGGTAGCGAAAATGCAACAGTAGTTATAAAGGGCGGCAAAATAACAAGCATAACTTTAAGAAGACTAGATAATAGCGGAAAAGAAATCAACTATGATAAGTGGACCGGCAAAAAAGACCCACAAACTGGTAAAGTCTATCCAAATTTAAAAAAATTCAGAGTAGATATGGCAAATGAAATGATTAAAAAACAAACCTACAATGTAGATACTATAGCAGGCGCGACAGAAACGACTACAAACTGGAAAATAGCTGTTAAAAATGCCCTTGAAAAAGCCAAAAAGTAATACTTAAAAGCATATAATATAAAGGATATTATCAAGCGTAGTTAATCATTCACTTATGATAATATCCTTCCTTATTATAATTCGCTGAAGCCTCTATTAATTTAGAAAAATATTATTAACGCTCACAAATTCCGCTTATCAAATATATCATCGATTCTCTTCACTTGTTTGGCTAAAGCCGTCTATGCGTTGTTTGGCTTAGCTTCCGCTCATACGCCAAACTGTGTTACGTTCATCGTGATATATTACGAAATCTCCATTAATAGTTCGCTTATAATAATATTTTTCAGATTTAGAGGCTTCTTCTTGTATATTTATACCACATATTATAAAATAAGATTTAAGGGAGTGAGTAGAAATGGGCGCACTAGATAAAGCAAAAAAATTTTACTACGATGAATTTGAAGCAAAACAGCTTTATTCTTACTTGGCAAAAGTAGAATCTAAAAAAGAAATACGCGAAATATTTGAGGAACTTGCAAAAATTGAAGCAAAGCATACAAAATTTTGGTACACATTTTTAAGCGATAGAGGTGTAAAAGTCAGCTCTAGAATACACAACCGCAGTTTGTGGTTTTATAAAGTATTAAGGACATTGCTGGGAAGCAAACTTTTTATAATTCTTTTAGAGATGAAAGAATCAAACAGCACTGATGAATACTATAGCTATTACAAAGATCCTATATTAACCGAAAAAGAACGCCAGATGCTTTCCCAAATAATAGAAGATGAATTTGAGCATGAAAAAAATCTAGGAAAACAAAATAAAGAAGTCAACTTTTCAAATATACGGGATTTCATACTGGGCATGAATGATGGACTTGTAGAAATACTGGGAACTGTAACAGGGCTTTCTGCCGTATATCAAAATAAGCCGCTGGTTGTTGGCACATCAGGTCTTGTTGTAGGAATAGCAGGTGCTTTATCTATGGCTATTGGAGCATACACATCCGTCAGGTCACAGAGGCAAGTCAATGAAGGCATAAAAAACAAAATGGAGCTTTTATTTAATGTATCAAAAGACAGAGCAAAAGAAGAGCTTCTAAACAAGTTAAATGATTCAGGCATACCCGATGACGTAAGCAGAGAGGTTGTTGAAAAGCTTAGCGACAACGAAAATACAATGGCAAACTTGCTTGTGGAAGAAGTAAAAGAAAATGAAATAAAATCGGCTTTATACACAGGACTTGCGTACTTGGCAGGACTTATATTCCCTGTTATACCTTACTTCTTTATCACGTCGTCATCGCTTATAGCTTTAGTATTTTCCGTAGTGTTTGCAGCTATTGCTCTATCAATTGTAGGTGCAGTTGTCTCAATTGCTTCAGAGAGTTTATCCATTAAGAGTAAAATGATGGAAATGGTATTGTCAGGAATCGGTGCTGCTGTGCTGTCGTATCTATTTGGAACAATTGTACAGCTTGTATTTGGCATTAATGCATAACATAATTTCATTAATGCCTTTTTACATTTCTGTAGTAAAATGATATGAAGACAGTATATACATAATCATATACCAAAAATGATATTTGCAATAATATAAAAAATGCAATAAACGGGAAACCAGTTACAAATATCTTCATCATAAAAATCCTGTCAAATATGATGTAAACTGTAAATAATGATATATTAAACACTATAAGTTTAAGCGCTAATTCCATATACCTTCTAATGTGCTTTTTCTCTATGTAAGACTTTATGATGCCGTAAAACCCAAAAAAACATATGTAATAGATTGATATCATTTTATTAGGAATCAATATAAGTGATAAAGCAGACGTGGCCAAATAAAATACAAATCCTCCCATACTACCTGTTTCTATGACCATTATTGAAATTGCAAATGATGATACAACGAGAAAAAAGAGCCTGCTGGTAGGCATAATCGATGCAATAAAAAGTATAACTATATTTAAAGCTGCAATCACGCCACCCAATGACAGTGATTTTGCATTTAACATAAAATCAGCTCCTTAAAAACATCTAAACATGTCTCCACCCATGCATTCGCAGCAGGTATCACATGCCCATATAGTAAAGAGGGTCTGACAGCAATCATCATTCATGGTCCTCCTGTAGACATCCCCTTGATACACACCTCTTTGCATTTCCATGTTGTTTAAAGCTTCACGGTACTCCATATTATTTGGGTCCATGTTGACAGCCATCCTAAAGCAGTTGTACGCTTCTCCAAATCTTCCCCTTCTGTAATTTATATGACCATACAAATAATACCACTGTGCACTTCTGTCTCTCATAGTATTTAATATGTTCTCTGCTGCATATAAATCATTTCTATTGAGGGCATTTATCACTTCATAGTACATGGATTCATTATCACTGTATGTCGTATTTCCACTGTTATAACTTCTGTCATGGTTGTAATTATTAGAACCAGCATATCCATCCATTATCGCTTTATATGCATCATTTATTTCTCTCAATTTTTCTTCTGCAAGGTCTTTTAACGGGTTATCAGCATACTGATCAGGATGATACTTCTTCACAAGTTCCCTATAAGCCCTTTTAACTTCCTCTATTGAAGCCCCTTCTTTTAATCCTAAAACTTCGTATGGGTTCTGCATGATTTTTCTCCTTCCATAATTCTCATAAATTCCATGTACAGTCCTATTCTAAAAATATTATCAATAATGCCTATATTTTTCTTGAATTTCAATTGCTCATACAATTTCACAATTGTAGAAAGAGTGAAAGTCAGATTAAATTTTGTCCACTCATTAATCTCTTTCAATGTGTTATTAAGCTCTATCTCGCCATTTTTGTCGGTAAGATTATACTGATATATAAAAGGATTGTAGTTTCCATTTTTTATATCGCCTTTTAAATCATTATACGCATCTAAAATGTATATATATCTTCCTAAATGATATGCAATCTCTTCAACCTTTTTATAATCTTTTTCATCTATATCCAAATTTTCATAAAGAAAAACCTCACGCAAAATATTCGCAAATGGCTCTGCAGATTCATCCACAGAAGAACATTTCCCCTTCTCAAGATTCTGCAAAGTTTCTAGGTGTTTTCTTATATTTTGTGCCTTTTCCGTATGCAGCTTATATGATTTTTTAAATTGCTTTCTAAATAAAACCTCCAAAAAAGAACTGGCAGTGGCTTTCCCATCTGCTTTGTCGTCTATAAATTTATAATAGACTAGTATTGCATTCATATCAGCAGAATACTTTACAAATGGGTTTTCTTTTATGATTGGCTTCTTCTTAAGCGGATTTGCAATACAGCTTTCGAGCTTAATGTCGATCTCCTCATCCGATAGACCTGATAAAAAGATTGCCAGATAAGTAAGCTCATAGTTTAACGTTAAGCGGCTTGTCTCGCCATATCTTCTGCCTATTTCCTTGCAAAGTCCGCAGTAGTATGCTTTAAAAACATCGTAATCCTTTATCTTCATCTCAGGTTTATACGGCTTTACATATCCAAACATAGCATCTTCCTCAAAAAAATAATCCTGATACTATTTTATCAGGATGTAAGCTGTAATTCAAAGTGAACCTACTCCATCCTATAGAGGATGAAGCTTCCTACTTCATAGACCGTTGCCTACTGTTATTCACAGCAGGTCTTACACAATCTCCATAGGCGTAATTTCGGGAGGAACCTTCCCTACAAAAATATTACTCTTAGGCTGTTATGCCTAATTGTCTTTACTTTTTACTCCTGATAATATTATAGCATATAATGTTATGGAAAACAATAAAAATTCATCTCCCACCTATAGAGGATGGGAGACTTCTTTCAAGCCTTCGTTAAATAAATATTAATCTAACCAAGCATTTCTTTTATTTTCTCATTTTTATCTATATACAAAAGAAGAGGTAATCCCAATACATAACATGCAACCATCTCACCTAATCCTACCCACAACATTGACGCCACAAGTGGCAATTTAAAAACGACATTCAATTCTATGCCGATTATGACTGCGTTTATTACAACAGGCGGTAGAGGCGCCAAATATCGCTTATATTTAAGATTGGATTTGCCAATATAGTACGTGATTACAGCGCTAATTAAAGTTGCCAGTGAGCCAAAGACAATATCAAATACTCCATTGCCGCCAACCATATTCGCAATTATACATCCTACAAAAAGTCCTAAAATGGAATATGATGAAAAGAAAGGCAAAACCGTAAGTGCTTCAGCTACTCTAACTTGGATCTGTCCGTAGCTTATTGGTGCAAGTGCTATTGTCATAACTGCGTACAAAGCAGCGATCAATGCACCATAGACTATCTTCTTTGTTTTTTTGTTCAATTTTATCTCCTCCGTAGTTTTGTTTATAGACAGGATTTTGCGAACTGTCTTAACTCCATTATACAGTTAAATGGTCATAGGGTCAAACAATTTAACGCCG
The DNA here is from genome assembly GCF_000145615.1 of Thermoanaerobacterium thermosaccharolyticum DSM 571. Lineage (NCBI taxonomy): Bacteria > Bacillati > Bacillota > Clostridia > Thermoanaerobacterales > Thermoanaerobacteraceae > Thermoanaerobacterium > Thermoanaerobacterium thermosaccharolyticum. The sequence continues at coordinate 2,257,041 of NC_014410.1, forward strand.
TCTATCATTTTAAAATGTTGATCAAATGAAAATATCATCATGTTATTTTTAAGCGATGTAGCAGCAATTAGCACATCTGATAAGGGAATAATCTTGCCATCTTTCCTTAATTTAAAAGAAAGCCTTCCAGCCTCTATCCAATCTTTGTCATCACATGGTACTGTCGGAATCGAATCAATATACCTTTCAAGCATTTCCAACTCTTTTTTTGTCTTTACTCCTTGAAGAAGTTCAGCAATTATAAGACCCATAATATAAACTCTATCTTGCATCAGCATATCGTCGATAATCTCAGCAATTCCTTGTTTGTTTCTAAAATATTCTATCCATACAGATGTATCAACAAGTATTTTATCTTTCATCTATTTCCATGCTCCTTAATTTTTCAATGTCTGAAGAATCTATTGCAAAGTTTATCTTTCCCTTAAGTTCCATCAAATGCTGCAATTTTTTTATCCTTATGGCATCCTTCAAAGCTTCTTCAACAGCTTTTGACCTATTGTTTGTCTCATACAGCATTTCAGCTTCTTTGAGAATATCCTCAGATACATTTATCGTTGTGCGCATACGATCATCTCCTTCATACTTATGATACATCAAATTGTTATGATAATCAATATTATAAATTTAGACTCAAAATCATACACAATTAATTCATAACCGATTGGCTACTTGATCAGGCCCTAAGCATAAAACGCTTATGTAAGGAATTTTTGGATGCTCATTAAATACATCAAAGTAGCAATTACAAGCTCTGTAAATTCATTTACTGCACCTAATGTATCTCCAGTCATCCCGCCTATTCTCAATGAAATGTACTTTGTGATCGTGTACGCGATAATAGATGAAACAGCTAGAAGTTTCAAAAATACTGTGAATTGGACGAATAAAAAGCCAACAATCGATGTAAATAAAAAGCCCAGCAAAAGCTCTACAGTAGATATCTTGCCGATGATAAGGCCTCCAAGCCCTTCTCCGCCTCTTGCTGATTTTGATACGTACGCTGCTAAAATTATCGAAAAACGTCCAAAGAGAGGCATCAATATTAATGTTGAATATATAAGATTATCTTTGATGTGGGACAAAAACAGTATTTTTAAAATTACTAAAAATACTAAAGCAAGAACTCCATTTGTACCAAGCCTTGAATCCCTCATTATTTCAAGCATTCTATCTTTGCCTTTATTGCTGAAAAGACCATCAAATGTGTCTGCAAACCCGTCTATGTGCATTGCACCTGTTAAAATATACAATGACACCATGGCCATTGTAACGGCTATTTCCCGGGGAAATATATTTTTCACAGCATAAAACATGAGGCTTGCAATAGCGCCAACAACTCCACCTACAAAAGGAAAATATTTGACCATCTTGTGGAAGTCATTTCTGTCTACATTAATTTGAATATTAATAGGTATCCTTGTCATAAATTGAAATGATAATATCAAAACCTTTATTTCTTCCATCATGCTCACCACATTAAAATAAACGGTTATTTTTGTTCTTTATTTCTAAAGGTATGCCTGAAACCATAAAATAAACATAATCAGCATTTTCCGCAATTTTTTTGTTCATCCTGCCTGATATGTCTCTAAATATTCTTCCCAATTTATACTCAGGAACAAGACCCATGCCAACTTCGTTTGTGACTATTATGACATCTTTATCGTTCTCTTTAGAGGCAGTAATCAAACCATCAACTTCGGCGCTTATTTTTTCTTCGGCTCTGTCTACATCTTCTAAATTCTTCTCTTCCCACGTCATATCAATTTCTAAAAGTAGATTCGACACCATGACAGTCAGGCAGTCCAAAAGCACAGCTTTTTTGTCTATGCTTCTTATAATATCACGAATGCCATTATAAGCCTCTACTGTATCCCACTCTTTTGGCCTTCTTTCTTTATGCCTTCTAACTCTTTCTTTCATCTCGTCATCAAACGGTATAGATGTAGCGATGTAAAGGACGCTGTAACCACCGTATTTCATTGCAAGGCTTTCTGCAAACTGGCTTTTGCCAGACCTTGCGCCGCCTGTCACCATAATCAAAGCCAATAAAAACACCTTCTTTCAGAAAAATCACTTTAAAACTTCTTTTATAGCTTCTATCAGTTTTACATTATCATCATGGCTTTTTACAGCTACTCTAAAAAACCTGTCATCCAAATACCTGAAATTTGATGCATCTCTAATCAGTATCCCTCTTTTTAATAATTCTTCTTTTAGATCTCCCACATGCATATGTTTAAGCTTTAGCAACATAAAGTTAGTCAATGTATCAAACACGACTAATTCATCTATCTTTTTCATCTCACTTGTCAAATAAGTTATTTCTTCTCTTATATATTTTCTCGTCTTTTCCATAAATTCAACATCTTCAAAAATCCTTCTGCTTACAGCATCAGCAAAAGCATTTACCGTCCATGGTTCTTTGTAAGCTTCCAATCTCTTTATCAAATTTTCACTTCCAAAACCGTATCCAAGGCGTAACCCAGGAAGTCCAAAAAACTTAGTGGCAGCTCTTACAACAAAAAGATTATCGTAATCTTTTATGAAATCTAAAGACTGATATTCTTTATAATCGTATATAAATTCTACGAATGCTTCATCTATCATCATCGGCAAATTAAGCTTTTTTGCTTCCTTCACTATGTATTCCACATCTTTCCGCTTTATTCCCTTTCCTGTAGGATTGTTAGGATTTCCTATGATGACAGAATCTACTTCTAAAAGGCGATTTACTATTTCATCTGCATCAATCACGTATCCATCTTTTTCTGGAATCTCGTAGTACAAAGGATTTCCTCCTGATAATATAACTGCCCTTTCGTATTCTAAAAAAGCAGGAGATGGAATAAGGGGCCTCTTTAACGAAAATGCCCGCACAAATAGGTAGATGAGTTCGGACGCGCCATTGCCGACTATTATGTTCTCATCTTTTAAATTTACATATCTTGAGATAGACCTCTTTAACTGGGCGTAGTTTACATCAGGGTACTTAGTCAAAACCGCAACATCCATAGAGTCTTTTATACATTCTGGAAAGCCAAGAGGGTTTATGTTTGAGCTAAAGTCTATTACATCTTCTTTGTAAACATAAATATTGCCGCCATGCTCATATTTATCCACTTATTTCACCTTCCATCTATGAGTCTACCTAAACGTACAAACGGTTTGTCTAAGAGATTCTCAATTTTTCGCCTATCACCCTCTTTGTAAACTACAATGCAGCACGTTGACGGACCGCCTGACTTTGTATCATCTAAATCAGATTTGTATTCTTTCAAAAACTCCAAACCAGATGACAATTTAAGCACATCAAGCTCATGTTTTATTCCCTTTGACCCTACAGGAATTGCTTCCACAATTTCGCCGCATCTAAATATTTTTACATAGTCTTTCAGCGAAAGAATATCATGACAGCACAATACCTCTTGTCCAACACGGGGGTAACCAAAAAGCCCTACCTCCATGCCTGCCATAGCCTTTCGTACTTTTAAAGCCTCTTTCTCTGCCTTTCCAATGGCAGTAACGCCCACACCAGTCATTGTTGATGGAAAATTTTCCTCTGTGCTACCAGTTAAAGCAACATCATATATCTCGTTGTCATTTAGCTCTTTTTTTATGCCACCTATGATTTTAATTCCAGTTGGGTTCATCTCATTTGACAGCGTATCCGATATGATGATTGGCCAAGCTCCAATGCACAAAAGCTCAGACACTGCGACCTTTGTCACGGTCCTTCCCACTATCTCTTCATCTACCTTCAATATGTCGCCTTCTTTATTTCCAATTGCACCGATGCTATCGCAAGCTATTGCATATACAGTATCACTTTCATATATTATTAAGACATCTCTATATCTCTCTACCATATCTCATCCTCATTACCTTTTTATCTTAGTTGAGATGGCTTTAAAGATGACTGCCGCTAGAAAAACATTAGCAAACGATGCAATAGTAAGCGGAAATACCATCTGAACGAAAAAGCCCCAACCATATTGAGGAACAAAAATAAGTGTTGCAACAGGTCCATTTAATATAGTACCAACAGCAACTGCTACATAGCTATTAAACTTTTTATACGCAATTGAATAAAAATATGCACATACAGCCATCGATACTGCAATGATGATGTGATTTGGTATTCCAAGTGGAAAACCAGATGTAAGCGCAGTAAAAATATGGCCTAAAGAAATAACGATTGCTCCTATGTAGCTTCCAAAATAAAGGGATGCAAAATACCCAGGCAATGAATCAAACGCAACCGTATTGTAGATTTTAATCATGGCACCAACAGCACTCATGGCTATAAGCATAGCCACAAGCGTCAAAGTTTTTACATTTTTAATCGTTGTTGTTTTTGTATTCATCTATATATACCTCCTGTTAATATTGTTTTAAAAGCAAAGAATAAAATAAGTCCCAGAAAAGATGTCATATACATTATCCTTACAGTATCTTTGATGTGGTCTAATTTAAGTGTTTCTTTGCCATCTCCCAGTTTCGGCTTTAGTTCAGGCTTTCCAAAATAGTAGTTAAGTCCACCTAATTTTACACCTAGAGCACCTGCAATTGCAGCTTCCCCATGTGCACTATTTGGGCTTTCGTGCTTTAATCTATCCCTTTTTAAAATATAGAAGCTGTTTTTATAGTCGTATCCCAACAAAAATGATGACGCTACTATCAGCAGTCCGGTTATCCTTGATGGTATAAAGTTTAATACATCGTCAAGTTTAGCAGACGCATATCCTATGTCTTCGTATTTTTCATTTCTATAGCCAACCATTGAGTCGAGGGTGCTGGAAGCCTTATATGCTAATGCCAACGGTACACCGCCTATAAAAGCATAGAATAAAGGTGCTATTATCCCATCTGATATATTTTCTGCCACCGTCTCAACAGTGCCTCTTATGATATCTCCTAAGTCTAAATTTTCCGTATCACGGCTTACGATGAAAGACAGCATCTTGCGGGCCTCAACTAAGTCATTTCTTTTAAGCGGTTCATAAACCTTATTTGCCGATTTTGCCAAATCGTTAGTAGCAAGACATGTGTAAATTAGAAGTACTTCTGAAATCTTTCCTAAATACACATTCACTTCTTTCAGCATGTAAATGATAAAGTATCCACTTATATAGCTTGTAAAAACAACTATGGCACACAAGAAATAACCCGCAATTCTTTCTTGTCTACCAGTTTTTGTAATTTTTCTCAAATTTCTCTCAATAAAGCTTATCAATTTCCCAATCAGTCTAACCGGATGTGGATATCCTTGCGGATCGCCTATGATGAGATCTAAAATATATGCAGCTACAACGTTCATACTCATTTACAGCCTTTCATTATCTCATATATTCTCCCAATGTCCAAGCTATTTCTGACCACATCCGCAAGCCTGTCGTATTCCCTTTCTTTGAATTTCCTGTAGTCCTCAATATAGTTTATCTCAGATAATCCCTTTGATCTCCTTACTGCATTTATAAATCCTTTTACAAAGTCGCTGTTTTCAAAGATTCCATGGATATACGTTCCAAATACCTTTCCATCGCTGCTGACGCTGCCATCATTCAAATAAGCACTTTTACCATTTCTTAATACAATGCGTGAGAAACTCTTCTCACCTGCATCAGTCAATCCCATGTGTATCTCATATCCATTTACAGCTAGGCCCTTTATAGGAGCCAGTAAATCCGGCAAATCACCAGAAATTTGAGCCTCCACTTGCGTCGTAACCTTTTTCTCTGAAATGACAGTTTCTATGTCTAATAATCCCAGCCCATCTATCTCACTAATAGGTCCTTCAATCAAATGTGGGTCGTATATTTTTTTGCCCATCATCTGGTATCCTCCACATATGCCGACTATGAATTTGCCACATCTCCTTAAGTTTAGTATTTCTTCTGAAATTCCGCTGCTTTTTAATGCATTAAGGTCACCTATCGTATTTTTTGAGCCAGGTATTATCAGTACATCACAATCTCCTATTCTCTCTCCTTTATTGACATACCTAAGGTTTACGTCAGGCAGCTTTTTTAGAGGTTCAAAATCCGTAAAATTGGATATGTGAGGCAAATTTATAACCGCAATGTCTATTAATCCACCGACACCTTTTTTGTAATACACATCTGTAGCTCCATCTTCCTCATCAACATAAACATCTGTATAAGGAACAACACCGATGACATCTTTATCAATTATGTCTTCCAGCATCTTTATTCCCGGTTTTAATATTTCTAAGTCACCTCTAAATTTGTTTATTATGACGCCCTTTACCCTATCCCTTTCACCATCATTTAAAAGCAATAATGTACCTGCAATAGAGGCAAATACACCACCTTTGTCTATATCGCCTACGATAAGAACCGGTGAATTGACTAATTCAGCTAACCCCATATTGACAATATCCTTATCGCGAAGGTTAATCTCCGCAGGGCTTCCGGCTCCTTCTATGACGATTATGTCATATGATTCACTTAGTCTGTCAAAATCCTCTTTTATCATATTTAAAAGTTTGGGCTTAAATTTTTGATACTCAGAGGCATCCATGCTGTCATAAACTCTGCCTCTTAATATAACTTGGCAGTTTTTATCTGAGCTTGGCTTTAACAAAACTGGATTCATCAATACAGACGGTTTTATGCCTGCTGCCTCAGCTTGTACAACTTGTGCTCTCCCCATCTCAAGCCCCTCATCTGTGATAAAGGAATTAAGAGCCATGTTTTGCGACTTAAATGGCGCAACCGAATATCCGTCCTGTTTAAATATCCTGCAAAGTGCAGCAGTCAATAAACTTTTCCCAACGGATGAAGCTGTGCCTTGCAGCATTATCTTAAGTGACATACTTATACATCTCCTGCAGCATAATTTTTGCACTTACCAATAAACCTATTAACAGCATTGGGATATGAAAACAAATTAACATGGACGTATGTTGCTAAACAATTTTTGTATACATATCCACATAACCAATTTTCTTTAGAATTGGGCTTATGAACATCATACGCAAAATTATTAAACTCCCCTGAAACTTTCGAATTATGAAAGACGTGACCCATCGCTACATCCCCTTTTTTAAATAAAACATTATCTTGCAATACATCTGCTTCAACATATCCAAAATTAATTAATCTTTTCGTCATGATTGCATCTAAATCAAATACTCCTATCATTTTGTGCTCATTCCCGTCTAAATCTATTATCCTTTTTGTGAGATACATAAGTCCACCGCATTCGGCGTATACAGGCATTCCAATATCAATATTGTGTTTTAATAAAGATAACATGCGGACATTTTGACTAAGTTTATCTGCAAATACCTCTGGAAAACCGCCACCTATGTAAATCCCTGATATATCTTTTGGAAGAGCTTCATCGTGTAAAGGACTAAAAGGCAGCAATTCCGCTCCTGCTTCTTTTAGTGCATCAAAGCTATCTTGATAATAAAAATTAAATGCTTCATCGTATGCAATAGCAATCTTGACAGTTTCTCTTGTCTTTGCTGTCACTTTTTCTTCAATTAGATCATCTTTTTTGAAATTCACATCGCATACATCGAGAATGCCCTCTACGTCTATAAATTCTCCTATGCTATCGTACAAAATGCTAAAATTGTGATTTTCCTTTATCTCAAATATAGGCATAAGTCCAAGATGCCTTTCAGGCAAACTAATCCTATCATCATGCGGAAGATAGCCAAATGCCTTTATGCCTAAATCTCTTTCGATACATTCTTTTAAAAGCTTGTAGTGCTTTTCACCGCCAACTCTGTTGAAAATTACGCCTGCAATCTTTACATCTCTATCGTATTCTATATATCCTTTTATTAAAGCAGAAACACTTGCAGCCATTCCGGATGCATCAACAACAAGTACAACAGGTAAATTTAAAAGTTTTGCCACATGTGCACTGCTGCCGTAGCTTGTATTATTGATTCCATCGTACATCCCCATGACGCCTTCTACTAAAGCCACATCTCCAGATAAAGCGTGCTTTAAAAAGGACTTTTTCACATAGTCATCTCCAAGCATGTAGACATCCAAATTGTAGGCAGAATTTCCAGATGCAAACCTGTGGTATGCCGCATCTATGTAATCAGGGCCTATTTTAAACGGAATGACTTTTTGCTTTTTAGAAAGATATCCTATTATGCCAATAGTAATTGTAGTTTTTCCTACACCAGAATGGGTTCCGGCTATCATAAATGCTTTGCACAATTTTCAAATCATCCCCTTGTCTTTTTGAAATAACAATAAGCGGTGTATCTGTAATGGGATTTCTTATTACATCTGCATCCACAGAAAAAACCATCTTTATATTTTCTGCAGTTATAACTTCATTTGGCGTCCCTATAGATGCGATCTCTCCATCCTTCATAAGCAAAATAAGGTCACAAAATTGAGATGATAAATTGATGTCATGGAGGACGGCAAAAACGATTATGCCCTTTGCAGTCAATTGTTTAAGTATTGAAAGCAATTCTATCTGATATTTTACATCCAAATGTGAAATCGGCTCATCCAATAGCAAAATCTTAGGCTCTTGAGCCAATGCCCTTGCGATGTAGACCCTTTGCCTTTGCCCACCGCTTAATTCATTTATATATCTATCCCTCAAATTCCACGTATCAGTGAGCATCATTGACTCTCTGACAATGCGAAGATCATTCTCCGTCTCCTTTTGAAATCTCCTTAAATAAGGTATCCTACCCATCATCACTATATCAATGCAACTAAATTCGAAATCAGAGTACATATCCTGTGGCACATAACCTATTAATCTTGCTTTCTCTCTTGAATTCATGCTGCTTACATTTTTCCCTGCTATGTAGACATTTCCCCTATACGGTTTTAAATACCCCGATATATTCTTCAAAAGCGTAGTCTTGCCGCACCCATTGGCTCCAATAATGCCAACCATTTTAAAGCCATCTATGTCAAAATTTATACCTCTCAAAACTTCAATTTTGCCATAACTAAAATGCAGATCTTCAACTTTTACGATGGACATGGCTATTTTACCTCTCTATTTTTATTTTTTATAAGAAGGTAGAGAAAGAAGGGCCCTCCAAAAGCTGCCGTTATGATTCCAACCGGTATCTCTACCGGTGCCATTGCTATCCTGGCTAATGTGTCAGCAAGCACTAAAAATGAAGCACCTAATATGCCACTAAAAGGCACTAAAGTCCTGTTATCAGATCCTATAATTAGCCTTGATATGTGTGGCACTATAAGCCCTACAAAGCCGATGATTCCTCCTACTGAAACAGAAGATGCCGTTATCATAGAACCTACAATCAATATGATTTTTTTTACTCTTTCTGTATCAACCCCTAGGTGTTCAGCTATCTCTTCTCCTGTCATAATAACATTCAAATCTCTCGAAAATGTGTATAAAGCAATACATCCTATAATTATTATTGGCATTGTATAAAAAACCTGACTCCAGGTGATCAAGTTAAATCCACCCATGGTCCAAAAAACTATCTGGGACATCTCATTATGATTTAAAAGCATCATGAGAGAAATAATGGAAGACATAAAAGCGCTTATGGCAATCCCCGCAAGAAGCATCGTCTGCATAGATACGTTTGGGCCTTTTTTAGATAGCATATAAACCACGTAAATCGTTACAAGCGCTGATGCAAATGCCATAAATTGAAGTCCAAAAAGTCCTAATCCTAATACAATTGCAATCGATGCGCCAAAAGCAGCACCTGATGATATACCCAAAACATAAGGATCTGCCATTGGATTTCTTAATAACCCTTGAAAAAACGTACCTGTGACAGAAAGTCCCATTCCTACAACGGCAGTCTCAATTATCCTTGGAAATCTAAGCTTAAACAATATCATACTGTTTGTCTCGCTACCACTGCCAAAAATGATTTCAATAATGCCTTTTAATGGTATCCTAACTGCACCCACTGATGCAGAAAACACCAGTGACGCAATCAAAATTAAAAATGATATAAAGAAATATATGTTTCTCTTGATTTTCAATTTATTTAAATGCCTCCGGGTGCAAATCTTTTGCAATTTCTTCTAATCCTAAGACGATTCTGTTTGATGGCTTAGTGACAATGTCATCGTTGGAGATTATAAATATTTTGCCATCCTTTGCTGCCTTTGTATCCTTATAACCCGGCATATTTTTAATGTTATTAGCATTTGTGGCATGTTGTGATGTAATTATCACGTCAGGATTCTTCTGCATCAATTTTTCCATGCTGTACTGTGCCCATCCGTTTGCATCACTTGCTACATTATTTCCTCCAGCCAATGTAATAAGCTCATCAATAAACGTGCCTTTGCCAGCCGTCCAGTTTCCATTTGTATCAACAACATAAAACACATTTACTTTCGGTAAATCTTTGACTTTATAATTGATTTCTTTGATCTTATCTTTCATCTTATTTATGATCTCATTACCCTTTTCTACATTACCTATGATTTCGCCTAATATCTTTATTGAGTCATATATCTGGTTTATGTTTTGAGCTTCTAGTACAACGACCGGTATACCTGATTTCTGGAGGGTCTCCATTTGATCTTTTCCAGAAAGATTTGACGCAAAAACTATATCAGGCTTTTGTGCCAATATAGCTTCAATATTAGGCCCTTCATATCCTCCAACTTTTGCAACGCTTTTTACCTCTGGGGGATAATTATCGTAATTGGTAACGCCGACAACATCCTTGCCTGCACCTATTGCATAAATTAATTCTGTTGTAGATGGGGATAACGACACGATTCTTTTAGGCTCTTTTTTTATCGTTACTTGTCTACCCATGAAATCAGTAATCTTTAATGGAAATGTGACTTTAACTTCAGTTTTCGTCGTATTTTCATTTGTTGCTGTTTTTTCTTGAGTTTTTTGAGAGCATGAGACAAGACTTAATGAAAGCACTGCTATCATGATAAAAACTACAATATTTTTAATCCACTTTTTCACTTAGATCATCTCCTTAGTGCATTTACATCTCTCAATTTATTCCCCCAAAACTATTTTTTACAACTGTATTCTAATCAGCACAATTTGTCGCTACAATAAATTAAGGCATACCGAGAAGGTATGCCCCATATTTTTCAAAGCAAATATGTACCACATTACCAACCTCCCCTCCGAAGGTGTTTTTCACATCTTAAGGCAGGTCTCCTGGCTTGCGATTCATCTTTAGCTCAACCTTCCCGGTTTCACCAGTGGTATTTTGAGCCTCATCATCGCTTACAGTAGCGGGGGCTGCAGCGGCTTCTCACCGCTTTCCCTATTAACCTTTCGGACCTTAAGACTATATTTAGTTTAACTATATTATATCTTTATTACAAAATTGCGTCAACGTAAATTTTTAACCTTTATTTGCACTAATTTGTCATGAATCTATCATCTCATCCTGTATAAATTTTTACTACTGTAATATCCAATATCACAAACATGATGAATACCGCTAAAATAATTGAAATCAAAATAAATGCCTGCAAGATAAACTCCCTGTATCTTTTCATCCTAACTCTGCCTCCAATTTTAATAAAGCAAACTATATTTCATTCCTCTCCACATATATAGACAAATTTCTTCTCGTTTTGTTACAGTTTCTTTAAAAAAAATTTTTATGTATAAAAAAATAGCCCAAAGGGCTACTTATCAAATGAAGCGTGTAGTATCAAAAGCATACTGTTTTAATGAGCTTCAAAACGCAAATCCGATGTAATCTCGAAACTATCATAGTAAAAGTACAATACTCCTGATTTAGTATCCAAGAAAAACAGCTCATTAGTCATATAGTTAGTTCTAAAAGAAGTCGAACCTTTTTGCTTAGTATTTGTATATAAATAATAGTATCCATTCTCTTTTACTTTTGGAAATGGGTATTTTACCACAAGCGTTAAATTAGATTGTGGCAGTGATTTTGCTAATGAGTACGGTATCACTGTGCCAAACTTCCATCCTTTTCCCTCAGCAGCTTTTATGAAATCATCCATTTGGGACTTATTGAACTTCATAACGATATAATGTAGCTCTTGGTCCCTATCACCTGTATAGTTATTCTCCAGCACATTAACTGATCTTGGAATGTAGATGCCAGTTTGGGAAGCAACAAAATATTGAGGCCCAGAAAATATTTTCGAAAAAATCAGTATGCACAATCCCAAAGTAAAAAGAATGCCAACTGTTATCCCCCACCATTTTATGAGATTTCTATTTCCAGATCGTCTCCATTTATAAACTGAAAAACCAAGCCAAACAATCATCAATACAGCTATATTAATAAGAAATAGTTCATATATGTAGACCATGCGATTGCCTAAATCTCCTAAGTATAATTGCGTATGTAAATTCATTATCATCACCTCACATCATATAGCGAATGTAGTAGCTGTTAAATAATGATACATCATCTGACAGCGAACCTTGCTTTGATCTTTGAGCTTGAATAAATTTTTTAAAGTTATTGACATCTTTAAGAAATCTGTCATACTCAATAGCACTCTTTTGCTCTGCATCAATTGATGAAATCTTTGGTAACATATTGCTGGTAGGAACCGCAAAAGCAGAACTAAAACTTGAAATTGTAAAAAGCACAACAATTAGAAGCAGTGAAACTAGTTTTTTTAACATACTTTACATCTCCTTTTTGTAGTCAATATGCTTCTCGGTACCAAAAAGCATATTAACTACGATTTTATCTGCAGAAAATGGCGCCAATTTCTGTTAATGTTATTATAAACCAATTATCCTCATCTGGGAAGGTGCTAAATTAGGTCAATTTTTCTGTCATACTTTGTCAATCCTTGTAATATATTGTCGAAACTGTGACCGTTTTTCGGTCATAAATTAACTTTATAAAAAAAGGCAGGCATTTAGCCTGCTTATTATCCTAATTTATCAATTTTTTATCTCCTCTTTTGATAATTCTGTAATCTCTGCTATTCTGTCGATGTCCATACCTTCTTTTAACAACTTTTTTGCAATTTTTATGCTTTTCTCTTTTTCGCCTTTTTCAATACCTTTTTCAATTCCTTTTTCAATACCTTTTTCAATTCCTTTCTCAATGCCTTTTTCTATTATCATTTTGTATGTTTCTGATTCTTCAATCCTAAACATCCTCATCACCTCCGAAAAAACTTTCTCAATAACTTCTCTTTTAAAAATTATACCTGACAATAATTCAGCCTTAAATGCTATGTCTTTCTTCTTGTTTATGTCTAATGGAATATCTTTTATAGCCTCAACACATCTTTCCAAATATTTTTCTCCTTCTTCTTTCCTTCTATTTTGATCCATCAGCGGAAGAAGCGAATACAAGTCATAATAGTCTGTCTTTAAAACATCAGTATATTTTATGTCACCAACATTTATTATCCTGTATTTATAGTCTAATGTGTTTTGTTCTCCAAAGTCATAGCTTAAGCTATTTTTCATTTTCATATTGTCTTTTCCTATATAAATTACTATCTGATATGGTAAGAGACTATGCTTTTCCATTATCTCCAGGGAATATCTTAGCATCCTGTAAGGCATTTTTTCGTCATTTTCCGATTGAAATTCTATGTGCACAGCCACATTTCCTTTGTCTGTTGTGCATTTAAATATCATATCGCTGTCTCTGCGTTCTACTCTTGCAAATTCTATATTAAGTTCATCGATTTTCGTGTATTGTAGTCCCAAAAAATAGCTCATTATGTCATCAGCCATATCTGAAAAAATATTTTTCATAGTTATATCGTATTTCTGGCTCATATTTCTTCCTTCCGTTTCTCTTCATCTTACATTTATTATATCATACGAATATTAAAAATACAGATTATTGCTCTAACATTTTTATATCAAAATTTTGCAACAATAAGTCTTCTTGCTATTATGCAATTTATATTGTAAAATCTTATTAAATTAAAATAAAGAAAGGAAAGCGGTACATGAAAATTGCAAAATATGATAGTGAAGGAATTAGAAAAAAATTACTGGACGTAATTGACAAATACAAAATCACATTAAACACTTTAAGTAAAGTAACAGGTATTGATATTAATTGGCTTTCAGATTATATAGATGGGAAAAGACAAATAGACAACCTATCAGATAATTTAAAAAGCTTCTTTTTTACCGATTTAATCTTTCTTCTGTCAGATGGAATGGAAATTGATAAAGATGAAAGAATAAAAGGAGTTATTGATGTACTAGTACAAATATTCGACCTCAAATATGAAACTATATCACTTTATGCAGGATTAGAAAAACAAGATATCGAAAACTTTATGAATGACACTAACTCAATTAACTATGAAAAAAAGTATAAGTTAGCAGCTGCTTGTATGATGCTTCATTATATATTCAAACAGCCAATAATATATAAATAATCGACCATCTAAAAATATTTTACCCTAAAGCAACGATTTTTTATTGCGCTTTGTCACTTTGTGTAATATATTGTCGAAACCGCGATCGTCTTTCGGTCATAGATAAATTTTATAATAAGTTCCCATAAGTATCTATTATTCTATTATTTATTGCTTTCATCACAATCCCCAAATCGTTATTTACGTTAAATAGTTCATAAAGTTTCTCTATGTGTCTACGCAATGTCCTCTCTGAAATCCCTATTTCTTTCAACACAATTTTTCTTTCATATTTGCATGCCATTTTAGATAATATCAATCTGTCAATATAATCAAGCTTTGAACTCAACAAATCATCTTTTTCATGCATAAGCCACAGACATTTTTCAATATAATCTGCAATCTTCCAAAGTATCACGCTGTCTTGTTTTAAACAATCAATGTTCATCACTGACATATCGAGATATGCAATTATTTCTTTTTCATGATAATCTACAATTGGTGTTGCAGTGCAGTACCAATTTTTAAATAGATGACAATAATGTTCTGTTCCACATATCTCTATTTGCCTTTTTGTCTTCATTGCAATATTTATTGCATTTGTGCCGCAATCTTCAACCCTTAGGCTGACACCTTCTACAAAATGCAATCTACTAAAATAGTCCTTTAGTTTTTGGTCGTATATCAGCTTTATTACATATCCCTCTTTATCACACAGTACAAAAAAATATCCTTGTTTTAAGAGATTGGCAAATACACCTTTAGAATTGAAAATGATGTCAAGTATGTAAATTATGCTTTTATAATCTTCTTTTCGCCTATTCAACTCTCTTTTATCAAGTATTTTATTAAAACTATTTTTATTTGGGTCAACACCTGAAAGTTTTGATTCTCCAATCGACATAATCAATTCCTCATTAATATTATTCATAATCGTACCACCCCCAAAACTTTTCTCGCCGAATTACCTCTCCATAATATGAAACAAATTTCGCAGGAATTTGTTACAGTTTTTAAAAAAATTTTTAAGTATAAAAAAATAGCCCTATTAAGAGCCATCAATACATTTTTATATCAAAATTTTGTAGTAATAAGTCTTCTTTCCCGCCGTCCCATTTTATTATCAATTTTATAGGCTTTTTGATTGAATCTAATATTTTCTGCCTTTCATCTGCATCTATTTGAGAGAGATTGGGTAGCCAAGATGAAGCACCAACATATATAATATTATCTTTCATCTTATAATTCGGATAATTTAAATCTATTTTCTGTTGAATTGGTGTTCCAAAATATAACAATCCCGAAAATATATAAGGTTCAAGGCTTTTATCTAAAAAAGCTATTATTTTAACATTTTTTAATACCTTATCACTTATATTTTCTATCTTTATAGAATAACGTAATGAAGTATATTTATTTGAATCTTGCATATCTTTTAAATTTTTTGTGATCGTAGAATTATTATTTGATATTTGTAGCTTTTTCCCAATCTCAATCGTTGTATTGATTTTAAAATGTTTGCTTTTCGTCGTATAATTCAAATTAGGTGCATCGTTTGTTTGATACAGATAAACCTGAAAATGACTTTTCTTATAGCTGTAGTAATCATAATATACAAAAAGACTCAATACAACTACTGCTATTAAACATAAGATTATTATGCGCTTAATTTTTATAAAATCACCTCCAGCCATATTCTTCAGTTATTCTATCCCCCATATGATAGTTATACTCGGCTTGTTGCGTGATCCAATTCTCATCATAGTAATGTGTTGCAGCATCAATATGAATGATGAATATACATTTCACAATATACAACTTATTTTGTCTTTATCATTTTCATTGACCTGTATATATTTTCACAATTATCATATCAAATATTACTATTATAGTAAATATAACTATAATTGCAAGTAAAATTATGGCCAATGCCAAAAGTACATATGAAATAAATTTTTTATATTTTCTCATTTAGCATCATCTCCTTTCACTTTATAATATCATTATTTTGCAAAAATGCTTATAATACAAATATTAGTAAAATCGTAATCATCAATAAAATATTGATTGATTAAATTTTACTAATATTAAAAGATGAAGATGATAACAACCTTAAGAATAAACAATAATGTCTATAATTTTTTTATCCAACCATCTGCTCGATTATTTATATCGCCCCATACTCCTATTTCGCTAGCACCTAATGTAACTGACCCTTGATACAAGACACTAAATGTTATATCTGCACTCGCATAAGCTCTAGTTCCACCTATCCCCCAACTGTGCAAGCCGCTCCACGAAAGACTCAATACTGGAATAAAATTGCGTGTTGTGACTGCATCACATCCTTGAATTCCAAGAATACTGTTTCCATCGTGTGAATAATCTACCCAAACAACATTTTCAAGTATAGCAATACCGAATATTTCAATATATTTTGTATAAGTTGCTCTTCTATATTGAATTGCTAGGTTAGATTTAATTAGAGGATTAAATTTAATGTTTTGATTAGTCTCATTCAACATTATAGATATGTCTCCATTTTCCAAATATTTCGTTTCTCCGGGCTCTAATTTTTCCGTCAACGCTTTAGCCATTAGATCTGCATTATTCAGATATGAAATAAACTTTTCTTGTTTGTCTAGTGGAAGTGATTTGATTTGTTCAACAAATTTAGATGCTTCTTCTTTATTTGTATTTTCTTTTATCCAAGTCATATAACTACTAATGTTTGTAATTTTGTCTTTGGACACATCGTTAGCAAAAGCAAAGCTAAAACTTGAAATTGAAAGAAGCACAGCTACTAGAAGCAGTGAAACTAGTTTTTTTAACATACTTTACATCTCCTTTTTTTGTAGTCACTACGCTTCTCGGTACCCAAAAACATATTGACTACGATTTTATCTGCAGGAAATGGCGCCAATTTCTGTTAATGTTATTATAAACCAATTATCCTCATCTGGGAAGGTGCTAAATTAGGTCAATTTTTCTGTCATACTTTGTCAATCTGTGTAATATATTGTCGAAACCGCGACCGTTTTTCGGTCATCAATAAACTTTACAAAAAAAAGACAGGCATTAAGCCTGCTTATTATCTTAATTCATCAATTTTTTTATCTCCTCTTTTGATAATTCTGTAATTTCTGCTATTCTGTCGATGTCCATACCTTCTTTTAACAACTTTTTTGCAATTTTTATGCTTTTCTCTTTTTCACCTTTTTCAATACCTTTTTCTATTATCATCTTATACGCCTCAGATTCTTCAATTCTAAACATCCTCATCACCTTGTATATGCTAATATAAAAGTGAGCCAAAAAGTGGCTCTGTGCTAACGAAAAAGTGATCCACTTTTCATAAAAAACCTGTAAAATTTATTATACAAGATAAATTTTACAGGAGGTTGGAAGGTGTGATTATCGACGTGAATTTATACCAAAAGATTAGAGAAATGTATACAGTACATCAAATGTCTCAAAGGGCTATAGCAAGGGAATTAAAAATTTCAAGGAATACTGTAAGAAAATACTGCAAAGGTGACAATGTTCCTTGGGAGAGAAAAGAATATTCCCGTGAGCCTGATGTCTTAACTCCTGATGTTATGGACTTTATCAGACAGTGCATTAAAGAAGATGAAGCAGAAGGAATAAAAAAACAACGACATACAGCCAGAAGAATATATCATCGTCTAGTAGAAGAAAAAGGGTTTAAAGGTGGAGAATCCACAGTAAGATTGGCTGTACAACAACTTAAAGATGAGATGCCAAAAGCATTCATCCTACTTCAATTCGACCCTGGAGAAGCAGCACAAGTAGATTGGGGTGAAGCTACTGTGTACCTTGACAACAAAAAAGTTTCTATAAATCTTTTCTGTATGCGACTCTGCTATAGTTGTGATATTTTTGTAATGGCATTTTATCGCCAAAATGAAGAATCATTTTTAGAAGGTAATATAAAAGCATTTGAACATTTTGGTGGTGTACCCCACAAACTAATTTTTGATAATGCAAGAGTTGCAGTAAAGGAAGGTTTCGGGACTCATGCCAGGCCTCAAGCCCGTTATCAAGCATTGAGTGCACATTACGCATTTAAAATGGAATTCTGTAATCCAAGTAAAGGAAATGAGAAAGGACTGGTTGAAAATCTGGTAGGCTGGGTAAGACGCAATATTTTAGTTCCTGTCCCAAGAGTAAATGATATTGATGAGTTAAACCAAATTCTTATGACAAACTGCTTGAAATACCGTTCCCATCAGATACGCGGCCATGAACAGACAGTCGGCCAAATGTATGAAATAGACAAATCATTATTATACTCACTTCCTAAATATGTATTTGATTCGAGCAAAAGCATATCAGTCAGTGTAGACGAGTATTCAACAGTGCGCTTTGATAGAAACAATTATTCAGTACCAGTAAAATATGTAGGCAAAAATGTCAGTATCAAAGCATATGGGAATATATTAACCATCTTTTATCGTGGACAGGAAATTGCTAAACATAACAGAAGCTATGGTTCCAACAAAACAACTTACAAACTAGAACATTACATAGATCTATTAGAACGAAAACCCAGAGCTGTATTCAATGCGAAGCCCGTAAAGGACCATGTCAAACAAGAACTATTAGAGTGGGGACAAACACTTCCGGGTGGAGCAAAAGACATGGTAAAAGTTCTGAGACTTTGTGTAGACTACGGTTCAGACAAGCTTCTAGAGATAAAAAAGCAAATTCCAGCAGGTGTTACACCTACTGTTGATTTAATCCGCAGTTATCTAATAAAGCACAGCATACCAGAAAAAAGTACACAAAAAATTATAGACACAGTAAATGTAGAAGAAGTTGATTTAAGTATATACGATAGACAATACGGGGTGGCACAATGAGTGAAATAAATGTAGCTAAAGAAACAATAAAACTTTATGCCAAACAGCTGAAACTGCCTACTTTTGCACAATACACAAGTATTATTAAACGCATGGATAGCAATATGGGATATGAGGAATTTCTCATAGAATTAATGAAAAAAGAAGTAGCTTCCAGGCAAGAAAATCAGCAAAAGCGTCGCATACACAAAGCGGGATTTCCTTACCTGAAAACCCTTGACGAATTTGATTATACCAGACTCAAATACATCGAACAAGCCTTTATATGGGAACTTGCCACATGTGAATTTATATCCAAGCGTCAAAATGTCATTATGATAGGAAACACTGGCACAGGCAAAACTCATATTTCAATAGGCTTAGGGCTAAAGGCTTGTAAAGAGGGGCATAACGTAAAATTCTATACCGTTGCAAATCTTGTAACAGAACTTACAGAAGCACAAGAGTACAAAAAGCTTCTAAAACTTGAAAAACAGCTAGAAAAAGTGGACCTGTTAATTCTAGATGAACTATCATATCTATGTTTTAATAGGAACCAAGCTGATTTATTATTCAGGATAATTTCGGATCGTAGTGAAAAAGGAAGTGTAATAGTATCTACGAACCTTGAATTTTCAAGATGGACAGAAATGTTTGAGAATACTACTATGGTTGCAGCATTAGTAGATCGTCTAACCTTCCGTTCACATGTATTAAATATGAATGGAGAATCTTTCAGGCGTGATAATTCGCAAATAGAGTAGATTATTATCCGCTCAGATGGTCACTTTGCAAATACCGATTTTAGTAATTATTTTTAAAAGAACACGTATCAACCATGGGAAAAGTCCTTTAGTAATGGCTCAAAAATTCATTAGCACATGGATCACTTTTTCAATAGCAAAAGTGGTTCAAAAATTCATTAGCATGTGGCTCAAATTTCTATTGACATTCACATCCACCTCCGAAAAAACTTTCTCAATAGCTTCTTTTTTAAAAATTACACCCCAATATGAATAATGAAAATAATGTGTTCAAAATCAGAATTTATAAAACTTTGACTAATGTACTATTATCAAATTCAAATACTTCATCACATAGTAATCTAATGTCTTCACTTATATGACTTGCAATTAATATTGTTGTACCATTTTTCTTGAGATTAAAAAGCAAATTTCTTATATTGATAACACCATTTTTATCCAGACCATTAAATGGTTCATCCAATATTAAAATTTTTGGATTTTCCATTATTGCTTGCGCTATTGCCAGCCTCTGTCTCATTCCAAGTGAATATTTCTTTACTTTCTTATTGCTATCATTTTCTAAACCAACTAATTTTAATACATCTTTTATCTCTTTTTCACCTATAATATTCCTTATTGATGCTAAATATTTCAAATTATAATATCCGGAATAGTCATCTAAAAATCCCGGACTTTCTATAATAACTCCTAAATCAGGCGGAAAATCTATATCTTTTCCTAATTTTTTATTGTGTATAAAGACATCGCCGTCAGTAGGTAACATTAGACCAGACAGAATCTTAAAAAGGACCGATTTACCACATCCATTATAGCCTGTAAATCCGTAAATTTTCCCTTTTGTCAATTCAAAATTTACATTCTCGAATATAACTTTATCTTTGAATCTTTTGCTCAGATTTGAAACTTTTATAACTATTTCATCCATTTTATCAACTCCTTAATCAATATCGATAATTGTTTCTTTATTTTTGATTGTCAAAAGGATAAACAAAATACTAAATATAATATTAAAAGCGAAAAATAAATATAATGGCAAATGGTTATAATTGTTAGAAAGAACATTCAATTTTGTTATTAAAATATGCTCGCCTAAGTAAAAATTCAATTTCGGCAGCGAAAAATTTAATATGTAAATAACGAAGACAACAACAAATCCTATATAAAGTTTTCTTGTAATTCTTGTAATATATAATTGCACCATAGAAATAGTAAATGTACCTATAATTTGTGCAAAATACATATTAAACAATATCCTATATATAGAGTACAAATTTTTGTTGTATTTTGTATAATCATAAAATACATTGCTTATCCATGTGCCACTAAATATTAAACTTGATATTCCGTATAAAACCACATCATATATGAAAAAAAACATCACTATGACTATTAACATCGAAATAATATTCGATGTATAAAATAATTTATTGTTCATTATCCTTGGCAAAGTAAATATAGCATTTTTCCCCATCATATTATCCATATACATTTCTATTACCATGGCTATCATAATATAAGGAAAAAATGCCAGCATCGTCTGTATTATGTTTATATTTTCTATATTATAGCCACCAAAAGATAATACAACCGAATCAAGTATCGTTATATTTTGAAAATAGGAATTATAAACAACATTAAATATTGATAATGCTAAGGATAAGAAAGCAAAGATAAATAGCTTTTTATATATATATCTTAGGTTATAATTGAAAACTAACAATCCCAACTTATTCATTTCTATTTCAAAACAATCTCCTTTAAATTATATTTTAACAAAATATGTATGGCCACAATCATAATTAATAGGTGAAAGTTGTTAGCCACAATAAACTCTATTAGATTATAATTTGAATTAAACGAAAAAATATATATATTTCCAATATCGAGTAAATTAATAACGGGTATGTTTCTTAGATTCAATACTACAGTACTTATAAACACTATAATTATGCTTATAGCTAAACTTAAACCATAATTAACTGAAGTAAATCCTATAGCTAAAGCCATCTCCAACATGCCCAGCACAATTAAAGACAAGTTAAACCTTATATAATAAATAATAATGCTGCTAAAAGGTGTTAAATTTTTTGCAAACAAGGTGTACAAATCATCACCATTAATTGCGCTGCTGCTCCAATTGGGGCTATAGCCAAGATTTAGATATACGCCAATATAAACGCTGAAAATAATTAAAACCAAATAGATAATGCTTGTAACAAATATCAATATATTTTTTGATATAAGCCAATTTATTTTATTATCTAATCTTGTATGAACAAATGGTGTTATATTGCTATCATTACATACATTGTAAATTAATAATAAAAATGTTGTCAAGAAGAAAATTCCATATATATAACGGCTTCCTAATAAGTAAAACACTCCATTCCAAAAATTATCTTCTCTACTAAATACATTTGTCTTTATAGCCAAATACGGAAATATCATCATGTATAAAAAAATAATATATATACTTTTTTGCTTAACAACTCTTTTTAATGTAAAGTTTACATAACCTTTTATAATACGTTTATCCATTCTTTAGCACCACTTTATAGTTTATATAGTATGTTATTATTCCTATTGCCAATAATCCTAAATTAAGAATGATAAAATGCAATATGTCATAGCTTTTATTGTAAAAAAAATTGTAGGCATTTGTCATTGAATAATTTTGATTAATATTAAATATAGCTATTTCATAAATTATAAAAAATATATATGGCAAAGTGTAAATAATGTATTTTTTATTAAAAAAACTTGTAATACCAGCAGAAAACCCCGCAAAAGAAAATCCTAAAATAAAATGCATTATAAATACAATAAATATGTATTTATTTGGATCTTTAAAAAATATACTACTATATAGTCCATCTGGTGCGCCTCTTGAACGCAATATTGATACTGGTAAAATCTCATTTCTTGCAACCAATAACAAAATTATATAATAAATTAATTCGGGCAAAACCAATGCTATTCCACCCATGATACCATTCACAATAAATTTGATATGATGATATTTTTTTAAACCTATTCTGGATATACTGAAATAATTAAATTTTTTATTCCTCTCGTATATATATGAATAAGTAAAAGGTAAAATTATCATAAACACAAAAAAAGTCTTAATAAGATAATAACTCTGACTCCAAATTAAATACGCATTCTGTCCAGGTCTTATTACATTTTCATAATACAACTTTTTATCTGATATATCTGGTGAATTTATATTGGCAAATGCAGCCGGTTTTAATATGGATTGATACGCAGACAAAAATAATAATAAAAGCGAAACTAATACTACGAATAATAATTTTTTATCAAATAAGGCTCTTTTAAATTCCTCTCTCAACATATTTACCACTCCAGATTTTTTATTATGTAAAATAACTCACAAAGAATTTGCTCATATCATGAAAAAGATTTTTGAAAATTAGCATTTAATATGCGGATCTATTTATATTTTCTTAATACTTCGTTTTTTATGCTTTCATACCTATTTGCAACATCACTATCTGACGTTATTATATCCAAATCTTTAACATCACCATATTTTAACCCTTGATTTATTTTTTTCTCATCTACTGCAATAACTTCGCCTATATCTTTTAACTTGTACTTGCCATAAGGCACCGAAGTAAACAAAAAACTAATGCCTTCATTGTTTTTATAATGATATCCCTGTGGAGCCTTTATCTTCCTTAAAAAAACGATATATTCATCGTTGTTGTGCATAAAATTGTAACCCCATTGAGAATAAAATGTTTTGTTATATACATCAAAAAAACAAGGTTCATAAATATATACATAATTTTTGCCTTTTAAATCATTTCCTTTGTATATCTTAACAACATTTACTTTTGTATACAATGTATTATTTAATGTTTTCCTATCATCTTCTGCCCTCACTTTTAAAATATAATCAGATTTAAGTTCAAGATCTGATAGGCTTTTTATATTTTCCACATAAAAACTTTTATAAAATGCCCTATCGGAATCAACATCTCCCACAACTATTTTATAATCATCTATATCATTTGAAATTCTAGAAAAAGAAACATTGTCTTTGTATGAAAACTTCGTAAAAATTCCTACCACAGCACCGATTACAACCAAAGATACGACAATCGAGAGCAAAACCTTATCTAATTTTTTCATTCAACACACCTCTTTTTATGATTGTATTACCGAACCATCGTCAACTTTGTATTTAACATCTGATAATATATCTATGTCATCTTTGTTGTGGCTTGCAATAAGTATAAGCGCCCCCCTCTTCTTTTCTTCTATCAATATTTCTCTTACAAGCTGTACGCCATTTTCATCAAGTGAATTTGTAGGCTCATCTAGAATTATGATATCAGGTCGTTCCATAATAGCTTGAGCAATTGCAAGACGTTGTTTCATTCCTAAAGAATATTTTTTATATATTCTTCTGTCATCTGGATCTAGACCGACTCTTTTTATAGATTTTCTAATATCTTCATCACCTATTATGTTTTTTATTGATGATAGAACTTTTAAATTCTCAAAACCTGTATAATGATCCCAAAACCCTGGTGATTCAATTATTACGCCTATACTCTCTGGAAAAGATATATCTCTATGCAGAACTTTATTATTTATTGTTATCGTACCAGACGTCGGCTTGATCAAGCCACATAACGCTCTAAAAAGCATTGTCTTTCCAGACCCATTTCTGCCAAAAAAGCCGTATATTGTACCCTTTTCAAGATTTAGATTAATACTTTTTAATATCTCATTTTGTCCTATATTTTTGCTAAGGTTTGTTACTTCTAAATATCCCATTCTACATTGCCTCCTTATATTATATCTTTATGTTGAAACACATATATTCCATAAATCACAATGATAAAACATGATAAAATTAAATATGAAATTGAATCAATTATTGAAAAATTCTTTATGCTAAATTCAAACATGTACAAATTATTATACATGCTATTCATACTGTGCCATGCCAAAATTCCATGGCTAACTGGAAGTAGCTTTAACAAATAAATTTTCATTTTGAAATATTCATAAATGAATGAAGACAGCAATAGTGAAAATATATCTACAAATAAAGCTATCAGAAAGCTGTATATTACATCTATTTTTAACGATAAAATATTTATTATCAATATATATTCATAATTTAACAGTACCGTTAATATAAACATAGTCAGTATTAACTCGATTCCTTTGTAAATATATAACATTTTATATCCAACAACAGTACCAATTATGTACGTTATTAAAAACATTATAAAGTAAAATAAAATGACAAATTTAAATAAATCGTAAGTCTTGCCAATAACCCATTTGCCTCTTCTATTAGTACGAGTAAAAATATAAACACCATTCTTGTCTAATTCACCAGCAACAAATTCCTTTAAAATCCACATCAATGTCATTTGAGGTAAAACCCATTTTAAAAATGGCGTTACATATTTAATAGTCCTAATATCTACAAAACCGTATACTGCAAAAAATAAGCCTTCCAACGAATTAATTCCATATAAATTTGTTAAATAAACATTGTATAAACCAAGCAAAATAGCAATTACTAAACCGTATATTATTATTTTTTTATTCATTTCGTTTTCTAATAATTTCCTCATATTATTCACTCCAATATATATCCATACGCTTACATACATAATATCCATAAATATATAGAATTACGTAAATCAATAAAAACCATAATACATAAATCAAATCCATATAATTGAATGCGAATCTATTTGTATTGAATTTGTATACAAGAACCATATAATATTCTACTGATCTTATCTTCAAAGAAAAAATCTGCTGAAATGAAAACTGCTGGATTACGTATACTAACAATATAATGCCATACGTTAAAACATATCCAATCCACGTTTTTTTTATGATTAGTGTAAATATTTCATAAAGCAGTGAAAAAATTAAGAAGCCAAGTAATTGTAACAAAAAACCTGTAAATAAAAATATAAAAAATC
Organism: Thermoanaerobacterium thermosaccharolyticum DSM 571; assembly: GCF_000145615.1. Classification (NCBI taxonomy): domain Bacteria; kingdom Bacillati; phylum Bacillota; class Clostridia; order Thermoanaerobacterales; family Thermoanaerobacteraceae; genus Thermoanaerobacterium; species Thermoanaerobacterium thermosaccharolyticum. The sequence goes on from NC_014410.1 coordinate 2,282,987, forward strand.
TTGAATCTAATTTTTCACCGTTGCCGCTAAAAATTACATTTACAATCATCACTAAATTAATTATTGTTACATATATAAATGAATACAAAAACATTCCAAAATTTTTATCTCTCCACCATCTTTTTATGTCATTGTACTTGAGTATTACTTTATACCTATCAAAAATATCAATATTAAATTCTAAAATTGATAAAAACAACGGAATGATAACCAAAAGCACAATGTTTACCTTAAAAAAGTCATTGTACATATAATATAAAAAGTCTTTATTTTGCACTCTATTTACTTGGTTCATAAAATCTCCGCTGTACTTTAAGGCATTGTATATGCCTAAAACTATCAGTATAGATATTATCAAATACAATCTCTTACTTTTTAACAACATCTTTATCATCAAACTGTGTATTATTTTCATTATACCTGCTCCCATCGCTATTTAACTATATCTATTTCATACTTAAACCCCTTTAAAATAATTATCGAAAGACTTACTGATAGCAATAATACTATCCATAGCACTAACACTATATATGAGCCTTTGGATAAACTGTATAAATACTGCTCTATGGAATATTCGTAATAACCTGCAACCGAAAGTACAAAATTTAAAATTTGAAGCACTATAAACATTCCTGCTATGACAAAAACTCTGCTCTTATTAAATACAAAAAATAGAGAATAGCCAAATAGTGCAAATAATGACGCAAATAGACTATCTAAAGCCATATATATAAAATCATATAATAGTGGCCATTGGATTCTCACAAAATCAAATAAATACTCCTTTTGATAACCTAAATCAAATGGAGGTAATGCTGAATTGTTATCAAATCCGACTAGTGGAAAAGCAATAAAAGTCAGCAATTGATTTATCAGCAATGGTATAAAAAATGTAAAAAAAGTCACCAAAAATATTACTATACATTGCGATAATATGTAAATTTTTTTATCCGTTCTTGTTAAGATGTTTTTATAGGTACCAAGTCTAGCATTTGTATAAAATGAATCAGAATATATTATTGTAGCAAATACCGGCAGCAATATGATTTCAATATTTAGCAACAAACTGGAATAATTGCCTCTGACAATGCCTGATTCATATGCTGATCTAACAAAGCTTAACGGATGGCCGTAAAAAATATAACATGTCAACAAAAATGCACTTATAGATATTAAAAACAATGCCATAAAAACAATTTTAAATTCTTTTCTATTAATACAATTTTTTAGCTCAAATAAAATCATATTTCTCAAAATATCACATCCTTTTTTTTAGCATAATTTGCAATTTATCAATTCCAAATTTATAAAAATTTTATAAAAAATGAAAAGTATACCTTTTGATAGTGATATTATCTAAAATCTACTTTTCCAGAAACAAACGCATATCCCGTGCTTAGACGAGCATTTTGCATGCCCATTTTTATTTGATCGCCTTTGTATTTATGAATGGTTGGTCTGAAATTTATAGTAATAGGATAATTTGTCACTTTTTGATTGTAATTATCTGATATCCTGGTACCATCTTGTGTAACAACCCAGAAATCGGCACTATCTGTATTATCTAAAGCAGTTACTTGATTTTTTATATAATTATCATTTGTTTGTTTATCATGTACATTCGTATAGTTGTCGCCTTTAAGCCTTGGTAAAGAATATGCTACATATGATTCATAATCTGCAAAAACAAAATTAGGTATTATTATTGTCAAAGAAAGCAAGATCGCCAATATTATCTTCCCTAAATATCTTTTCATTAACAAACCGCCTCCGTTTGTTGTTTATCAAAAGGTATACTTAAATTGAAGATAATCATAATATCTTAAGGTATTACCGGTAATTACCTTATCTTTAAGATAAGACACTTATGCAAACTTGTCTACTGTCCAAAAGTATCAATTTTATCTAAACTTGAACCTATTTTTGTACTAAAGTACAAATCAAGAACAAATTTTGTACTTTTGGATAGTTATATGACTCCAATTTTTGTGGCTTTATATATGCAATCTCTTATAGATTATGCATTAAATATTTTTCTTAATTTATTCTTGTGATATTTTACATTGCTTATTGAAACATGTATTCTTTTTGATATCTGGCTATCTGTATACCCATATGCCAATAAATTTAATATCTCAATGTCAATCACATCTAATCCATTTAATATTTCTTTTGCGCTTAATTCATAATAATCTGATTCTATGGTCTTTTTTAAAAAGAGTAATAAAACTTTATGTACATCATTTATATCATTACAAGTCGTTATATCTATTACTCCTAAAATATTTGAATCTTTATCAAATATAGGAGCAGCTATGCATGACAAATCTTTAAAACATTCTATATAATGCTCTTTTTTTCTTACGATTGATATCTTGCCAGTATTTAATACCATTGAAATGGCGTTTGTGCCAGCGTTCAATTCATCTAAAGCCATCCCACTTTTCATTAAATAGTTTACCTCTGCAGATTTATCAAATGATTTTGTCTCTAAAACAATACCATTTTTATCTGTTATAATAAGCATGCTGTCAGTTAATGCTATTGTTCCATCTAATTTACCTACTATATTTTTAAATGCATCAGCCAAAAGATTATCTTCTAATTGAACAGGATTAATATTAGGTGTTATTGATTTATTAAGTCCGCTTTTTAAACACCTTCCCCAAGATCTTTCAAATATATCTCTATCTTTATCAGCGCTTACGATTTCAATCATCTCTCCTCACCTATAATATCTTTATTCTAATGCCCATAAAATCAAATTTATTTTTCTTATATATTTGATGAACATATCCACTCCCAAAATATATAACAAATTTATTGATTATTTCGTTACAGTTTTTATAAAAATTTTCGTTAAATATCTTACAGAAAAAGTTTTATGATATAATCTTTTTGACATGTTTTAAATTTTGTTCATAAGCAATGGACGAGGGAGGGAAGAAATTTGCTCATCTTATTTGACACAATTACAGACGAAGGTCAAAGAAAAAAAATCGAAGATATGTATGTAAAGTACAGCAGAGATATGTTTAAAGTTGCATACAACATTTTAAATGACTATCAATTGGCACAAGATGCTGTCCAATCCGCTTTCATAAATATTATCAATTACATTGAAAAAATTTCTGATTATGACTGTAACAAAATAAGGGCATTAGTTGTTATTATAGTTAGAAACATCTCAATAAATATGTACAATAAAATAAAGAGGCAAAAAAATTTATTTATTGAAGATGCGGATGAATTTTTCCATGATGACTCAGAGCCGTTTGACGAGAAGATAATAAACAGTGACATTTTTAGAAGAGTATCTGAAAAAGTAAAGGAGCTAAAGACAGAGTACGCAGACATTATTTCTTTAAAATACTATTACGGATACTCAAATAAAGACATCGCAAATCTTTTAAACATCACGGAAGACAATGTAAGAGTAAGACTGTATCGTGCGCGGCAAAGCCTTAAGAATGCTTTATACGAGTATAAAGGAGATGTTGAAATATGAAAGACCTTTACAATGAAAAGCTAAAATCTGAAAGCAAAATATTTGAGGCATTACTGGAATATGCAGGGGCTTGCCATGTAAACAACATAATTAATGAACTGGAAGAAGCCAATAGTGAAGAAATACCTTATCCTAAAGAACTAGACATTAAAATTAGAAAGATGTTAAGACATCACAAAAGAAAAGAAGCAGTCAAAAAATTCTTCATCTCAGCAAAAAAAGCTTTCCCAAAAGTAGCTGTATTCTTCTTTGTGGCTTTTATAGGTTTTACTGTGGCAATAACAACTGTTTCTGCATTTAGGACTCTCGTCTTTAACCTCATAATAGAAATCAAAAAAGATTATACAGACATAAAATTAAAAGAAAACAATGAACCCAGTACGTCTTCTTCCACATCCATGATTCCATCCAACTGGGATAATGAATATTATCTTTCATACGTGCCACATGGGTTCAAGATAAGCAAGGTAGAGTCACAGGAGATAACAAAAATCATTCAATATACAAATGACAAAGGCGATTTCATAATTTTCAGCCAAAGCTCTAACGAAAACACTGACATGATGGTTGACACAGAAAATGCTATCACACAAAAGATTGATATAAACGGCTATGAGGGCATTTTAATCCAAAAAAACGGATTAAACACCGTCGTTTGGAGAAAAGATAATAATTTATTTTCCTTAATGTCTAAAATCGATAAGAATGAACTTGTAAAAGCTGCTGAAAGTATAAAATTAAAAAAATAATTTATTTTTAGTGTAACAAAATACTTACTTATTTGTCTATATATTATAGAGAAAAATAATATAGAGGGGATTTAATGTTGAAGAAGAATTTTATAAGAGCTGTTTTAATATTTTGCCTCATAGTATTTGTGAATTTTGCAGTATTCTACGGTATATTTTCTCTATATACGGCAGTTCATCCTTAATTACTTATTGGGGCATACTGCTATATATAAGCATGACTAACAGGTACAATACATATTAATTAGTCATGCGTGCAAAAAAAGCCTTGGTTGTCCAAGGCTTTATCGTCATACTTCTTTATAAAGGCTTTCCACTTTGACACCTTTATAGTCATTTTGTGCTAGCTTGCTGTGCCTATATCCATAAAAGAAATATATGATAATCCCCAACACAAACCATACTATAAACCTTATCCATGTCTCCAAAGGCAGCGAAATCATCAAAAATACAGTTGAAGCAATGGATAAGATAGGTATTAAAGGCACAAATGGGCATCTAAATTTTCTCGGCAGATCAGGTTTTGTATATCTTAATACAATGACGGCTATTGATACAAGAACGAATGCAAACATAGTTCCTATATTCACAAGTTTTGCAAGCTCATCAATCGAGAAAAATCCTGCAACAAGTGCTGCAAATAATGCAACTATTATCGTGCTTGCAACAGGCGTTTTGTGCTTCTCATGAAGTTTTGAAAGAAATGGCGGCAAAAGTCCATCTCTTGACATAGCAAAGAATATCCTCGTCTGTCCATACATCATTACCAAAAGAACCGTCGTTATTCCTGCTATTGCACCGAAAGAAACTAATCCTGACGCCCAGTTTATGCCGAGGCTGGTTAGCGCAAATGCCACAGGTTCAGGCGTATTAAGTTTTGTATACGAGACAACACCTGTCAGTATTGCAACAACGACTATATACAAAAGTGTGCTGATACCTAATGAACCTAAAATTCCTATAGGCATATCCCTTTCAGGGTTTTTTGTCTCCTCAGCCGCAGTTGACACAGAATCAAACCCAATGTAAGCGAAAAATATTATTGCAGCGCCTGAAAATACCCCTTTCCAGCCATATGGCAAAAATGGTTTCCAATTAGAAGGATGAACGTGCCATACAGCAACAGCAATGAAAAATAGCACAACCATTATCTTAAAGATGACTGCAATATTATTTATTATAGAACTTTCTTTAGTGCCAAAAAGTAAGATTATTCCTAACAGCAAAACTATGCCAATAGCGGGTAAATTTATAATTCCACCATGTGCAGAACTTGCTGAATTTGCAGCCCATACCGGTATATTCACACCGAAGCTATGAAGCAGATTTGTGAAATAACCTGACCAGCCAAGTGCTATCGTTGGTATAGCAAATGCATACTCTAATATCAAGTCCCAGCCTATTATCCACGCGAATATCTCACCAAGTGCCACATAACTGTAGCTATACGTAGATCCCGCTGCTGGAAATGTCGATGCAAACTCTGCATAACTCAATGCAGCAAAAGAGCAAGCAATACCTGAAAGAATAAACGACAATATAAGACCTGGTCCTGCATATTTTGCGGCAGCAACACCTGTCAAAACAAAAATACCTGTTCCTATGATAGCGCCGATTCAAAAAAGAATGAGGTCAAACCAGCTAAGAGATTTTTTCAAAGCGTGATTTTTGTCATTTACATCTTCTATTATCATGTCAAAAGATTTTTTTCTTAATATATTTGAATTTCCTCCATTTTTCTTAAAAGTCATTTAAAAGTATCCCCCAGTTTTTTTAATTGCAATTAATTAAAATGCATTTTTTGTTGAATTTAAAACAATTTATTATATTATAATTAAAATTCAATAACGCTGCAAATAATTTTTTATAAATGTTAAAATTTTTTTATAAATACAAAAAAAAGACGCTTAAGCGTCTAAATTTTCCTTGTAGGCCTTGGCCCAAAATATTGATAATAAGTGGTTTTTATCATGCCGTTGTAAAGCTTTCTCCTTTTTGTTGCTTTTTTACCAAATAACTTCTCAAAATTTTCATGAGATGTTATTATATAGTATGACCACGTATTAAGACTTGTAAAGACTCGCCCCATTTCTCTATAAAGCTTTTCTACTTCTTGTATCTCACCCATCCTCTCGCCATAAGGTGGGTTGCATATTAAGATTCCATACATATCATCTGTTCTCAAATCTTTTAACGGTTTCTTGGCAAATTTTACGTATTGATTAACACCTGCTTTGTGTGCATTGTTAATGGATAACTTAACTGCAGATTCATCAATATCATATCCTCTTATATTGAGTTCAACATCCATCTTAATTAAACTATGAGCCTCTTTTCTTGTATCAAGCCACAATTTCTTCGGTATCTGTCCCCATTTTTCTGATGTGAATTTGCGATTCAATCCGGGTGCAATGTTGGCGCCGATTAAAGCAGCTTCAATGGGAATAGTTCCTGAGCCACAAAATGGATCTATGAGTGGCCTATCATATCTCCAGTCACTAAGCATAATCATGGCAGATGCTAAAGTCTCTCTCAAAGGCGCTATATTTGACATGACTCTATATCCTCTTTTGTGCAATCCTTCTCCGCTGGTATCTATCATAAGCACTGCCTTATTCTTCATCAATGAAAACTTTATTTTATAGAGAGGCCCATTTTCATCAAACCATTCCTTTTTATACTTTTTCTTAAGCCTCTCAACAACAGCCTTTTTTATTATTGATTGGCAGTCAGGTATGCTATGCAAATTTGATTTCAGTGAGTACCCATCAACGGGAAACTGGCCATTTTCTGGAATCCATTCTTCCCACGGTAGCGATCTTACTCCTTCAAAAAGTTCGTCAAACGTAGATACCTCAAATTCCCCAATTTTAACATATATACGCTCTGCAGACCTTATCCACATGTTAGCTTTGCATATAGCGGATATATCACCAATAAATGTAACTTTTCCATCTTCAACCTTTATGCCTTCATAACCTAAAGATCTTATCTCTTTAGCCGCCACTGATTCAATCCCAAAAAGTGTAGGTGCTATTAATTCTATCTTAGACATATCACTATCTCCCATTTATTAATTCCAACATTATATTGTTGACTAAATTCTATTTAATCACATCTCCACATTTTATTAAATGCTGCAGAGAATGAAAGCCCTATCTAAACTATATATGTCTTCAACCACATCAAATTTTCTATTCATTATTCTGATATCCTTAAACCCTGCACACTTTAGTTCATCTACTACTGCATCTAATGAAAAACTCGATTCCTGAACTGTTTCCTCATATTCTTCATATAGCCTGCCTTCTTTCTTTAAAAAAGCAGTAAATGTTATAAACGCACTATCTCCAAATGATATACTTTTGGAAATATAGTAATCGCCGTTTGGATACTTCCTTATATGGATATTATTCCAATTATCATTTAAATCTTTCAATGTATTCATATCAAACATAAATACGCCCTTTTCATTAAGGTGATTCTTTACACAATTAAACATAGACTTCCATTTATCAAATTCAGTCATGTGATTTATGGCGTCAAATGTACATGTTATAAGGTCATATTTTTTCCCAAGGTGGAAGCTACTCATATCGCCATGATGAAACTTAATATCAAAACCAAAACTTTTTGCATTTTCAACCGCCTTTTTAAGCATCTCTTCTGATATATCAAGTCCTTCAACAATTATACCATCTTTCAATGCACCTATGCAAAAAGTGCCTGTTCCACAAGCCAAATCAAGCATAGTTCTTGGTTTAAACCCCGCTTTATCTAAATATTTTTTAAAATCAGGCCACAACTCCTTTGCATAGGAATCCCATCCCAATCTATCGTAAAATTTAGCAAATTCATCGTACATAAAAACACCTCTTAAACAATATTTTCTGTATTATTATCCTTATATATTATATTATTACATAACTTAAGTCAATTTTGTAATTCAGATGCTATATGTTATAATATTAACACGCGCAAATAACCATATTCAATAAATAATTGTTATCCAAGAGGTGAGTGACATTGAAATCGCTGACAATTGACGATAAAAGCGTATTTGATGAATACTTCTCTAATTTTCCGCCGGAAATATCGGAGTACACATTCACGAATCTTTTCATGTGGAATCATGTGTACAACATAAAGTACGAAATAATTGATAATTGCCTATGCATATCATCAGGCAACAAAATCTTGCCTCCGGTAGGGCCTAAAGAAAATATTTTGAATGCTTTTGATAAATTTTGTAAAATAATGCAAACGTACCATTCTGAAATTTACCTTGATCGATTTGATAAAGACAGCGCCTGTAAAATTTCAGAAATGTACAAAGTTGAGATGACACCAGATGAAGATAATTTTGATTATGTCTACAATACAGATGATCTTATTAATCTTTCTGGAAGAAAATACCATAATAAGAAAAATCATATAAATAGGTTTTTGAAAACATATGATTATACTTTGGAGGAATTGTCATCTGATAATGCTTTAGAATGCTTGAAATTCACTGAAGAATGGCTTTCGTCAAAAGATATAAATGAAAATCCCGGTGTTCTTAAAGAGTTTGATGCTATAAAGAAAGTACTGAATAACTATGAGTTTTTTAAACTAAAGGGCATTGTTTTGAAAATAAGCGGAAAAATTGAAGCATATTCATTTGGAGAAAAATTAAATCCGGAAACAGCCGTTACACACATAGAAAAGGCAAACCCCGAGATTAAAGATGCGTACGCTTTTATAAACATGTGCTTTGCAAAAATGATGTCGGAATTCAAATACATCAATAGAGAGCAAGATTTAGGAATTCCTGGCCTTAGATATGCGAAACAATCTTACCATCCAGTAAAGATGATTTTTAAATTTAAGGGAAAGTTATAAACTTAAAACTTTACTAGATTGAATTATTATAATAATTATATTATAATGTGCATAACATTAATTTTTAGGAGGTGTTATGATGTCTAAAAAAATGGATATTATTGAGCTTCTTAATGAAAACAGCCGTCTGACAGACAAGCAAATCTCTGTAATAACAGGGCTTAGCGAAGATGAAGTAAAAGATATAATAAAAAATCTTGAAGAAGAAAAAGTTTTATTAAAGTACAGCACATTAGTTAATTGGGAAAAAACTGAAAAAGAAGTCGTACGCGCACTTATCGATGTAAGAGTTACACCGCAGCAAGGACAGGGCTTTAATGCAATAGCTGAAAGAATCGGTCAATATGATGAAGTAAAATCAGTATCTTTAATATCTGGAGGATACGATCTGTCTGTAGAAGTCGAAGGAAAAACGATGAAGGAAATCGCTATTTTTGTAGCCGAAAGGCTAGCACCGATAGATGGTGTATTAAGCACCACAACACATTTCATACTTAAAAGGTATAAACAGGACGGCATATTTTTTACAGATGGTCCGGAGGATAAAAGATTGGTGGTAACGCCATGATAGAGGACAAATACATTTCAGACATAGTTAAAAATATACCACCATCTGGAATAAGAAAATTTTTTGACCTTGTTACTAATTCACGCGATATTATCTCTCTCGGTGTAGGAGAGCCAGATTTTGTAACACCTTGGGTAATACGCAAAGAGGGCATAGATGTCTTAGACAGAGGCAGCACTACGTACACATCAAATCTCGGCCTTAAAGAACTGCGTGAGGCTATATCATTTTTCTTAAAAAAACATTATGACTTAAATTATGATCCTGAAAGGGAAATTATGATAACTGTAGGAGCAAGTGAAGCCATCGATCTTGCGCTTCGCTGTCTTTTGAACAATGGCGATGAAGTGCTGGTACCGGCGCCAAGCTATGTATCGTATTCACCGTGTATTGAGCTTACAAGGGGAATTCCCGTCTATGTACCAACAGATGAAAAAAACAACTTTGTAATAACACCTGATGATTTGAAATCAAAAATAACCAACAAGACAAAAGCACTTATACTTCCATATCCGAATAATCCGACAGGTGCCATTATGAAAAAGGAAGACTTGGAAGAAATCTTAGACGTAATAATAGATCATGATTTAATAGTCATTTCTGATGAAATATACAGCGAGCTTACCTATGATGGAAAGCATGTTAGCATAGCATCGCTACCCGGCATGAAAGAAAGGACTATACTTCTCAATGGATTTTCTAAAGCATTTGCCATGACAGGCTGGAGACTAGGTTATATAGCAGCAGAACATGGTTTTATAGAAGCCATGAATAAGATACACCAATATACAACGATATGCGCTCCAATCATGGCTCAATATGCTGGTATAAAAGCTATATACGAATGCGAAGCAGATATAGAAAAGATGCGAAAAACTTACGATCAAAGAAGGAGATTTATAGTAAACGGATTTAGAGAAATAGGCTTTGATTGCTTTGAACCAAAGGGCGCCTTTTACATCTTCCCTTCAATTAAAAAAACAGGATTAACTTCACAGGAATTCTGTGAAAGATTGTTAAAAGAGGAAAGAATCGCAGTTGTGCCAGGGGATGCTTTTGGACCAGGCGGTGAGGGTTACATAAGGGTTTCATATGCATATTCCATCGATAAGATAATGAAAGCTCTTGAGAGAATAGAAAGATTTGCAAAGAAAATATTTTAAAACAAAAAAAGTAGGTTTTCCTACTTTTTTTGTTTAATAGCACTGAATTTAGGACAGCTAGAAGAACAATTGCCGCAATTGCATTTGCCAGAAGCACTCTTCTTTAAATTCTTGTAAAGCATAAATACAGCAGCAGCTACTATTGCTACAGTTATAATTACTTCAATAATCATAGGACCACTCCTTTAATTAAAATATTCTTAAGATTAAACTTCCACCATTAAAGACTATAAAAGAAACTATCCACGCTAAGACAAGCTGATATATTACAGAAAAGATGGCCATTTTACCCCCATATTCTTTTTTCATGGTAGCTATAAGAGATATACATGGCGTGTACAAAAGCACAAACACCAAAAAGCTGATTGCTGAGAGGGGAGTAAATACCGTAGGCAATACTTTTGTCAAATTTCCACCATAAATAACTCCCATCGTTCCTACTACTACTTCTTTAGCCATTATTCCCGTAAGAAGAGCTACTGTATTTTGCCATGAAGCAAAGCCTAAAGGAATAAAAATCGGGCTTATAAACTTTCCGATGGCTGCTATGAAACTGGAATTAATTTCCGTCATACCCGAAAAATTAAAATTTGACAATACCCAAACTATTATGGATACAGAAAAAATTATAGTTCCTGCCTTCCTTAAAAAACCCTTACCTTTTTCCCATGTATGAATCGCTAGAGATTTAACTTCAGGCAGCTTGTATTCAGGAAGTTCTATAATAAAAGGCTCATCGTCCTTTTTAAATATAGTATTTTTAAAAAGTATCCCAACTAAAAAGGCTACTATTATACCTAACGCATAAAGTGATGCAACAACTATAGATTCGTGGCCTTTAAATAAAGCTCCTGCAATTATGAGATAAACTGGAAGTCTTGCATTGCATGACATAAGAGGAACAAGAAGTGCTGTCATCTTTCTGTCTTTTTCACTCTCTAAAGTTCTGGTAGACATAACTCCTGGAACTGAACATCCAAAACCAATTATAAGCGGAATAAAAGCTTTGCCGGATAAACCCATTTTTCTAATAATTTTGTCCATTAAGAAGGCAACCCTAGCCATATACCCACTATCCTCTAAAAAGGATATACACAAAAATAGCGTCAAAATCACAGGCAAAAATACTATAACAGAACCTACACCTCCTATTATGCCATCCACAATAAATGATTTGAACCAATTACTAGTGCCTGAAAGCACCATCTGAATATGTGGCACCAGCCAGTCATTGACACCGCTATCCAATAAATCTGCAAGAGGTTGACCAACCCAGCTAAAAGTAAACTGAAATATGAAGTATACAATTGCCAGAAAAATCGGATACGCTAAAAATTTATTTATGAAAATTTTATCAAGTTTTTCTGAAATTGTAGTCGTGTTTTCAGATGTGTACGTCAAACACTGTGATAAAATTTCTTCTATATATTTATACGTTTCAGCTTCACTTTTGAAATGTAAAATATTATGATAATGAGAATTATTATCATTATATGTTTCTAAAAAGTCACCTTTCGCTAACAGCTCTTCAAGTTTGTCAACGCCTTTTCCTTTTGCAGCTATTATTGGAACCACCAAAACATTTAAAAGCTTTGACAATTTATCATAATCTATTTTTACACCTTTGCTCTCAGCAACATCCACCATATTTAAAATTAATACGATAGGTTTATTGAATTCTTTTAGCTGCATAGTTAAGTACAAATTTCTTTGTAGATTTGACGCATCAACTATATTTAGTATCAAATCTACATCTCCACTCTCTAAAAATGCTTTTGAAATTTTCTCTTCATTTGAGTAAGTATCCATCGCATAAATGCCTGGCAAATCCACAAGCTTTACATTTTCGCTGACAAAACCCTCTTTTTTTTCAACTGTAACACCGGGCCAATTTCCAACATGCTGGTTAGAACCAGTAAGCAGATTGAAAAGTGTAGTCTTTCCTACGTTTGGATTTCCAATTAAAGCTGCAGTAATCATACGTTTCCTCCCTTGTTTATATTAAGCCATATACTTACAATACATTTTTCACAACAATATTTTTCGCATCTCTTTTTCTAATAGCTAAATCAAACCCCATGAAATTTATTATTATAGGATCTCCTAAAGGAGCAAAACTTTTAACTTTCACTTTAGCCCCTTCAATAGCCCCCAGGGCCCTTAGCCTCTTTGCCAATCTTTCATTGCCTAAAATATCGCTGACTATAGCAGTTTGGCCCGGTTTCAGATCGTATATGCTCACTATCACCACCCCTTATTGATAATCATTCTCAATTACTTGATTTTATGATAACATACATCATCCTCAATGTCAACAATAAGGACAAACAAAAAAGCCTTTATATCTTTATAAATCTATGCCAAGTTTTTAAAATAAACGTCTCTATAGGATTTAAAACAATATTTAAATATTTTATCAATTTGCTGCTTATATAACCTATCACAAATCCTCCTATAACATCAATTGGATAGTGAACACCAACATAGACTCTTGCAATAATCAGTAAAATCGTCAATAACATCATAATAGAACCTATAATCTTGTTGTATTTTAATTCCGTAAATGTTATAGCCGATCCACCTGACAGATGATCGCTTGGGAATGAAGCATCGCTTGGATGTTTAACTAATAAATTTACTTTATGTGTAACAAAAGGCCTCGGTTCAAAGTAAAACTTTGAAATAATAAAATTTGTGCTTAATGCTATCACTGCTGCAAAAAAATCATCCATCGACGCTTTCTTACCCCTGTCCCCTCCTATAAACCACTGTACAATCACTAAAGCACCATATATGATCGGAGAATACAAAGCAGTAAATATCATTATCTTATCCAATATACTGTTATGACCGGCAAATCCATTGATAATCTGAAAAACAGCATAATTCATTTTTATCACCTCTCCTTAAGATTGTAAGCATAAATCCTTAAAATCATATTAGACTGACATTAAAAAAAAATTAGAAATTGCTTGACAGATAGTATAAATAGTTATACAATCCTAAATAGTAAAATATTCTTATTTAAAAGGATTGTGGTATCATGACGAAGGAAGAAATTTTAAATGCAATTAAAACCAATAATTTTAAGATCACTCCACAAAGGGAGCTTATTATAAATATCATGTTGAATACACAAGGATACCTGTCGGTTAAAGAAATATACGAGAAGGTGAAAAAATCTTTTCCACAAGTCAGTTTGGATACAGTGTATAGAAATTTAAGCCTTTTAAAGGATATAAATGTACTAAGTGAAACAACTATAGGCAACAATATTATGTATGAGATCCACAAAGACATGCACGATCATATTATGAAATGCATAAAGTGCGGCAAGGTTTATGAACTCAATATTTGTCCACTTGATTTGTGCATCAATAAACTTGATGATTTTGAAATAGTAGATCATAAAATAGAGATTACAGGATACTGCAAAAATTGCAAAAAAACAATAGGAGGATCACATTTATGAAAAAGCTTTTATCAATTTTTTTAGCAATTTCAATATTATTTAGCTTGACATCATGCAATACAAAGATTTCAAAAAGACCTGACAAAATGATAGTTTACGCTTCTTTTTACCCTTTATATGATTTAACAAAAAAGATTGCCGGAGATAAAGCAGTCGTACAAAATATAATACCACCCGGTGTGGAACCACATGACTGGGAGCCCACAACACGACAGGTGGCTGATATTGAAAGAGCCTCTGCAGTCATATATCTTGGACTCGGCATGGATTCATGGATAAATAAAATCGAAACATCAGTTTCAGGTCCTAAATTTATAAATGTATCAACTGGCATAAACGCGATAAAAGTTGGAAATGCTGTAAATCCTCATGTATGGTTGTCTCCAAAAGAAACACAGATATTGGCAAAAAATATCAAAGATGCTTTAGTAAATGCTGACAATAAAAACGCAAAATACTATCAAAGCAATTATGAAAATCTAGTAAAGACTTTAAAACAATTGGACAATGAATACACTACAAAGCTTAAAAACACTAAGACAAAGACTTTTGTGGTATACCACAGTGCATTTGACTACATAGCTAGAGATTACGGATTAAATCAAGTATCAATTGTCGGTATGAGTGAGGAAGCGGAAGCCAGCCCAGCGAAAATTGCTGAAGTAATAAAGCTTATTAAAGATGAAAATATTAAATACATTTTCACCGAACCATTGACATCTCCAAAGCCTATTCAGTCAATCGCCAACGAAACAGGTACAAAAGTACTTCCGCTAAATACTATTGAAGGGATTACTAAAGATGAGATGAAGAAAGGATACGATTATATAAAATTGATGCAGCAAAATTTAGATAATCTTCAAAAAGCATTAAATTAAGTGAAAGGAATCAAAATATGGGTAAAATAGTAGAGCTTAAAGATGTTAGTTTTTCTTATGATGATAAAAAGGTGTTTAATAATATCAATCTAACTATCGATGATGGCGAATTTGTAGGCCTTATTGGGCCTAATGGTTCAGGCAAAAGCACTCTTGTAAAGATCATGATAGGAGATCTTACGCCTTCATCAGGAGAAGTCCTTATAAACGGGATAAATGTAAAAGACATAAAAAACAGATCTATAATCGGGTATGTCCCTCAAAAATCTTATTCATTTAACGCTTCTTTTCCAGCAAGTGTAAAAGAAGTCGTCTCAATGGGACTTTATGGGAAATTAGGGTTATTTAAAAAACTTTCCAAAGACGACTGGGAAATTGTAAATAACGCTTTAAATACTGTCGACATGATTGATTATAAAGACAGGCTTATCGGAAATCTGTCTGGAGGCCAACAGCAGAGGGTATTTATAGCAAGAGCGCTTGTCAGCAATCCTAAGATTTTATTTTTAGATGAACCGACGACAGGTATTGATGCAAAGTCAGAAGACACGCTCTATAAAATACTTGATACTTTAAATAAGGAAAATAAAATAACGATTATCATGGTCACTCATGATGTTTGGGCAATAACTGACAAGGTATCTCGAATCGTATGCATGGGAAATGGCAAATTATATGATAGATGCGACACACTGGACTTTTCGAAAAAAGGATTAGCGGAAATATACGGATACCCTGTCAAACTGGATATGCACCATCACCAAAGTGAAAATATCAATAATCGACTTTAGATTGAGGTGTTATAATGCTTAATATTTTTACATACGACTTTATGATCAGGGCGTTTTTGGCAGGCGGTTTTATATCGGTAATAGCACCATTAGTCGGCAGTTTCTTAGTGCTAAGAAGGCTATCGCAGATGGGTGATACGCTATCCCACGTAGCACTGTCAGGCGTAGCAGCAGGATTTCTGATTGGAATAAATCCAACAATTGGCTCTATAATCTTCGTAATAATATCGTCTTTCGGAATTGAACGCTTGAGAAAATCGTACTTTAGATATTCAGAAATATCTATTGCAGTTGTCATGTCTGCAGGAATGGCAATTGCAGTAATACTTCTAAGTTTATCCAGCGGAAGCCCTGCAAACATAATGAATTATCTCTTTGGAAGCATAATATCAATTAATAACACTGATGTATTGCTATCACTACTACTTAGCATTGCAGTAATAACTGTAATTTATATCTTCTACAAAGAGCTTCTATACATTACATTTGACGAAGAAGCTGCTTTGATATCGGGAATTCCCGTCAACATGGTAAATATAATATTTACTATGATTGTCGCCATAACTGTAGCAGTATCCATGAGAATAGTCGGAGCACTTTTGGTATCAGCACTAATGGTGATACCTGCTGCAGCAAGCCTTAAAATCGCCAAAAACTTCAGACAGACTATTTTTTATGCCATACTGTTTTCCTTTATATCTGTATTTGCAGGCATAATACTATCTTTTTATCTCAATCTTTCACCTGGCGGCAGCATTGTAATTGTTTCTCTCATAATCATGGGTTTAGCAAGTATAAAGAAAGCAGGTAACTAACCTGCTTTTTTTGTTTTTAACTTGGATAATAAAATGTACTAATTTAATTCCAACTCCTAAAACCTCCTAACTGTGAAAATATTTTTTCACAATAATTATTGAAAGTCTTGCTGTGGCGATTCACAAAATAAATGATTGTCTTTTTTGAATATATGTAGCAAAATCTTAAAAAAGATATAACCAATTAATGCTCCAAATACATTTAATATAAAATCATTTATATCACAAATTTTATATGCAAAACCGTATATTAGTGAAACAAGCAATTGTGTTATTTCGATACAAAAAGATGTTATTGTACATAAAGATATATTTTTTCTAAATGAAATATACTTATAGTTAATAAAAGGCATTAAAAATGCCAAAGGCATCAAAAGTACAATATTTCCTATTATTTGTATTTTTGTGTAATGTATCATTGGTAATAACGGAATTAAATTATATGATTTATTTTTTGTGCCATTTAAAAACTGAATCATATCACTTTGTATTGGTATAGGAAAAAACACGGTATTTATTAAAACTGCAATATAAACAACTAAAACCGCATATATAATATATTTTTCAAATTTAGCTTTTTTATAATATAATTTAAGAGCTATTATTACATAAATAACAAGAAATAAAATTTTAAAAAGAATATTAAATTCCAACATATTGCAAGAACATCCTCCATTTTGAAATTATTGCAGGATCCGTCATCGAACTTGTAAGCCCTGCTTTTACGCATCTTTTATATGAATAAAGTATTTCATCATATATTTTCATATTTCCAATATAAATCCCCACGCAAAACTTGTAAATTCATTCTCTCACAATATAAAACAAATTTCTAAGGAATTTGTTACAGTTTTTATAAAAATTTTTATATTTTTTTATAGTAAACAATCAATTGTATCTTTGTGAACAAGTACACAAATTCCCACACCTTTTCGCGAATATCTAATTCTATGAAAATCCTTTACCTCCTCAAACAGAAAATTCCCCAAAAAATAAGTCTGCGGAAACATAAAGCACACTTCAATATTTAATTAAAAATCTTTAAAGCCTTTGATTTCAACCTATTTATTCTTACTTTTATTAAACATAAATCAAATATCTTTCTTGATTTTTTTAATCATTTATATAAGCCATCACTGGGCGGTGATCTGAAATATCCACTTGCAATACTTTGCTTTTTGTTGCATCAATCGAAGTTCCACAGTTAAATAAAAAATCAATCTTTGGATTATTAGAATTATTATAGCATTCCAGTGTGCATATACCTGCAGGTCCACTATCAACCATAGAAAAAACATTATTGAGCATTATATTATAGGTATCTGAGTTTTCTCCATCGTTCAAATCACAACCAATAATCAATCTTTCATTTGAAAATCCATTATTATTTAATTCATCTTTAATCTTTTGTGCTTGAATCACTTGATCACCGTTTAAGCCTAGATGGGCAGTTCCTACATAAAAGTAAGAACTGCCAAAATCAACACGTACAAGAAGAAAGCTGCGATTTTCTGAACTATTTACCTTAGACAAGTAAACCCTTAAAGCCGTTGTCAAAGAGCAACTACTTATAATTGCATTACCATAATAACATGGATTCATATTAATAGATGTAATATATTTATAATTCCAAGTCGTCCCAGTAATCGCGGTAAGTTTATTAGAAATATACTCTGCCTGATGAATATTTGTGCCAGATCGTATAGTATATGCATCAACTTCTTGAAGACAGACAATTGAAGCTCCCGAAGTTTTAATTTCATCCGCGATTTTATCCAGATTTTCCGTTTTCGGATCTGGATAACCGCCATCCTTGTTTTGTCCAGCTTTAATATTCCACGTAAGAATATTTATTGTCATAATTATTCCCCCTATACTTTTTTAATTTTATGCAATAGAATCGATATCTGCTTCCATATTCTGCTCTTTTATAAAGCTGTAAAAATACCCTCCTTTTTCCACCAGTTCTTCGAAGTTTCCCTCTTCTACAACTTTCCCCTTATCAATTACATATATTGTGTCTGCATCTTTTATTGTCGATAATCTATGAGCTATTTTAACAACAGTTTTATCTTTCAAATATTTGTCTATATTTTCCGATATATGCTTCTGCGATAAGCTATCCAAAGCAGATGTTGCTTCATCGAAAATTACAATTTTCGAATCACTTAAGATTGCTCTGGCGATGGCTATCCTTTGCTTTTGTCCACCTGACAATTTTACTCCCTTTTCTCCAACAATAGTTTCAAATTCTTGAGGCAGATTTGTAATAAAGTCATAAATATCCACCTCTTTGCATATTTTGTCTACATAATCTCTATCTATGTTCCTATTCAATGTTAGATTGTTTAATATGGTATCGTCAAATAATAATAAGTCCTGCGTCACTATCGAAATCTTACTTCTTATGTGTTTAAGATTATATTCATTTATAGGTACATCATCTATTGTTATGTTCCCCTCATCAACATCCCACAATCTATACACCAATTTCGCAATAGTTGATTTTCCGCACCCACTTGCGCCAACTAGTGCTGTTACTTTGCCATTTTCAAATTTTAAACTTATTTTATCCAAAATCTTATTATTGTCTTTATATGAGAAGCTAACATCATTAAAAGAGATATCTCCCTTAAAATTATCGCATCTATAGCCTTTATTGTCCTGTTTTATAGATATGGGTTCATCTACAATATTGAATACACGATTTATTGATGCAACTGATCTTTGAATCATAGTATTTGATCTTATTATTCTCAAACAAGGTCCTATAAGCATTCCAATATACTGTTGAAATGCTATGAGTTCGCCGAAAGTCATTTCTCTATTTATTATTTTATAGCCTCCATAACCATAAATAAAAGCTGTTATTAGTCCGCCTAAAGAACTTCCTATTGCCCCGTTGCCAGAAATAATAACATCTAACTTTATAAATTTATTTATAATATCTTTTTCTTTCTTTAAATAATCTTTGAAAAATTTAAAAATAGATTTTGTAATAACTACATTCATTATATTGGAAATATATTCCTCAATTATATTTGATATATTTCCTGCATCATTTCTGATTTCCAATGTCTTTCTCGATATGATTTTATTAAACTTTGATTGAGAAAATATCAGTAGTATCTGCAGCACAATGACCAAAATCAGCAAACTTGATTGCATCTTTATCAAGAAAAATAATGCCATTATAGCCGTAAAGGTATCGACTATCACAGAAAACAGTATATCAACTCCAAAACTTTCTATTGTATATATATCGTTTTCTACCATACTTAATATATTGCCGGTTTTTATATTTGTAAAATAATCGCCTGATAATTTTGGTATATGCTTCAATAATTTTATTTTCAAATTAATCGAAACTCTCTTTTTCATTTTAGAATACATGTACTGTAATATTACATTTAATAATGAAGATAATATACTTATTGCTCCATATATTGTGGCAAGCTTTATTAATAATTCTATATTGCTATTTTTTATAGCATCATCCAATATCATTTTGGTTAATTGGGGTTGTAATAAGCCCAAAATGGATACTGTTAACATTATAAAAAATGCTACACATAAGCCAAGTTTGTTGTGTCTTAACAGTATTTTTATAAATCTTCTTATGTTTTTTTTATTGTTCATATTTTCATCTCCATATTATATACAACGGAAACTATGAATTTAAAATATTTTTTGCCACAAGGTCTGTTAATGTTTGTATTGATACAAAATCATATCTTGATATACTTAAATAGTCAAACTTTATGTCAAACTTTTCTTCCAATTTCTTTAACACTTCATAACAGTTATCGTTGTTTAACCCAATTTTTCTATTAAATAAACTGTATTTATAAATGTCATCATCAGACTTATTAAGTTTTAACACTTCTTTTACAACATTTGCTGTACCTAAAAGGATGCTATTGTCTTTATCATATAAGCCTTCTTTAAAATCATGATACCTTTTGCTGGCTAAAAAATCCTTATCCTCCCAATCATTTTTCACTGCAAGATTCTCAAGCTCATTGTTCAGCTCCTCAAACGTTATATCATGCTTTTTTGATAATATTCTGGCAATTATGCCTGTTAACTTCGCAGTCGACTGACTATTACATTTCCCAAATAGTCTGTATGAATTATTGATATTGCAATTCATATATGGATTGTTATCCATTATGCATTGAATTCTTTTATCCTTGTTGTACCAAAACGAATTTTCGCTTTCCAAAATAAAACCCTTGACACCTATGACATTGTTAAAAACAGCAGGATAGCTTTCTTCAAATCCGTTAGCAAGGGAACATACTATTATTTTTCCTTGCCGATACAATTCATCGCATATTTCATGCAAATCCTGAATCATTTCATTTGTTGTAACTGACAGGCTTAAATTTATCAATCTAATGTCCATATTAAGAAGATACTTTAATGCTTCCTCAAATATTTGTCTACTTGTTCTTCCATTTTTGCCTAATACTTTCACTACAAATATTTCAACATCATCAAATTCTCTCTTTATACTAGATGCGCAAGAAGTTCCATGTCCATTCTCATCTTCATAATTGTCTGTGGCTATTATATAATCATTATCACACTCAAAAGATATTCCACCGATTATATTACCCTTTAGATAATCATGGTTTATATCTATGCCTGAATCTACCAATGCTACTTTTACTTTGTTATTCAACACCTATCACCTTGCCTCATAAAAACATTAATTCATCTGCCATATTTTAGGCATCAATGTTCTTTTCATAAAATTGCAATTGTAGTCAAAAGCTCTTTTATCACTTAACAGTGTGTATACTTTTGCAGGGCATACTGTACAAAATAAATTTATTTTACAACTTTTGCAGTGTGGAATATTTCTAGTTTTTATATTATCAAAATTAGAAAATGCAGGAAGTTGTCTTTTAAACACCTTTTTAATGATTTCATCACTTAAATCAAAAATATGACAAATTTTAAATTCTTCATATCGTAACAATGGGCATAAATATATATTGCCATCATGATTTACAAACAATTGTGAATTTCCTGCCCAGCAGTTATTAGCTCGAAGCTTGTTTAAATCGTTAAAATCATTTACCCCATAGTAATGCATTGCAAACTCATCTTTTAAATATTTGTAGGAATATTTTCCTCTTCCAAACTTGCTAAAATTTCTAACAACTGCTCTCGTTCCCAAACTTTCATTTAATTTTAAAAAATTGTCAACATTATCTTCATTAAATTCCCCTGCCACCATTGATAAGCTTATATGTTTCATGCCGCTTTTCTTCAATAGCCTAACATTTTCAATAACCTTAGCAAAAGTTCCCTTCCCTCTTATTTTACTGCAGCTTTCTTCATCATACCCATCTAAGCTGATTTCTACAGCATAAACAGCATTTGTTATTTTTTCGATATCTTCTTCCTTTATCAATGTCGCATTTGTACATAAGACCACTTTCCCACCATATACCAATTTAATGTATTCCAAAATATAGTAAAAATCGTCTCTAACTAAAGGTTCTCCGCCTGAGATAACAACCTCTTGAGGCTTTAATTTTAAAATTTTATCAATCGCTCTTTTTATATCACTGGTTGATAAAATATCGTCTTTTTTTAAATAATTGTCTGCATCAACACAGCAATATTCACAGCTTAAATTACATCTGTTTGTTATGGAAAAGACTACTTTGGGGATAAAATCAATTTCAAACTCATAAGTTTGATCAGCATTCAACAAACCAATATTATCTAAACAATTTAATACGGATTTAAAATACTGTTGATCTTCTTCATCTTCAAATACCTCTATAGCGTTATTGACTGGAGTAGAGGTTTCAAGTGAATATTTTATTGCTTCGTAACATTCTATAGGTATCTTAATCCACTTGCCCGTTAATCTGTTACTCAATATCACGGTATTATCTTTTATAACAATGTCACAAATCTTATCTATAAAATATTTATTCTCCATCTTTATCACTTCCTAATTGTTCAAGTAACTTAGAATCTTGCCATCTTGTATTGTTATGCATACATCTGCTGATGCTGCTATATCTTTATTATGAGTTACCATAATCAAAGTCTGTCCAAATTTTTCTACACAGAGTTTAAAGAATTTCATCACTTCATCCGCTGTTTTACTGTCTAAATTACCTGTTGGTTCATCTGCAAATATTATATCTGGTTTGTTTGATAGTGCCCTTGCTATTGCTACTCTTTGCTGCTGTCCTCCTGAGAGTTCATTTGGAAAGCTTTTTATCTTGCTCTCTAGTCCTAAAATTTCTATTATTTCCGATATGTAGTCCTTATCTATTTTTTTATTATCTAATGATACTGGCAATGTTATATTTTCATACACGTCTATAACTGGTATAAGGTTAAAGCTTTGAAATACAAATCCGAAGTTTCGCCTTCTCAGTATCGAAAGTTTTTCTTCTGATAGATTAAATATATTCTCACCATTTAATAATACTTCACCTGATGTAGGCACATCTAGTCCTGCCATGCAGTGAAGCAGCGTACTCTTACCTGAACCGCTGGGGCCTATTATAGTAGTGAATTTTCCCTTTTCTATAGAAACTGATACTTCCTTTAAAGCCTCTACTTTATTGTCACCTTTACCGTATATCTTAGTCAATTTTACTGTCTCTAATATGCTCATAATCTCCACCTCATCTTTTATTCGGTTATATTTAAGCCTTCTACTATATTAAGCTTTTCTACTTTCTTTGCAGATACATAAGATGACAATATGCATATAACTATAACTATAGCACTGTACAATAGTATTGGTATAACTGGAAGTTTAAATTGCAGCCTTTCGCTTATGTTAAATCCAGCCTTGTACTGCCTGTTTACCAAACTGTAAAATGAATAAACGTTGTAACTGCCTATTAAAGCCGCTATTATGCTGCTTAAAAGGCCATAAATAATCGATTCTTTTATTATCATGCTTTTAAGCTGTTTGGCTGTCATGCCTATTGCTCTAAGTGTAGCAAACTCATTTGTACGTATCAATAAGTTAGTTTTTAGCGTATTATATACATTCATGCCTGCTATTAGTAATATCAATGCTACGATCACCATGTCTGATTTCAATACTCCCGTAAATCCTTTTTGGCTCTTTTCAATATAGCTTAGCTTACTTTCCATTTCTGCAAATGGCTTATTCTCTAAAATCTTGTTTATTCTATTATACACATAAGTGTCCTTTCCCGCCTCAGACTGCACACTGATCTGGTCATATGTACTTTTCCCCGAAATGGTCATTAAGTACTTTTGAGGAAGGATTATCTCCATCCTGGCTCCCCGTGTACTGTCACCTTTAGCTATCCATTCCTGCTTTAATAGTGCACCTACTCTGATATTTTTATCTTCATATGCTATTTTGCCATTTCTGATAACAGGAATCCTTATTGTCATGATATCACCAACTTTTAAATCTTTTCTAATTCCTTTGAGCTTATGTTTAAAAATATCATAATAATAGTTATACACAACTGCATTTGGATATTTATCTGATGAATTATTCAGCGATGACATGTCCCCTTTATCTATATACTTCTTAAATCCCTGCAACTGATCATCATCATAGCCTTTTACTTCTATCATTGTTTCCACATTTTTTTTTGTATCTGAAATTCCATTGTACTTTTTAAAGTCATTTTCTAAATCATTTACATCAGATTCCAAAAAACCTTCCATAGATACCTTTGTACCTACTTTTTTCACTCCTTCTATCTGAGATATGGCTTTTACATCATCATTTGTATAACCTGTAAAATATAGATCTATATTTGGACCAAACAACAATTTAAAATCATAGTCCTGCATGTTTAAAACATACGGTGTTGTATTATACACCGCATCTCGGTTGTTAAGAAATGCAATATCATCTATAAATAAATATCCTGCCATTGCTACTGATACGACTATTATTATAGTCCTCCACTTATTTCTCCACACATTTTTATATGCCATCTCACCTGTTATACCAGATATCTTTTTTATAAACTTATGGTATCCTCTATTTCTTTGTTTTCCACCTGATCTATCGCTCTTTCTCATAGCTTCTATTGGTGATATCATTCCTGACATCCATATGGGTATTATACTTGATAATATGACTGTTGCTGTACCGACTATTAATGCATTCCATATGTTTTTCGCACTTATGTACACTGTTGATTGTGATACATCTAAAAATGCAAAGTTAAACAACTTCATCCCAATATATGAAAATGCAATTCCCATCAATAGACCAAGAGATAATCCAATGATGAGAATAAATAAGCTTTGAAATCCTATTATCAGTCTCACTTGTTTCTTTGACGACCCTATAGCCCTCATCATGCCTATTTGCTTTATCATGTCTATTAAAGATATGTTAAACATGTTATATATAAGAAGAATCGCTGTAATTACTATCAAAATATTAAAATGACGTACAGAAGCATTCGTATTTTGAGAACTGTAATCATCAAGTGCTGTTACCAGTTGTATATTTAGGTCATAATCCCATCTTCCTATATTATATCTCTCTCTTATCTGATTCAACTGACCCGATAGATTAGCCTTTGATTTCAATTTGACGATTTCTTCATATGTTATAAAATTGTTAGGCAGTACATTATTTACGCCTTCTTTAAAGTATGTAAATCCTCTCAGTGAATAGTACCCCTCATAATATTGTTTGGGCTTATCTAATATCCCCACCAATTTGAAGGACTTGTTTTCCATGTATATTTGGTTCAGGCCGTTTTCATCTTTATATTCCCTTTTGATTTTAAAATTTATTGTCTCACCCAGCTTTTCTTTAAGTCCCATCTTTTTTAAAGCCTGTGATTCTAATACTATTTCTCCTTGTTTATTAGGTAAATGTCCTTTTATAAGAGTGTATCCACTCATTTCTATGTAGTCTTTGTCTGTTGAATTTAATATCATTGAAATACCATTATCAGTAACAAGATTTCCTAGATTAGCTGCTACTGCAGATTTACTTACGTCTTTATCATTTTTTATTTTCTCAGTCAAGTCTTTATTTAGATTAGTAAATATGCCCTGATATGTTCCATACATTTTGTAAATATTAGCAAGCTGGTTTCTGCTCTGGCTTTCAAATATAACGTTAGTACCAAATACAAGCATTACTGCCAAGGCGACACCTAATACTAAAGCAATCGTCCTTCCTCTTTGTTTTTTCAGATATGCTAATGCTAAATGTATATATACATTCATTTCTATCCTCCATTGATAATTTGAATAATTTTATCTCTATCGTATTTCTCCATCAACGATAGATAATATTCTGTCTGCACTTTGTGCTATATTTTCATTATGTGTTATCAATACAAGTGTCTGATTATATTTTTTAATAGAACTTTTTATCAGGTTCATTACTTCACCTGTCGTTTTTGTGTCTAAATTCCCCGTGGGTTCATCTGCTAATATTATACTGGGCTTTGCTGCCAATGCTCTGCCTATTGCCACTCTCTGCTGCTGCCCTCCTGAAAGCTGATTTGGTAAATGTCTTTGTCTTTCTGTTAACCCTAAAAATTCTATCAAATCATCTATATATTCTTTATCTGGTATTTTTTTATCTAGTCTTACTGGCATTTCTATATTTTCTCTTACATTTAATACTGGTATCAAATTGTACTGCTGAAATACGAATCCTATATTTCTCCTCCTGTATATAGCTAATTTGTCCTCAGATAGCTTATATATATCCACACCATCTATCTCAACTGTTCCTTCTGTTGGTTTATCAAGTCCTCCTAATAAGTGGAGCAATGTTGATTTTCCACTTCCGCTTGGTCCTACGATTGCCAAAAATTCACCTTTTTCTACATTTATGTTTATATCCTTTAGTGCGTGTACTTTATTTTCGTCCTTCCCGTAAACTTTGCTTAGATTTATCGTTTTTAATATAACCATATATAAATGCTCCTCTCCTAATTTATTGTGCTGATAGATTCTACTATACTCATACGCTTAACTTGGAGTCATTGATCATTTTTGATCATATCAACTACTGCTGTTTTTCTTATATTCATAGATGATAGGTATGTTGTTGCAATTGTTACTATAAAATTTATAATGATAACAATCAAATATTCTCTGTATTGTATCTTAAAGATGGGATTTATATATATAGCTAAATATTTATTATATAAAATATATTGAACCAACACTCCAAAGATAATTACTACTACACTTGATATAGCTCCATATAAGAACCCTTCAGCTAAAAACATCTCTTTCAGGCTTTTGTTTGTAGTGCCGACAGCTCTTAACATGCCAAACTCTCTCATTCGCGATGCAATATTATATTTAATATTGTTTGCTATATTAAATACTCCCATAATGAACAGTATCATTACAATTGCATTTATAAATCTGTGCTTATTTTCATTCAGTATATTAAAATTTTCTATTTCTTTATCTAAATCTCTTAAAATTACTCCAGGTTTCTTATCAATTATTGATTTAATCTTTTTATATAAGACATTATGATTTACTCCTCTTTCTTTGTTGATGCTTATAATCTTATACTGAGTTATCCCCGTATCCTTTTTAAATATATCCGAGGATAGGACAACATCAACGCTGTTATTTACAGTATAATAATTATCGTAATCCAACAGATTGTTTACTATTGCCACCACAGTATATTCTTTATATTCATAGCTATCGTCATTATAATTAATTTTCCAGCTTTCCTCAGAATTTGTTCCCTTGTTTGAAAAAGCAACTCTTATTTTATCTCCCACTTTGAAATTTGCAACGTAAGGCCTTTTATTTTCTGTATTTATGGGATTGGGTATCCTTACAATGGCAAGATTTTCTTTTTTCATCCTGTCAATATCAATTTTACCTTTTACCAAATATTTTCTTAACTTGGCAAGAGATTTATCATCATAACCGTACATATTATCTTTTAAAATATATTCTTCCAATTTATCCGTCGCCTTTAAATTTTTGACTAACATTCCATTCATCAAATCTTTTATATATGGAGTGCTGTTTAAATTTTCGAAGTACATAGGTTCTGATATATGTTCACTGCTTAGCATAAGTCTTGAATATATTACCTGTATAGCTGATAAATCCCTTACTCCGTTTAATGACCTTATTCTCTCTAGTTCTTTGCTGCTTAGCCCGTCGGTTTTTTTCGCACCGGGTACAAGATTTATTTTATAGTCGGAATTATACCCTATGCTATCTGCTATATTGTCTACTTGCCTTTCTTCTAAAAAACTTAAGTAGCTTGCATTTATAAAAAGTATACCTGCAATACTTATTGATAGTATAATCATTATAAAGCTTCTGCTGTTAGAAAGAATATTCCTTATAGTTACAATTGAATATATGGACAGGTTTTTCCCTGAGGCTACTTTTTTATATATTTTTTTATTGCATTTTTCTCTTAGTCCTAAATTTTTTCTTATAGCTTCTATAGGTGATATCTTTGATATGGTTATATAGACTGCAATAACAATCAAAAGTATGACGGCTGCTGTAACAATTACAGGTATAATAAAGGCTTCCTTAGTTATAACAAGCCGGCTTATGTTGACAGCTCCTTCAGTAAATACATTTCCAACTAAACCGCTTAATAGCTTTGAACCGATCAGGCCTAATATAATACCTATAGGGACACCCATTGTGCTCAATATAAGCAATTCATATAATGTTATTTCAATCAATTGCTTTCTACTGCTACCTATAGCTAATAAAATTCCGTATTCTGATATTCTTTGAAGAATTGATATGCTGTATATTCCATATATAACTATAAAAGAAGCTACCAATATTACAAGTAATGAAAAAATATTGTTTTTATATATATTATTTAATTTCCCATATGCCTCTATTAGCGTCGTGTTTTTAACTATGTCATCGCTCTTCACATTCAATTTCTTTGCCAGTAAAGATGTCAATTTATTTATATTGTTTTCATCTTTAAATGTCACCATAGAAATATTTCTGTTTCCTTTAAAATCGTCACTAATAGGCAAAAATGCCTGTAAGGTCATACTTCTTTTAAATTCTGGTCTGTCTTTCAATATTCCCACCAATTTATACGTTTTTGTTTCCCTTCTGTCTTCCAGTTTAAGTTGCAGGTCACTGCCAACTTTAGGTTCTTTCCCAAGAACATTTAAGACCCACTCTTCAACAGCAATTTCATTATCTTTCTCTGGATACCTTCCTTCTTTGATAAATGAATTACCACTGAAAGAGCTTCCTAATTTTATGTATTCTTTATCTGCCCTTAGAATATTCAAATAAAAATCATCAGTTAAGGCAACCGAATCATAATACTCTGCAAATCCTCTGTCTTTTATTGATTTATCCTTTTTTATTTTCTCTATCTGATCATTGTCTAATTTTGTAAAAACCGCATGGTAACTTCCTTCGTCATATTTTATGCTATCAATATTTGCCTGGTTGGCACTTTGGCCCAATATTATTATACTTGCAATAACAGCAACACTTAGGATTATAGCCACCAACACAGAAAAAGTCCTTTTTTTGTAATATTTGATATATTGTAATGATAATTTAAACATCTATTATATGCCTCCTAACTAAATGCATCCTCAAATATTTGCCTATTTGCTCTTCCATCTTTGCCCAATACTTTTACCACAAATATTTCAACATCATTAATTTTCTCTTTATAGTTGATACGCAAGAAGTTCCATGTCCATTCTCGCCATCATTATCTCTATCGTATTTCTCCGTCAACGATAGATAATATTCTGTCTGCACTTTGTTCTATATTTTCATTATGTGTTATCAATACAAGTGTCTGATTATATTTTTTAATAGAACTTTTTATTAGGTTCATTACTTCACCTGTCGTTTTTGTGTTTAAATTACCGGTGGGTTCATCTGCTAAATACTTTATGTTTATATCCTTTAGTGCGTGTACTTTATTTTCGTCCTTCCCGTAAACTTTGCTTAGATTTATCGTTTTTAATATAACCATATATAAATGCTCCTCTCCTAATTTATTGTGCTTATAGATTCTACTATACTCATACGCTTTACCCTTTTTGATACAATAAATGTAGCTGAAAATCCTAAAAGGATATTTATTATTACTATGAAAAGATATATTTTCCAATCAATTGTAAATTTTGGAGTGATTAAAATTGGACCTAAGTATTTAAATAATATCACCTGTCCAGTCAGTCCAAATATCACAGACAAAGTGCTTGAAAATATTCCATATGTCATACCTTCAAAAGTTATCATCTTTCTGAATTCTTTGTTTGTAATGCCAACGGCTCTTATCATGCCAAACTCATTTACTCTCGATATTAAACTGTAACTTACATTATTGATTATATTTAAGAAGCTTATGGCAAATAGTACTATTACAATGGTATTTATAAATATAAGCTGATTTGTCGCAAATGCCTTTATTTTCTGCTTTTCATTGCTTAGATTTAAAACTGTTGCTCCTTGTGTTCTTTTAGCAATTTTCAAAATCTGATTGTACAATTTTTCACTGTTATAACCTGGTTTTACATTTATATCAATGAGTCTGTAATTTTTAAATCCGCTTATTTTCTGTAAAATATCGTTAGATATGACAACTTGAACACTATTATTGCCTGCATAATAATCGGAAGAATCTATTAATTTTTCTACTATTGCTCCCACAGTAAATTCTTCCTCTTTAAATTGTGCATTTGCATCTTCCATTCTAAAAAATTCTTCTCCTGTATCCCCATCTTTTCTAAAACTTTCCGTTATCTTGTCTCCAACTTTTAAATTCACCACATCAGGACTTAAATGTTTAGTGTTCATTGGATGTGGTATGGCAATGATAGCAATTTTTTCCTTTTTCATTTTTTCTATGTCTATCTGTCCTTTTTTTACATATTTTTTCATCTCTTTAAGAAGCTTATCATCATATCCATAAATATCATTTTTCAATATGTACTCGTCACTATTTGGTTCTTTAACAAGCAGGCCATTAAGTACTTCTTTAAAATAAGGAGAGTCATTTATCTGTTCAAAATATAAAGGCTCAGCTATATTTTCTTTTTTCAGTTTCATTCTCCCGTATATCGGCTGTATCGTTTTAACTTCTTCTATACCTTCTAAGTTTTTTATTTCTTGAATGTCTTCAAAAGGAATACCCACTGATAAATTTGTACCGGGTATTATTTCTATTTTATAATCGGTATTTATCTTTGATGTTTCGGCCTCTTTATTTATTTGAGCTGCTGTAAGCTCTGCGTAAAAATTTGATATTATGAATATAGTGCTCCCCAAGCACATAGATAGAATTATCATATAGAAACTTTTTTTATTTCTAAAGATGTTTCTAAATGAAATGTATTTTGAAAATGGTAGAATTCTATATAAGAAATCTGTCTTAATTAATACTTTTTTGTATTTTATATCCGTGTTTAAATTTTTTCTTATTGAGTCAATAAGCGTTAGCCTTTTTATGCTTCTATATGTAACCAACGTAACTATAATTATAGAAATAAGGTTAATTATTATGGACATCAAGAAAACTCTCGGAGATAGAACTATATTTTTTATGTCGACTTTGCCTTCTGTGAATAGATTCCCTGCTATTGAGCTTAAAAATTTCGCTCCCGCACGACCACCCACAATTCCGATTGGTGTGCTAATAAGTAGTAAAGTTAATAATTCATAAAAAAGCAGCATCAAAATCTGTAAGGAACCTGCTCCAACTGCCCTCATTATTCCATATTCAGATAGCCTTTGTAATATGGATATATTGAAAATGCCTAAAATTACTATTAATGATACTACCCCTGCAATAAGTGATATCAATAAAAAAGTAGGATCTATTTTTTTGCTGCTTCCTAATGATTCCAGAAGCATATTATTTTTTCTAACATATTTATTATCTATTTTCAAGTCCTCGGCTATGTTTTGTATATCTTTATTTATGTCAGTATTTTCATCAAACTCTACATAAACTTGTGCATCTTTATAAGAATCATTTTCATTTAGATTAAGGATGGCTTCCATCTGCCCTGATGATTTTAACCGTGGCCTATCTTGTAAAATCCCGGTTAAAATGTATGTTTCGTTAGTCTTTTTCCCATATAAATTGAAATTAATCTTAGTACCTGGCTCCGGATTTACCCCCATGTTTTTTAAAACCCATTCTTCTATAGCTATTTCATCATCTTTTACCGGAAACCTTCCCTTAATTACCTTAGAATTAGTTAACTGTACATAATCTTTATTTGCCTTTATTATATTTAGAATTATTCGCCCATCAGGTACAGTAGAATCGTAATATGAAGAGATGCCAATTTTTTCAACATTCGGTTCATTTTTTATCATTTTGAGTTTTGATTCATCTATATCGATATTATACCTAACATGGTAGATTCCGCTTTCATATTTTGTTTTAGTTACATTAGCATGCTTGGCACTATCAGCTAGAGTTCCAACTCCTACTATTAATGCTGTACATAAGATAATGCCAAGACAAATAGCTAATGATCTTGATCTATACTTTTTTATATATGCTGAAATTACTTCAAAAAGATATTTATTCATTTTTATAATCATTCCTTTCGCTTCGCTCAAGGCATAAAACGTAATAAAATGTGCCATGCTAAAAAACTTCCTGAGCTTTATCGCTGTTGATGGTTATATTACGCCTGAACAAGCTGGAAAATTAAAGATCATCAAAGGGCATTTTGAAGATTTGGAATCCCGGAAAGCAGAATTAGAAAAACTAATTCTTGCGCTCGCTGCGCCTTATCAACAAGAACTAGATATAATTCTAACCGCTCCATCGTTTAAAAATATTTTCTCGGCTATTACTGTAATATCTGAAATCGGCGTAAATATGGAGGCTTTCCCTTCAGCGAAACACTTATGCTCATGGGCTGGACTAACTCCAACTAACAATGAGAGTGCAGGCAAGAAAAAATCTGTCCGGGTTTCCAAAGCAGGATGTTACATTAAGCCGCTTCTTGTGCAGTGTGCTAACTCTGTAGTTAAAAGCGAAAAACACCATAAAATTCATAACCACTATTTGCACATCAAAAAGCGTCGCGGCCACAAGAAGGCAATCATTGCTATTGCAAGAATGCTTCTTACAGCATTATACAGCATGTTGAAGAAGAAAGAACCATATAATGCTGAATTATATAAAAAATCTGATGCTTTTCCCGCAAAACGCGAGATTACGGTTGAGCAAGCTTATACTATTAGCTCAACTTCAAGGCTATAAAATAAAGCCAGCTATTTAGCTTTAACACTTACTTCGATATTTAATTTTTAAAAAGTCATCAAAGATGGCTTGTTTGCTATGCTATTTTATTCTTATTGCAATTTGTACTTTTAATTTCAACCTTTGCCTCCACAATTGATTTATCTTCAAAAGAATATTTCCAAGATTATTTTGTCTAATATTATTCTATCAACTTCTCTATTAGTTTATAAAAATACAAAAATCATCTTTTAAATATGGATAAGGCAATAGATAATGTTTAATTGTCTATTGCCTTACCTGTACTATCAATTTCTAAGTCCATTGACTTTCCCAGTAACGTGGTTTGTCGTAAGCAGTGCAATCTTGTAAACAATCTTGACCAGGCTGATAGTAATAAGGTGCTCCGGGTTTTGTGCAATTATCCTGACCCACTACTATTTTTGTTTCTTTGTCTTCAATTTTGTTGATCTTTAACATTTCAATACCTCCTTTCTTGAATAATTTACTAATTAAATTAA
Organism: Thermoanaerobacterium thermosaccharolyticum DSM 571; assembly: GCF_000145615.1. Taxonomy (NCBI): domain Bacteria; kingdom Bacillati; phylum Bacillota; class Clostridia; order Thermoanaerobacterales; family Thermoanaerobacteraceae; genus Thermoanaerobacterium; species Thermoanaerobacterium thermosaccharolyticum. Next base: position 2,316,558 of record NC_014410.1, read on the forward strand.
TTATAAATTTAATTAGTCTTCACTTTAATTTTTTAAGTGGCATACATTTTATATTGCAAATTTTCTAACGCGCAAACCATATAAGGTGGAATACAGTAGTTATTTGTTATTAACTTATTAATAATTTTACATCTTGGTCCATCACAATAATTATATATTTTACAGCCATGACAAACTTGATTTAATTGATATGATTTTTCTAGTATATTATCCCTCTTTTTATAATCAATACCATTATATATGTCTCCGATTTGAAATTCATCATTACCCGCTGATACTATGCAAGGATATATTTTTCCATCAGGATATATTTGAAAATGTGTTTTACCTCCATTACACGTTGTCTTGAAAAAATATTTTTTATTTTCAGTTAAATTTATAAACGTATCATTAAAACTCGCCTGATATTCTTTTATGTATTTAATTTGTTCTTCTAAATTATTTATATGTTCAGTATTCCAATTCTTATCATATAAGTTAGGTATCGCTACTATAAATCTAAATCCTAAGTCCATCAAAGATTTTACATCTTCATATAAATTATATGCTGTATTACTGTCAAAGGTCATCCGTACCCTTAAATTTGGTAAATATTTAAGTAACTTTAAACTATTTTTTTTAACTATATCATAACTGCCTTTTCCATTTTTAAAAAGTCGCATCTTATCATGGGTACTTTTAGTTCCATCTAAACTTATAGTAATATCCGGTATTTCATTTACAATAAATTCTATTATTTCCTCATTAAATAAAGTTGCGTTCGTAGTTGCCGCAAATAAAATATTAATATTATTCCTTTTAAAAATTTTCTTAAATTTATATACTAAATATTTTATTTCATCAAATGCTAAAAATGGCTCACCTCCATGTATGTTTAGATTAAACTCTGTTATATTCTGAAAATCAAAATAATTCATTATAAACTCAATAGATTGATCAATTATGTTTCTATTTACTGTTTTATTAGCCTTATTTATACCTTCATAGCAATATCTACAATTTAAATTGCAATCTGTTGTTACCCATAACGTTACATACATTACTTTATTCACTCTCCCAAACTCTTTTATATAATATTGGCTTTAATTTATTACATCTATCTTCAAAAGCTTTAATATTTCCCTTATACTCTTGAAAACTTCCCGGGCATGTCCAGCAGAACAAATTTACTTTACATTGTTTACATCTTTGTTTGTATTTATAATCCAAAGATTGTAATACAGTATTGAAATCTATAAAATCCATAGTTTTTTTTACTACTTCACTTAAGCTTTTAATTTCCAATATACTACCCAATTTGAATTTTTGACTAGATAGAGACATACATGGATATATGTCGCCATTATATCTTATTAATAATTCTCTAGTCCCTGCTCCACATGAAGACACTCCAATAGGTTTACTATAATCATCGCTAAGAAATTTTTTTGAAATAAAAACTTTATCTAATCCATCATCAGTAAAAGCAAGATAATTGTCCCTTCCTCTTCCTACAGGTGAAAAATCTCTAATTAAAGGAGTTGTTCCTAATGATTTATTCAATTCATAAAATTTACCTTCTAAATGTTCAGTTTTCGGACTTATAGTCATTGAAACACTTATCCTCTTAAAATTATTCTTTTTTAGTAACTGAATATTTTTTATCACTTTATTAAATACCCCGTGTCCTCTTATCATTGAGCAAGATTCTTCATCTGCACCATCTAAACTAATAGACATAGAAGTAACGCACTTTGTTAAAATGTCAACATTCTCTTCGCTAATTAAAAGCCCATTAGTAGATAATATTATATTTCCATTATAAATAGATTTTAAATATAATAACAATTCAAAAAAATCTGTCCTCACCATGGGCTCACCACCACTTAGCATTATTGACTTAGGATTCCATTTACTCATTTTATTAATAATGTCTTTGCATATCTCTGTAGATAAGTCTTTGTCCTTGCTATTTAAAGTATCAGCCGAAACGCAGCAATGGATACAATGTAAATTACATCTATGTGTCATTTCAAATGATACTAATTTATTATAAGCAATATTTTGGTGAGTATCATCTTCAATTATTCCAAGCATGCACATGTCTTTGTATAATGATTTTAAGTAGTTTTTATCATCGTTATCATATAAACAGTTAATTAATTCACTTATGGATAATTTATTTTTTATACCCATTTCTAAAATATTATATACTTCCTTAGATATCCTTATCCATTCACCATTTAATCTATTTCCCAAAACAACTTTGTTATTATTTTCTACTATTTGTGTATATTTACTAAAGTGATAAATCATTATTATTCACCCCCCCTTTGATATTAAATACTTAATCAATTCTTTAACGAATTGATTTCTTTATTTTCATTTTACAATGATAAATTTCCAATGTCTACTATATCTTTGTATAGTTTTTACATAAAAACCAAAAAACTATACAAAGATATAGTCTGGTTTAATCAATATCTATTAAATTTAACTTTGTTGCCTTTACTATTGCTTCTTGAATGCTTTTTACACATAGTTTCTCAATTATTTTCTTCTTATGATATTTTACGGTAACTGGTTTAATCCAAAGTTCTCTTGATATTGTCAATTCTTTATAGCCTTTTGCAAGCATTATCAATATTTTTATTTGTTTGTCTGTAAAATCTATATTTTTATTTACTAGTTCAGAATTCTTTAAACAGTTTTTATATTCATTAGCAATTTTATCTGAAAGCAGTTCGACAACCACATTCATTTCTTCTGTCATGTCTCTTTCTATCGTTGAAACATCTAAATATCCTATTATATTTTCATCTATAATTATAGGAGCAGCAATGCAATGCCATTTTTTTAGAATATCACAATAATGATATAGAGGTTCTAAATATACTGATCTTTTTAATTTCATCGCCATTGATATGGCATTTGTACCTATGGCTTCTTCTGTAAAAGATATGCCAATTGAACAGTCAAAATTGATGTGACATAGGATTTTCTCATGACACATCGTATCTAAAAGATATCCTTCATCGTCAGTTAATAAAAATATGTACTTACCCTTTAAGCTCCTTAAAATATTGCCAACAACATTTTTAAATGTCTCAATTAATGTCATATTTTTCTTTAATCTGATTTGCAAATCATTTCCTCTTGAAATTATTGCAGGATCCGTCATCGAACTTGTAAGCCCTGCTTTTACGCATCTTTTATATGAATAAAGTATTTCTTCATATATTTGCATATTTCCCATATAAATCCCCCGTAAAACTTACAAATTTATTCTCTCATAATATAAGACAATTTTTTAAAAGATTTGTTACAGTTTCTTATAAAAAAATTTTTATATTTTTTTCATAATTAACACTCAATTGTATCTTTGTGAACAAGTACATAAATTCCCACACCTTTTCGCAAATATCTAATACTGTGAAAATTCTTTACCTCCTCAAACAGAAAATTCCCCAAACAATAAGTTTGCGGGAACATAAAACACGCTTCAATATTTAATTAAAAATCTTTAAAGCCTTTGATTTCAACCTATTTATTCTCTACCAACATGACTGTCTCAACATGTGTTTTGATAGAGAAATGATAGTATTTCGCAAAATTAAAGAGGGTATTTTAATTTTACCCCCATGCATTCAAAATAAAAGCTTATGACTTTCTCTCCAATAGAAAACATTTTTTATTTATATTGGAAGTATTCTATTTTTTATCCTCAGACTCTATCAGTTCTATCATTCTAATAAAATAATCATATACTTCTGTACTTTCATTAAACATATTTTCTAAGTCTTTTTTCCCTTTTTCTAAAATATCTTTTTCTAAAAACTTTTCGTTAAAGATAATTGCTAATGGATATTGCCTTCGTGAAGCTACATTTAACATTTGTTTGCCAGCATTTTCTGCTTTTAAATAATCAGAATATATTGATAAAAAGTGTTCTGGAAAAACACTAATTAAATAACCATAAAACCACAAATAATCTTCGTCATTTGAATATTTCTCTGTTGCTATTTTGAAGGCATCTATTAATATGTGTTCTGCCTGGTCTAAACATTTTTCTAATTTAGGTGATAATCTTCCCCATTCAGACATAACATACCAAGTGTAAAAAGAAATTCTGAAAAGATTATATTTCCCAATTGATTTTAAATAATCTTCATTAATAGTATTTAAAAGTTCTATAAACTTATCCCAATCTTCATCATTTTTTATAATTCTATCTAATTTATCTAAATCCATCGTACATCATAACCTTTCAAATAATGTTCTATTTATTCCTTATTTACCCATGCATCGCTAATTTTCCATATATTATCGCTTACTTTTTGAAATGTTACTGTTACTGTTTCTTTACCAACCTTTAAAACTCTTTTATATGCAGAACCGTATCTGCTTTCTGTTCCTTCTTTCATAACTTTTTCTATTGTATTTCTTACTTTTTCCCATGTAATTGCCCCCTTAATAATTTTATCCCAATTATGTTTTGGATCTTTTATATGTCTTTGCTTATTTGGTTGTCCATCTAAATCTTTTAAGGCTTTGTCAATTATTTTCTCTTCCGCTCTAGCTTCAAACCAATCAACAACTTTTTTATACAACCAGGTACCTGCTGCTATTACTGTACCACCTATAATCACTACTCCCGCAGCAGTAATCACTACTTCTCCAACTCCTGGAATCCACCATGTTCCTGCAATAAGAGCTCCTGTAGCACTTTGTACACCTACACTTCTCATTGCACTATTATCATCTTTTAATTCAGTTTTATCAACTACTACTGCAGTATCAAGAAGTTTGACAAACTGTTCTTGTGTATAATAAACATCATTAATATATACGCCGTCATCAGTAATAACAATATTACATTTATCAATATTTGCATTTTTAGAACTTGATTCATTTTCACTTGCAAATGCTGAAATGCCTATATTAGATACCATCAGTATCATAAGTATAAAACTAACAATTTTTCTTGTCAAATTTTTCATAATTCACTCACCCCTTAAACTTTTCCTTAGGTAATTTTATCAAATATATAAACAAGCTTGTTTACAGTAATTATTATACCTCCACATTCCAAATTTGTAAATAATTTTATTTCAAATATTTTCCGACATAAATTGACAGAATGTTATTGTTTCAAACAAAAAATAATCAAAGCGACTCTACATCACTTCAACTATCACATTCATAATCTCTATAGTCCAGGATTCTTTAAACAGTTTTTATATTCATTAGCAATTTTGTCTGAAAACCATTCAATAACTACATTCATTTCTTCTGTCATGTCTTTTTCTATTGTTGATACATAACATTTCCTCATGACACATCGTATCTAAAAGATACCTTTCATCGTCGATTAATAAAAATATGTACTTACCGGCTTTTTGAGTGAATCTAATATCTTTTTCCCTTCGTCAGTTACCAACTTGGGAGATATTTGTCAATAATGCAGATTTACTAACATCAAAACAGTTATCTTTTCACTTTTTTATAATACAGTTTAATAGAATATTTGATTCAAGTGTCATAAGAAGCATTTTTTTAAGATGATAATAATAACTTCGCTTGATTTTTACCTGATTTTGTAAGAATAAATCTGATTTTGATATTTTTATACAAAGTCGCAGCCATCTCAGCTGCCATTTTCAGTACTTTTTTTGCATTTATGGCTCCTATTTTGAATGAAAACCAGATTTTTGAGCGCACTAATCCCCTTACAGGTATCACATCTACATGATATTTTCGTCTTAGTATTGATGGAATACCCTCCACTCCATTTCTTATCTTTTGAAGTACACTGTATTTTTCTGTTGACATCTTTTTTAAATAGCTTGCTCTTTGTATTGTTTTTGCTGTTATTAATACATACGCTGATTTCTTTTGTAGTTTCGCTCCACATTTTTCTCTTAGTGGGCAATGTTCACATGTTTTTTTATTGAAGGATGCTCTATATACTCCAGCTTTTTCATAATACCTTGTTTTGTATGGTTTTTCTCCTTTTGGACATTTGATTATTTCATGGGTCGTTTCATCTAATTCAAATTCGCTTTGTATTTCATCTGGTAATTTCCCTATAAGAGCTGTTGTTATTAGTTCGATATTGTTTTTATGCTGCTGTAAGCTCCATCTGCTATTATTGTTATTTCTTTTCTTGCCTCCTAATTTTTTCTATTGTTTCTTTGCAAAAACTGCTATCGCTGTGTGTGTTTACATCATAATCATAGCTGGTTATTATGGAGTCTTCGGTTTGAATGCAATGGCTACGTACCGCTCTTTCTTTTTGCTTATATTTCTATTTTACCATATTTTTAGTTTATCACGGATGAAAAATACTTTTGACACCTTAATCATTATTTTAATTTTAAACTTTTTGCAATGTTTAAAGCGGTTTGTTCATCAACATCAGCAGTATTAAAATATAGGTCATAAGCAATCTTTTTTTCCTTGATAATAAAAAACAGGTGTACCTGCTCGGTTACAGTTGTTTCACCAGATGCAGCCGGAGGTGTAATTTTAAGTTTTTCCTTCACTACTTCCGTAAAAAATCCTTCAAGTTTTTTTGATTCGATAACTTCTGAATGGTTTGGCTCAAGCTGTGAAATTGGTTGTTCTGGATAATATCCTATAATATCCAGTCCACCTATCTTTTTGTTTTCTTTCATAAATGCAAGTGTATTCCCATCTAATTTCTCTGCTGTCCATTCTTTTGGAATTGAAATTTGATAAAGATCGGTTTGAATGTTTTGTTTTAATTGTGTATTTTGTGATTGATTCAATTGCTGTTCAGGATTAGTGTTAAGTTTTTTGGTTTCATTTGAACAAGACGTAAAACTCAACAAGAATATGACTGAAAATAGCAAAATAAAGAATCGATTCATTTATATGCCTCCTCTCATAATATAAGACAATTTTTTAAAAGATTTGTTACAGTCTTTTATAAAAATTTTTTTTAAATGAGGAAATTGCACAATTATGTTTTTAACTAGGATAAAATGTACTGACTAAAAGATATATCAACGCACCATTTAATATGATAAAGAACCATATACTTAGTAAAACCATTCTAACGTTATTTCTATGGCGCCTATACAATTCATAAGTTGCAATATTGCATGCTATTAATGCTATACTTATCGAAGTTCTAAAAATGATCACGGATTACGCTCCTTAAAATTTATCTATAAAAAATGGATTAATATATCTCACATTGATTTAGCAATACCGAACTGCTTTTATTATCGTATTTTATAATCACTGTATATTTTTGATTTTTATATTTTTTATAAAATTCGTCTGACTTTAATTCGACTTTGTATTGCCCAAATTTAAACTTTGGATCAGGAATGTATCTTAGTCTACCGGTAAATAAACGTTTATTGTTAATAACAATGTCAACATTGATTTCATCAGGTATCACAAAATCCTCATTAAAAGGTTGAATTATTAGTTCACTATAATGAGGTACAAAAATTGTCAGAAATACTAACCAATAATGATTGGCACCTTTTAAATTTACTGAAGTATCTGGTGGATATTGCGGCGTACATGCACTTAACATAAATATTGAAATTATTATCATAATAGCAATAAATATTTTTGAAAGTCGTTTATTCATCGAGAAAGCCTCCTTAACATATTTGCAATCATCTAACAAAAACTTATGGAAAATACACATTTCGTTTTATATATATTTTTTTGCCCATCACTTCTACCGCATTATCACTTAATTTCTTTACTGAAATATCATAAACATGATCTTTTCGAACTAAATTTTTAACAAGCAAAACGCCTTTTATGATTTCTTTTTCCTGTCTAACTGTTATTCCATAATCAGTAGTAGCGCCAAAATTTGTTCTATAAACCACAACAGAACTTGAATCAAATTTTATGTCGTGAATTGGCATAAACGCCTCATTTACATTAAGAGTAATAGTGGCAAATAACATAATGGCTGCAATTGTTGTACTTATCACTATTAATATTATTGAAACCGCACTATTCGCTATCTTTGCAGAAATATGTTTAAATCTAAAGCCATTTATTAACAATATCAAAGGTATTATCTGAATACACAAAGAAAAAATATCGTTTAATTTTAAAGACTTAAATCTTATAAAAGGATAAAAGTAATCTAAATTCAATATCCATAAAATATAAATAGCCAATAGAGTCATGTGGATAATGTATTTATTATTTCGAACTAAACTATTCAATAATATCACCTGTCTTTTTATTTTGTTTACAAATAAAACATAAAACTAAGAAATATATTACACTATATATTTAAAATATAATTCATCTAGTGTAACATATTTCTTTTAGAAAACTTTTACTTTAAAGGTTTTAAATTTCTATTTTTAAATTGATAATAAAATTAAATACTATCTAGAAAACCTATATTTAAAAACTACGACCTTCACAATAATTTATACCTCTTTGAATCCAATATTGATCGTTCGGATCATCAAAATAAGAATTATACCATCCTATATAAGAAGTTCCGCTATAAATCTGGTATGCACCAGCTGCTGTCTTTAATAAATCAGCAGAAAATACTTTCCTTCCAACATATCCATAGTGAGCATTTCCTATTTGTTCTCCTGACATAAGAATACTCCTATTGTCTACAGTTACTTGGTAAGTTGTATTCACACCTAAAAATGATTTATAATCCCAGTCACCACCTGTTCTGACTTTTGAAGCAAAAAATTCACCCGTTTTCATATAACCTATATTATTACCATATACAGATATATTTATATATAAATTTCTTAATAGAGTATCTCCATTAGTTTTCATTTCAGAGTCTAAATCAAAAATAACTGCATATGGTCTAATTTTAGTCGTAACCTTTTCAAAATTATTTGATTCCTGAATAATTTTATTGGCGTCTATTTCAAATATTCCTTGAGAAATTCCGTCATTGAATATATTTATATATTTTTCAAGAGTTACAAACTCATCTTTTGATAAGTATTTTTTTATATCATTTTGATTCACCATCATATATTTGCCATCTTTAACAATTATACTTCCATGTTGAATTAATTTATATATTAATTTGACCTCTAACTTAGCTGTTTCAGTGAAACTTTCATTTATTCTTAGTTCAATGTTATTATTTGTCAACATTTTTTCTGTCTTATATTGATCGAGATCAGTTGAGGCAATACCAACAGTTGCTGAAAAAGTTAAAGTCAAGCATAGTAAAAGTGAAACTAAAAACCTTTTAATCATAATTTCTCCTCCCTCTATAATCTTTGATTTTCTTTTAATATCTCACTCATTCTCAAATTTTCATGATCTTCAAAGGAGCCCTCATGTATATTAATGCTATTTATTCATTAATTTTACATATGATAGGTATCCCAAATAAGCTTCTGTTGTTTTTCCATATTTTGGCCTATGAATTCCACTTAAGCTCATGTGGCATACCCTCCCATGTCTCACAGGATCTTTGTCCTTAATTCCTTCGTTCTGCCTTACATGAGGTGGATGTCAGTTATGCTCCCTTGCTGGGTCTTAAGCCCTTATGGTGAAATTACCAACCTGACAATTCCGGCTCTCTTTGTCAATCTTCGAATTTTTAAATTGAGTTTTAAATCTTTATTTGCTTTATTTTTAGCACCGCTTAATTATCCAAACCATCGCAGGAGCGAGGCTGTCAAGGGTCAGCTTTGTGAAGTGAAACGCAGCAAAGCTGAGACGTGGTCCTTGCCCTTGACTGACGAGGGACTGCGGTGTATCATCACCACAGCGGTGCAATTTATGCAGCATTCCTAATCTCTGGTCTTTTTATATCTCTTAACATCTTATTTCCGTTGTATTTTACTCCTTTTTTCAGTATGACAAAAAATACTCTGATTAGCTTGCAGCATAAAACTATCATTGACTGTTTCTTTTTAAGCGGGTTTTCTTTTCTTGTGGTGTAGTATTTGTGTAATTCCTGAAATTCTTTATTGTTTGCAAGTATTGGCATTATCATTTTGTATAGAGCACTTCTTAGCCTCCTTCTTCCTCTTTTGCTTATGGTGGTTTGCCCTTTATGCTGTCCTGAACTATTCTCTACCAGATTGTAACCCGCAAGCTTCTGTATTTGTTTTGGATGCTCATATCTTGTTATATCGCCAACTTCAGCAATAAATATTGCTGCTGTTATTACTCCTACACCTTTTATACTTAGCATTTCATTAGCACCAGGTACTTGCATGAAAAGTTCTTCTATTTTGCTTTCTATTTTTTTTAACTGTTTTACAAGCATTTCGTACTGTTCAAGTATAATTTTTATCTCTATCTCTGCCATCTCAATGCCATCTCTTTTACCAACACTTTGACTGGCAGCTTCTATAAGCTTTAAAGCCCTCTTTGCACCTACAGCACGATTAATTTCCTTTTTCCAAGCTGCAAGTATTTCCTCAGCTCCAATACCTAATATCTTTGCAGGCGTTGGAAATTCTTTTAACGTTATCAGTGCTGCTTTCCCTTCCCAATCTGCAAAAACTTTATTAAACTCAGGAAAGTATATATCAAGCCATCTTGCAACTCGGTTCTTTATCTTGTTTAAATCCTTTGTAAGCATCTCTCTTATGTCCACTGCAATTCTAAGTTCGCTGTATATACCCTCAGGTATATTAGGTTCAACATATCTTCCATCTTTAACTAGCATTGCAATTGTCTTAGGGTCTTTCCTGTCATTTTTAGTTGGCGAGTTATCATCAAATTCCTTACTTCTCTTTACATGGAATGGATTTACCAGTACCACCTTATGGTTCTTATCTCTAAGAAACTGTGCAAAGCAGAGCCAATAATGGCCTGTTGGTTCCATGCCAACCATCAGATGCTCTTTGTTGCTTTTATTCATAATATCTGCAGCCCATTTTAAAAATCTTTTCATTCCATCAATGTCATTGCTAAATTCAATACGCTTACCGTATTCTATTCCTCTGAAATCGAAAGCTCTAGCGTGATGTATCTCTTTAGCAATGTCTACACCTACAATTAATGTCTTTTCTGTTATTTGCATTATTTTTGTATTTTGGTTATACTTCATATTAGGTACCTCCTTGTTATTTGAGAGTCGTGTTCATGAACAATCGACATCTTGTATTTTATCAGGAGGTACTTTTTATTTCAAATCTTATATTTCTTTATTACAGGAATGCTCCCTTTGATATTAAATACTTAATCAATTCTTTAACGAATTGATTTCTTTATTTTCATTTTACAATAATAAATTTCCAATGTCTACTATATCTTTGTATAGTTTTTACATAAAAACCAAAAAACTATACAAAGATATAGTCTAGTTTAATCAATATCTATTAAATTTAACTTTGTTGCCTTTACTATTGCTTCTTGAATGCTTTTTACACATAGTTTCTCAATTATTTTCTTCTTATGATATTTTACGGTAACTGGTTTAATCCCAAGTTCTCTTGATATTGTCAATTCTTTATAGCCTTTTGCAAGCATTATCAATATTTTTATTTGTTTGTCTGTAAAATCTATATTTTTGTTTACTAGTTCAGAATTCTTTAAACAGTTTTTATATTCATTAGCAATTTTATCTGAAAGCAATTCGACAACCACATTCTTTCTTCTGTCATGTCTCTTTCTATAGTTGAAACATCTAAATATCCTATTATTTTTTCATCTATAATTATAGGAGCAGCAATACAATGCCATTTTTTTAGAATATCGCAATAATGATACTGAGGTTCTAAATATACTGATCTTTTTAATTTCATCGCCATTGATATGGCATTTGTACCTATGGCTTCTTCTTTAAAAGATATGCCAATTGAACAGTCAAAATTGATGTGACATAGGATTTTCTCATGACACATCGTATCTAAAAGATATCCTTCATCGTCAGTTAATAAAAATATGTACTTACCCTTTAAGCTCCTTAAAATATTGCCAACAACATTTTTAAATGTCTCAATTAATGTCATATTTTTCTTTAATCTGATTTGCAAATCATTTCCTCTTGAAATTATTGCAGGATCCGTCATCGAACTTGTAAGCCCTGCTTTTACGCATCTTTTATATGAATAAAGTATTTCTTCATATATTTGCATATTTCCCATATAAATCCCCCGTAAAACTTACAAATTACTCTTTCATAATATAAGACAATTTTTTAAGGAATTTGTTACAGTTTCTTATAAAAAAAATAGTTTATTCAACAAGAAAGCCTCCTTAACATATTTGCAATCATCTAACAAAAATTTATGGGAAGTACACATTTCGCTTTAAATATATTTTTTTGCCCATTAATTCTACCGCATTATCACCTAATTTCTTTACTGAAATATCATAAACATGATCTTTACGAAGTAAATTTTTAACAAGCAAAACACCTTTTATGATTTCTTTTTCCTGCCTAACTGTTATTCCAAAATCCGTAGTTGCACCGTAATTTGATCTATAAACTATAACGGAGCTTGATTCAAACCTAATATTATGAATTGGCATAAACGCCTCATTTACATTAAGAGTAATAGTGGCAAATAAAATAATGGCTGCAATTGTTGCACTTATCAACATTAATATTATTGAAACCACACTATTCACTATCTTTGCAGAAATATGTTTAAATCTAAAGCCATTTATTAACAATATCAAAGGTATTATCTGAATACACAAAGAAAAAATATCGTTTAATTTTAAAGACTTAAATCTTATAAAAGGATAAAAGTAATCTAAATTCAATATCCATAAAATATAAATAGCCAATAGAGTCATATGGATAATGTATTTATTATTTCGAATTAAACTATTCACTAATATCACCTATTCCTGTATATAATAGTTGCCTGTTTGCAAAACCTGTACGCTGATATTCATTTATCTTATAAATTTCGTTATCAATGACAGCAATCAAGTTATTTCCATTATTTGCATCATACTGGACATCGTAAAATATATTCCTGATTTCATATTTTTTGTTATTTTTAATATCGTATATTAAAACGGGAAATGATGGAGCTTCACCTTCCATAAGCATGATTTCACCTTTTAATCCATAAAAGCTTTTATAATATTGAAATACACTGAGTAAAACTATGAAGATTATTATGCTCATGAGGATAATTACAAATATTGATATTGTCTTTTTTATTGCAATCACATCCTTCCCATGTTTGCAATATTTATCAATTGGACCAAATTTATCTTTCAAATTACTTTCTCACAATATAAGACAAATTTCTGAGAAATTTGTTACAGTTTTTTATAAAAAATTTTTTCTTAAATGATTCTCATATTCTTTTGAGAAAAATAAGTTAGCGTCTTCCAAACAAATACAAAAATACATAAGCAGGAATTTTTACTATTGGTACCTTTGCCGAAACCTTAACTTTCCCATAATCTTCTGGTCTTTTTGTTACTAATATTGCTGAATCAATATTTTTTTCTTTTTGGCTCATCTCAACAATGGCATCATTCTCAGAAAGTGTCGTATCTTCTCTGAATTTCACTTCGATTAAGGATTTACTATGTAGGAAGTCAACCACTACGTCAATCTCTTTTTGATTGTCACTAGCTTTTCTAAAATAACCTATTCTAGCATTTGTTTGCAGGTAAAAATTATAGATATGTTTAAAAACTGCTGTTTCAACCGTTATTCCAAGTTCTTTACTGTCTAAGAGTATATTGTCTATCATTAAAACTGCATTTCTTAGGGCAGGATCGGAAACGTAAATTTTTGGTTTTGCTTTTAGAACTTTTTTCCCGCCTAATTCTATAGGTAAACTTTTATAAATCAAATTTGCATTTTCAAGAAGATGAATATAGTTTTCTACTGTTACTGTTGAAACATCTCCAATTTCTTTACTTATCGTTGAAATACTTATAACATTTGCAGAATTAAAGCATAAGTACAAAAAAACCTTCTCTAACACTGCTAAATTTCTTACATTAAACAAGGAAGGTATATCTCTTTTAATAACTTTATCAACCACATCTTCTCTTAACATTCTTTGCACTAAAAATTGGTCTTCCGAAAATACAAATTCAGGAAATCCTCCTATTGTTAAATACTTATTAAAGTACTTTTGCAATGGCATAAGCAAAAACATAAGCTCATTTAATTGAGAGTCATTTAAATTTGAAATTTCATTTAAGTTTAAATTTGGCAGATTGCTTGGTCTTTCTGGAACACCAAGTATTTCGCAAAATTCATAAAAAGAAAGAGTAGGTACAGAAATCACAGTCCAGCGACCAACACCACTTTCTTTTGTACCTTCAATAAGTGCAGGAGAAGCCGAGCCTGTAGCAATGATTCTCCAGTTTGGTTTGGTGTCATAATAGACTTTTAGCCATCTGTCCCAATCGCTTGCATATTGAATTTCATCTAAAAATATATAAGCCTCTTTTTCTTCATTTATGGTGGTTTCATAAAGGTTAATAATTTGGTCAAAAGAACTTAATTTAAACAAAGGATGATCAAAAGATATATATAGTATCTTTTTTGGGTTCACTTGATTTTTTAAAAGGGTTTCTATCATTTGATATAAAATTGTAGTTTTACCTACACGACGTGCACCTGAAAGTATAACATATCTTCTGATAGTTGGATGCATTAGTAACTCAAATGCCTGATGATAGACTACTCTCTTTACGGGTTTTGACAAATCCTGAGGGAAATATCCTTCTCTCCACCATGGGTTATACGAGTACAAAATCCTTAATATATTTTCTGAGCTTGTATATGCTAATATAAAAGTGAGCCAAAAAGTGGCTCTGTGCTAACGAAAAAGTGATCCACTTTTCATAAAAAACCTGTAAAATTTATTATACAAGATAAATTTTACAGGAGGTTGGAAGGTGTGATTATCGACGTGAATTTATACCAAAAGATTAGAGAAATGTATACAGTACATCAAATGTCTCAAAGGGCTATAGCAAGGGAATTAAAAATTTCAAGGAATACTGTAAGAAAATACTGCAAAGGTGACAATGTTCCTTGGGAGAGAAAAGAATATTCCCGTGAGCCTGATGTCTTAACTCCTGATGTTATGGACTTTATCAGACAGTGCATTAAAGAAGATGAAGCAGAAGGAATAAAAAAACAACGACATACAGCCAGAAGAATATATCATCGTCTAGTAGAAGAAAAAGGGTTTAAAGGTGGAGAATCCACAGTAAGATTGGCTGTACAACAACTTAAAGATGAGATGCCAAAAGCATTCATCCCACTTCAATTCGACCCTGGAGAAGCAGCACAAGTAGATTGGGGTGAAGCTACTGTGTACCTTGACAACAAAAAAGTTTCTATAAATCTTTTCTGTATGCGACTCTGCTATAGTTGTGATATTTTTGTAATGGCATTTTATCGCCAAAATGAAGAATCATTTTTAGAAGGCAATGTAAAAGCATTTGAACATTTTGGTGGTGTGCCACACAAACTAATCTTTGACAATGCGAGAGTTGCAGTAAAGGAAGGTTTTGGAACTCATGCCAAGCCTCAAGCCCGTTATCAAGCATTGAGTGCACATTATGCATTTAAAATGGAATTCTGCAATCCAAGCAAAGGAAATGAAAAGGGATTGGTAGAAAATCTGGTAGGCTGGGTAAGACGCAACATTTTAGTTCCTGTCCCAAGAGTAAAGGATATTGATGAATTAAATCAGATTCTTATGACAAACTGTTTGAAATACCGTTCCCATCAGATACGCGGCCATGAACAGACAGTCGGCCAAATGTATGAAATAGACAAATCATTATTATACTCACTTCCTAAATATGTATTTGATTCGAGCAAAAGCATATCAGTCAGTGTAGACGAGTATTCAACAGTGCGCTTTGATAGAAACAATTATTCAGTACCAGTAAAATATGTAGGCAAAAATGTCAGTATCAAAGCATATGGGAATATATTAACCATCTTTTATCGTGGACAGGAAATTGCTAAACATAACAGAAGCTATGGTTCCAACAAAACAACTTACAAACTAGAACATTACATAGATCTATTAGAACGAAAACCCAGAGCTGTATTCAATGCGAAGCCCGTAAAGGACCATGTAAAACAAGAATTATTAGAGTGGGGACAAACACTTCCGGGTGGAGCAAAAGACATGGTAAAAGTTCTGAGACTTTGTGTAGACTACGGTTCAGACAAGCTTCTAGAGATAAAAAAGCAAATTCCAGCAGGTGTTACACCTACTGTTGATTTAATCCGCAGTTATCTAATAAAGCACAGCATACCAGAAAAAAGTACACAAAAAATTATAGACACAGTAAATGTAGAAGAAGTTGATTTAAGTATATACGATAGACAATACGGGGTGGCACAATGAGTGAAATAAATGTAGCTAAAGAAACAATAAAACTTTATGCCAAACAGCTGAAACTGCCTACTTTTGCACAATACACAAGTATTATTAAACGCATGGATAGCAATATGGGATATGAGGAATTTCTCATAGAATTAATGAAAAAAGAAGTAGCTTCCAGGCAAGAAAATCAGCAAAAGCGTCGCATACACAAAGCGGGATTTCCTTACCTGAAAACCCTTGACGAATTTGATTATACCAGACTCAAATACGTCGAACAAGCCTTTATATGGGAACTTGCCACATGTGAATTTATATCCAAGCGTCAAAATGTCATTATGATAGGAAACACTGGCACAGGCAAAACTCATATTTCAATAGGCTTAGGGCTAAAGGCTTGTAAAGAGGGGCATAACGTAAAATTCTATACCGTTGCAAATCTTGTAACAGAACTTACAGAAGCACAAGAGTACAAAAAGCTTCTAAAACTTGAAAAACAGCTAGAAAAAGTGGACCTGTTAATTCTAGATGAACTATCATATCTATGTTTTAATAGGAACCAAGCTGATTTATTATTCAGGATAATTTCGGATCGTAGTGAAAAAGGAAGTGTAATAGTATCTACGAACCTTGAATTTTCAAGATGGACAGAAATGTTTGAGAATACTACTATGGTTGCAGCATTAGTAGATCGTCTAACCTTCCGTTCACATGTATTAAATATGAATGGAGAATCTTTCAGGCGTGATAATTCGCAAATAGAGTAGATTATTATCCGCTCAGATGGTCACTTTGCAAATACCGATTTTAGTAATTATTTTTAAAAGAACACGTATCAACCATGGGAAAAGTCCTTTAGTAATGGCTCAAAAATTCATTAGCACATGGATCACTTTTTCAATAGCAAAAGTGGTTCAAAAATTCATTAGCATGTGGCTCAAATTTCTATTGACATTCACACTGAGCTTGTAATAGACATTTTTATCACCTCTAATATAATATTATAACACATACTTTATATTTTTATACAAAAAATATGAAGTATACTTTATATTTTATATGTAATTTTTTTAAACTACATTTTAAATTATTAATTCGCCATCTTTCTATAAAAAAAAATAAACTGGCGTTTGAAATCTTCACACCAGTTTGTTTTATTCATCTAATTTAACTATAATAGAAGCACATTTTGAAAGAAGATACCTTCTCATAGGAACACTAAAGACTAACAGAATTATCTATCCACAAGGCATCAGAATTCAGAGAAAAGATTTAGCCCAATATATTGAGAAGAACGAAGTTTGCCTCGATACAGTAAACGGCAATAGTAATATTTGTTATCATTTTCCCCCATTTATATAATTGAGACTCAATTATTTTGCAAATTCATTCTCTCACAATATAAAACAAATTTCTGAGAAATTTGTTACAGTTTTTTTATAAAAATTTTTTTAAAATAAAAAAGTCTATTAAGGCCATTAACATTCAATTGCATTTTAAAAAGCAGGATGAATCCCTGCTTTTTTGTTTTTATTTTATTTCTTTCCTTCAGGCTCTATATGAATTATCACATGAGAATCTGGAAATTTATCCACTATCTGCTTGGAAACTTTATGTGACAGTTCATGAGCTTCTACTATGTTGTAATCTTTGTCTACTCGCAAATGAACGTCTATCTCTCTTCGAGATCCCGATTTTCTCGTCCTTAATTTATGAAAACTTGTAATTTCAATATTTGATTTTATAATATTCTCTATTTCTTTAACTTCCTTTTCTGGAAGACTAGTATCTGCTAAATCTTTTAATGCTTCTTTTGTCAATCCAATTGACGCTTTTATAATAAGCAATGCAACAAAAATAGCTATGATAGGGTCTAAAATACCCAATTTAGTAACTTTTATAACAACAAGTCCTATTGTAACTCCTAAAGAAGTAAATACATCAGTCAAAAGATGCATTGCATCTGCCCTTAAGGCAATAGAATCTTCTTTTTTTGATACTTTAAATAAAAAATATGATACTACTGCATTTACAAAAGATGCAAAAAGCATCACAATAATTCCAGTTCCTAAATTTTCTACATAAGTACCCGTAACTATTCTTCGCACTGCCTCATATATGATTAATATAGCTGCAAAAAAAATTAAGATAGCTTCCACAAAACCAGAAATATTCTCATATTTGCTGTGCCCAAAAGGATGATCTTCATCAGCCGGTTTTACTGCTACTCGTATGGACAGAAAGGCAATTAAACTAGCAATTAAATCAATAGAAGAATGTATGGCTTCAGAAATTACACTTACTGAATGCATTAGTATTCCTGTCAATAATTTTATAACTATTAATACACTATTAGAAATCACAGAAAGCAAAGCTGAGTTCTGTTTATTCATGATATCCTCCATATTATCAATTGAAATTTTATTATTGGTATATATTATAGCTTAATGACTGAAAATATGCAACTATTTTCGATTTAGAGTATTGAATTTTAAAATCAATTGATAATAACTATTATTCCCATTTTATTGATTTTTTATAATGATACTGGAAACCAATCATGCAATAAAAGTAAAAATATGATAAAAAGTCTAAAAAACATGTATTTTAAATCTATGATCTAAAGTCTAATTTTTACTAATCAACTGTATCTCACCATTATATATCCTAAATATAGCATCAATATGGTGATAATGATATTCTCTATATCAATTATGCTAAAAGAAAATTTGGCAAATTCTATTGTCATCACAAACCCAAACACATTCCATAGTCCCACCAATATTAAAAGCACTCCGCCGATCTTGAATTTCCACTTGTCGTGATCCATTAAACAGCCCCCTTATTACAACAACAAAATAAAATTATAATTTCCTAAATTATACATCACAAAGTTATAACATTCAATTGCATTTTAAAAGGCAGGTTAAAATCCTGCCTTATGAATTAGAATACTCAAATACTTCTGTTTCTTTTGATATAAAGATGTCAATTGGCAGCACCCAAAAGCCTCCATTTCCATCTATGTCTATTCCTGATGATTTTTTGTATGCAGCCCATGGGACTTTTGAGCAATACCAGTTTTCATCATCGTTTTTATCAGCCCTCCAACTGTAAGGTTTTCCGACAAACTTGGATACTTCATCAATGGCTTTTACTCTTTCTTCTATTGTAGCCTTTGGAACTGTCAGCCCCCAGGCCTCGCTGAAATTTTCTCTGTAAAATCTTATGGTCTCATAAATCACACCTTGGTCTGGTTCTGCCGTTAAAAGGCACTTATCATCGATGCTTCCATGATATCTCCTACTGTCAAATATTGCAGCATGCCTTATTGCACCTTGCACGTGAAATCCTTGGCTTGTTGCTACTATTATGTCTCCAATTGTAAACTTGTCGAATGGTATACTGTTTTTATAAACAATCTTTTCACTGCTTCTTGAAGAAAACTTCACACCAAATACTTCTTCCGAATTGATGTTTTTAATTAAATCGTATAAACTTACATAGAATTTATTTACTTCTCCTGCACCAAAAGGTTTTGATATCATGATAGCTCCATTTAAGGTGAGAAATCTCTTATAAAAGTCCTCTTTTTTAAAGAAACTTTTTTTCTTTAAGTTTTCTTTAAAATTAAACTCTTCAATATTAACACCAGATATTTCAATCTGTTTTGGAATATCATTGCTACTTGATAGGTATTTATTGTTAGGCATTATGAGCATTCCTACATCCCCCTTCTTTTTAGTCTATGCTATTATAGAAGGGATTTGTGCATGTATTTTTTTCATCATTCAGCTTGTTTAATGCTAATCAAAAGCTCTTTGATTTCTTTGTATTCAGACATGGTAAATACCATTTGCTTTATCTTTGATGCACCGCGGATACCTTTTAGATACCATGCTATATGCTTTCTCATCTCCAATATTCCAACATGTTCTCCTTTGTAATCTATCATCATGTCAAGGTGCTTTAAGATCATGTCAATTTTTTCGCTTACGGTAGGTTCTGGCAGAATTTCACCTGTATTTAGATAGTGAAGAATTCTTTTAAAAATCCACGGATTCCCTTCTGCCCCTCTGCCAACCATCACCGCGTCACATCCCGTCTCATCTATCATCCTTTTTGCGTCTTCCGGTGTAAATATATCTCCATTGCCTATTACAGGTATTTTTAGATTATCTTTCACTTTTTTTATAATATCCCAGTCGGCGCGACCTGAGTAAAACTGTTCTCTCGTCCTGCCGTGTATGGCAACCGCTTTTACGCCGCAGCTTTCAGCCATTTTAGCAATCTCCACAGCATTTATGTGATCATCGTCCCATCCTTTTCTTATTTTTATAGTGACAGGCTTAATAGAGTTTTTCACTACAGCTTTAATTATGCTTTCTGCCAAGTCAGGTTTAAGCATCAAAGCTGACCCATCGCCATTTTTCACTATTTTAGGCGTAGGACATCCCATGTTTATATCTATTGTCTTTGCATTTGATGTATTTAATCTCTTTGCAATTTCACCCATTATATAAGGATCAGAGCCAAATATCTGCAGTGCCACATTTTCCTCATCATCTATATCTGTAAGAAATTCCGTATTCTCGCTTCCATAATAAAGACCCTTAGCACTGACCATTTCAGTGTATGCAAAACCACAGCCCATATCTTTGCATATGAGCCTATATGGTTTATCTGTAACACCTGCCATAGGAGCCAAAAACACATTATTTTTGATTTCTACATCGCCAATGTACAAGCTTGCTTTCATTCCCTTCTTACAATCACTATGATAAATCATCTATATTCTATCATTATATTTGTCTCTATCCAACTGCCTTTTATACTATTTATGTATGACAAAAGGGAAAGCTGCCATCATACAGCCTTCCCTTTCATTAACTTTATCTTTCTATTTTGTGTGCTTTGCGTAAACAAATCCGTACGCGCCGTTATACTGGACTTTATACCATCCGTCGTATTCTCCAACTACCTTTAATTCATAGCCATACGGTACTGCTCCTATTTTTAACGCGTTTATGGAATTGTTCACTCTGACATTAAGTCCGTCTTTAGCAGTCACCCTTACCGATTTTAATACGGCTACATTTGATAAGTCTGGCGACGAAGCTACATACTTGCCGTATACATAACCTGTCTTTCCATTGTAGTCAATCTGATACCAACCATTATTTTCGCCTACTATGTTGATAGATTGTCCAGCCCTTAATACTCCTATCACTTTGTAATTTATACCAGCACCTAAGCGCACATTTAAAGCTGACGCTGTGACAATACCTTTACTTCCAACATTTCCTTCTGAAACTGGTGTCTTAGATATCGTCCAGTAGTTGTCGACAACAGGATCTATAGTTCCTTTCATCTTTATATAACTTATCATCAAGTTTCTTACCTGTCCATCGTCACCATAAGCTTTAGCTGAGTCAAAGACTATAACAGGATTTGTTATGCCTGCTGCCTTCATGAAACCTCCGCCGCCATTAAATCTGTAATTGTTTATTGCAACCGTAAATACATCATCATCTTTCACCGGTTTACCATTTACCGTAAGATTTTTTATCCTGTTTCCGACAGGCTGTGTAAGATCTATCGTATAACTTGCGCCATAAAGCTGATCAAGGTTGTAATCTGGTATATTAAGGGTCTTATCCTTAGTTATAGGATCATCTGGAGATTTAACCTGCTGATAATAGCGGACAGACCATTCCATCCAATCCTTTAACTGCTTACCAGTCATTTTTATTCCGTATAAGTAATTTTCAAACACATATACACTCATCATGTCTTGTATTGTAACATCGCCTTTTAATATCTGAGCAGTGCTACTTAATGGTGCGGCTATTGAAAGATCTGTCTTTGCATAGTATTTTTGTACTTTATTTATAAGATCCATCAAGGCCGTTTCCTTTGTCAACTGATCTTTTCCTAAGAAGTCACCAGAAGCTGTGCCTATCTTGGTTCCTACGTATTTGAGCGTCGCTTCTTGGTATGGCTCTGCAAGCTGCATTATGTTTTCATCAGGCTTTATTGAGCTATCCATTGCAACAGCTTTGCTTGTTTTGCTGTCAATTGTCCATTTTCCATTTTCATCTTTAGTTAAGTTGAAATCTATCCTTGAAACGTATTGCCCCCATTTGCCAGGCTCTGTCACTATCACATCTTTACCTTCTGGGTTTTTAAATGTATCCATTTGTATTACAGCATGTGTATGACCAGCTATTATCGCATCTATCCCATTTACACCTTGAGCTACAGCTTTTACCTGATTTTCCGGTATAGTATCTGATGGACTCTCCTCGCCGGAGTGCATAGCAACAACAACTATGTCTGCCCCAGCAGCTCTCACTTTAGGCACCCATTTATTTGCTTCTTCTACAAGGTCATTAAATTTAAGCCCTGCATAATGAGATTTGTCTTCCCATGAAGGAATTTCTTTTGTAGTAAGTCCTAATATGCCTACTTTCACATCACCCATAGGTGTAGTTATCGTCTTAATGTAGTAAGGCTCTACAAAGTTCGTGCCATCATCTTTGTAAGTATTTGCAGACAAGACATGGATGTTCTCCTTTTCCATATCAGCGATTACTCTGTTTAAAACATCCAATCCATAATTGAATTCATGGTTGCCTAACGTCCACGTATCGTAGTGCATAGCACCCATTGCCTTCGCCATCGGATATTCAGACTTTGTGTCAATTTTGTCGTAGTAGTATGAAAGCGGCGTACCTTGAATTGTATCACCATTGTCTACTAATACGACATTAGGATTTTCAGACCTTACTTGATCAACATAACCTGCCACTTTCGAAAGGCCCTGATTAGCCTCTTTTGCACTGCTATAATCCCATGGCACCAGATTCCCATGTACATCAGATGTAGCTAAAACTGTTATAGTCGTCTCATTAGAAGCTGGCATTGTGGCAGGAGATATCCTATTGTCTATTTTCGCTGTTATATGACCTTGTGCCTTTACAGCATCGATAAATGCATCTCTGACCAATTTCTGCGTATCTATGTAAGACTTCTGCACATCGGGATCAGTAAATTCTGTAAAACCATCTCCACCAGTTCCCATGAAATTATTCGTTGCTACAAGGTATTTTGCGTTCATGTCTATTGGTGTACCATCGGATTTCTTGATGTCAAATACTCTATTCATGGATGGTTTATTTGGATCGTACTTAAATGAAAGACCTGCAACCTGAATCCCTTTGCCGCCATCCTGAACCGCCTGTTCTAACACTTTTTTAATCTCTGCACCAGTCATGCTCACTGTAACAATAGTATTGTCAAATGGCATCAACGTGTACATTGTTCCAACAGTAATGTCACCTTTTAATACGTCAGTTCTTAATCCTCCATTGTTTCCAAAGGCAAAATCCGCATTTACAGCATCCTTAACGACTTCTGACGTCCAATTTCCTAAAATCGAATCGCCAAAAGGATTTGCACTTTGAGTTCTTGTCAAGTCTACATCTGCAGTGCCAATGACTTGACTAAATAACGGTCCAGCCTCTTGTATGGCTTTATCGACTATACTTTGAACATCTTCATCAATTATCGGTGTTTTCATATTGTAATAGCTGTAATCATCATTGTAAACCATATCGGAAGCTGATACAGTACCATCACCATTTACTGTTATCTTGAGATCGATAAAACCCATACCTGCATTGTTGGCAACACCTACAGGTATTCCATTTACTCTGGTTGTGACAATCGTATGAGTATGGCCGCCAAATATAGCATCTACACCTTTTACGCTCTTTGCAAAATCAATGAGATTGCCTGTTGTCTCACCTGTATTCTTATCAGTTGTAGCTCCCATATGTGCTAAGACAACTACAATCTGTGCACCATCATTTCTTAACTGCTGTGCAAGATTATTTACAATTGGCACAGGATCTTTAAAATCTACATTGCTTATAAGAGATGGCAAAATTATAGACGGAAATTCTTTGTTATCAACAATGCCAATGACGCCAATCTTTACTCCATCTCTTTCAATTACAACGTATGGTTTTGTGTAACTTACAGGTTTACCTGTAGTTTTATCGTATACATTAGCTGCCAAAACAGGTATTGTGGACCCTTTTAAGACTGCGTTGCTTGTATCGATGACAGAATCAACGCCCCAGTCGTACTCGTGATTTCCCAAGGCCATTGCATCAAAACCTATGCTTTTCATCATGTCGATGACAGGCTGCCCCTTTAAAACGTTTGAAAGAGGTGTTCCTTGAAACATGTCTCCGCCCGATAGTATGACAGTATCGGGATTTGCTGCTTTTATATCCTTTATTCTCTTAGCTAGTACAGATCCTCTCTCCTGAGTAATTGGCGTTCCGTCGCTTAATTTGCCTGATGCTTGCAAATATCCGTGGAAATCAGTGACTTCCACAAAGTCAAATGTCTTTGACGCAGCTGCGTATGATATCTGAGGCATACTTGAAAATACCATGCCAAATACCATCACAAATGTCAAAATGATACTTAAAACTTTGCCTCTACCTTTAAACATATAAACCCTCCTACTTATCTTATTATTTGAAATATTTCTGAGTATAAACACAATCCCCCTTATGTCATATTCGTTTAAACACTGATGCATGGAATAAATCAGATGCGCGTTAACCTAAAGTCAATGAAATTTTAGCTGCATTGATGATTGGTGCAACTTCTCACAAGATTAATATAACAGACTATTATATAGTGATTATTAAGTGTTGTTAAAATCATGTAAAGCTTGAATTTGTGTTAAATATTTAATTGTAATATATCAGATGTCAGACAACTTTTAATATAATTTTATATCTCTATTAAAACAATTACAAACCCTAAATATTGCCTTTATTTGAAATTATATAAGTGTACCTCAAAAATCCTTACAATATTAAAAAATTATTCCAATTTGCTATAAATTATAAAAGCTGAAGAAAAATTTTCTTCAGCCAAAAATAACTACTGTACAGTATGTTTTCCTTATGTATTCTTATTATATTATAATGTTCAATAAATATAGTAGAATTTATTTTGTTCTATTCTCTTTCAGCGCTTTCTCTATATAACCTTCTGCCTTTTCTAAGAGCTTCTGGGCTTCAGGTTTTTCAAGACTTGTGAGTATGATTAGTATCGTCAATTTAACATTATAATCTGTCTCATTTAATATCCTCTCAATAGTAACATCATCAGCTCCTGTTGCAAGTTTAACTATCCTTTTGGCCCTGTGAATTAATTTCTCGTTTGTCGCCTGTACATCAACCATCAAATTGCTGTACACTTTACCAAGCTTTATCATGACTCCCGTAGAAATCATATTTAATACAAGCTTCTGAGCAGTCCCCGCTTTCATTCTAGTAGAACCCATGATGACTTCAGGACCAACAACAGGCGCTATCATTACATCAACTAACTTTTTCATCTCACAGTTGAGATTACATGATATGCCTATTGTAGATGCTCCGATTTCTTTAGAATATTGAAGGGCTCCTAATACATAAGGTGTTCTGCCGCTGGCAGCAATGCCTACAACAACATCCTTGCTTGATAAATTCCTTTCGATTAAGTCCCGTTTGCCGAGTTCACTGTTATCTTCGGCGCCTTCCACTGCTTTTCTTATAGCCGTATCTCCTCCTGCAATAATTCCCTGTATCATTTCAGGATCTGTTCCATATGTTGGAGGACATTCTGACGCATCTAATATTCCAAGCCTTCCGCTTGTACCTGCGCCTAAGTAAATAAGCCTGCCGCCTTTTTTTAACCTTTCTGCTGCAATGTCCACAGCTTTTGCTATATTAGGAATTTCCTTTTCTACAGCTAACGGAACTTTTTTGTCTTCATCGTTTATTTTTCTTAACATATCTTCAGTGCTTAATTTATCAATGTCCAGAGTATCTGGATTTCTTCCTTCAGTTATAAGTTTTTCTAAGTTCATTGTATCAGCCCTTTCTAAATCTGAATTTCGTACCCGGTTTGATTAAATCTGCTAGAATGTGCTCTTCTTCAGGTATATATCCTACTACATTTACCCTTTCATCTTTAGGTAAATCAACCATGCAGATATTAAGCTCTCCAGAATACCTTTTGAAATTTTCATTATCTATTGTTACACAATATTTTTTTCTCTCAACACAGTTGTGTGCTTTTATTTCTTTCCCTATATTTGCATAACCTCTTGATTCCTCTGATCTTATAATGTATTCAGGTGAATCAGGCCTATTTGTATGGACATGATTAAAAATTATATCTTTTTCATTATCCGTAATATCTTCAACTAAATTAATTTTTAATTCGATTACATCCTTATCTATTGATGTAACATTTTTTATCTCATCTACAGTGGCATATGCATCTCCAAAGTATACGTCATCTATTCCTGAATAGATTAAATGCCTTGCTGCTATATCAGGTTTTATATTTCTATGAATTTCAAGAGTCGGTAATCCTTCATATATTGGACCCCTTCTGCCTTTTAGAGATGGGATAAATGCTGAAACTTTAAGTCCGTAATTTTTTATCATGGTAGTTTTTTCTTTAAAAAATTCATATGAAAGCCCCGTATATGGTTTGGGATAAAAGTTATGACAGGTTCTTAATTTGTTCAAATCAGCCTTTTGGCTTATTAATTCATCTATTTGTTCTTTTGTTATTGTACTTGCATTTAATTCTATTTTTATATCGAACTCGTTGTTTGTCATTTCAGCTATTTCATCAGTTGTAAATCCATAATCAAGTCTTAAGCAATCTATTCCTAAATTATGAAATTGTTTTAGATTATTTGGTGATAAATTTAATATATTCATCGTAACAGGTGAAATATCTATCGTCAGCTTCATATTTAATAATTTAATATGATTTATTAAATCTTCAATCTCATTCATTTTTTTATCATAATCAACCTCTGGCATATGCATCGATGTAAAAACCATGCTTATGCCATTGTCTTTTGCAGTCTTTATATATTCTTTATTTTTTTGATGTGGAAAATCTTCAAAAGTATATACTGAAATTCCGAAATCCATATAATCATCTCCTAAAAGGGGCAAGCTGCCCCTTTTTATTTATGCATTAAAGCTAAATGGTTGAGTATCTTTTACTTCTTCGTCTGCAGGATCCTCAAACCCTAGTAAAAACGTTGCTATAAATCCCGCAATATATGATATAATCAAACCGATGATATAATATATAATTTTGTTTGGTTCAATAATTGCAGCAAGAGGGATTCCGGATATACCTAAACCTCTTGCGCCAACTACTTTTAATGCCTCAAATGCGCCTCCAAAAGCTGCACCAATACAAGCTCCAATGAATGGTCTTCCAAGAGGTAATGTAACACCATAAATCAACGGTTCACCAATGCCAAGAATACCAACAAGTATCGAACCTTCTATAATCTTCTTAAGCTGTTTGCTCTTTGTTTTAACGTATACCGCAATTGCTGCACCAACCTGACCTGCACCTGCCATTGCTAAGATCGGAAGTAATATGGTAACACCGGTTGATTGTATTAATTGCATGTGTATCGGTGTCAAACCCTGGTGTAAGCCTGTCATAACTAATGGTAAGAAAGTTCCTGCAAGTATAAATCCGGTAAATACACCAGCTTTACCAGCAATTGCAACAGTCACTGCCTTGCCAATAGCATCAGCTATATATCCACCCAAAGGTTGTAATACATAAAGTGTCGCAAAACCTGCTATTAAAATTGTCAACAAAGGTGTTGCAAGTAATTCTATACTATTCGGCATTCTTTTTCTAATATTTTTTTCAAGCCAGCTTGCAAATGCAGCCGCAATTAATACTGAGATGATTCCACCTCTACCCACGACAAGTGCACTACCGCCAATTTTAATATCCGCCAAAGCAGGATTATAAATGATTCCTGCAAGTATACCGCCAAGCGTCGGTGAACCTCCAAATTCTTTAGCAGTGTTCATGCCTATCATGATACCCATGTAAGTAAAAATCGTATTTCCAAACAAACTTAACATAGCAAGTAAATTCTTATCAGCAACCCAGTTAAACTTTGTAGCAACATTGGTTATGCCAAGTATCAATCCGCCGCCTATTAATCCAGGAATTAAAGGAATAAATATGCTTGCAATCCTTCTTAAGAGAAGTTTAAACGGCGTTCTATTTTTTTCACTGATTGCAGCCTTAATTTCCTTTGCATCTCCAAGTTTTACGCCAATTTTTTTAGATGCTTCACCTGCAACTTTAGATACAAGTCCAGGCCCTAAAATAACCTGTAGTTCTCCTCCTTCTTCGTTAACTTTAATAACACCGTCAATTTTCCTAAGTGATTCCATATTAATCTTATCATAATCCTTTACAAGCACTCTTAACCTCGTCATGCAATTTGTAATTGATATGATGTTTTCTTTACCGCCTAATTCCCTGATGATGCTTTCAGCTATGTCTTTTTCTCTTGACATTTTCCATCCTCCTTTTCTATATTTTGTAAAAAATTGATTGTTGATCAGCTATCCCCCTTTCATGTTATATTATTTCATAAATATATCATATTTATGAAAATTTATTTCAAGTTTAAGTAATTAAATAACTGCCTCAATAATATCTGTTTTTCCAGCAGTTGCTTTGCCAATAATTTTTTTGTATTCTTTAATTTTTCCCATGTTCGTTATAATTATAGGCGATATAAGTGATTTGGCTTTTGACTTAACAATCGTCATATTTATCTGTAACAATTTATCTCCGATTTTTACTTTATCACCTTCATTTATAAATGTAGTAAATCCTTCGCCATTTAGCTTTACTGTATCTACACCAACATGAATCATTATCTCTATTCCATCTAAAGTTTTAATACCTATTGCATGTTTAGTCGGAAACACAGTTGTTATAACGCCATTAACAGGAGATACAAAAATATCTGATTTAGGATTTACTGCCACACCATCACCCACAAGCTTTTGGGCAAATACTTCATCTGGAACTTCTACTATATCTACTATGTCACCATCAACTGGAGCCTTTATTAATAGTTTCTTGCAATTCTTTTTGAATATATTAAACATATGGTCCTCCTTCAATATTTTCTTGATGAAACGGCTTCGCTTGTATTTTCTAAATATTTTATTATATCTTCATATTTTCTACATGCTATTATAGAAAATAATATATCTATAACATTTAATTGTGCTATCCGTGATGCCATCGCACCACTTCTAAAAATTGCTTCTGTAGAATATACAAAGAGCTTTATATCCGAAACCTCTGTTATAGGCGAATTGCCGAATCTTGTTATACAAATTGTTGTAGCTCCCGAATTTTTTGCTATCCTTAGAGCATCGACAGTATCAGCTGTTTGTCCGGAATATGAAATACCTATTGCGACATCACCATCACTAATGTTGGCTGCAGATGCAAGCTGCATATGCGAATCACTGTATGCTGTACATGATTTATTTATCCTCATAAATTTCTGTAGCATATCTTGTGCTACAATTGCAGATGCCCCAACACCATAAATATCTATTTTATTCGCATTTAATATAGCATTAGCAGCTTTTTCCATTTCATTTCTATCAAGCATATCCATTGTTTTTTCTATCGATTGCATATTGTTTTTGGATATTTTCACTATTATTGTATTTGCATCATCTTCTATATTTACAAAGCCTTGAATGCTTTTCGTCTTATAAGTGTAATCTGCAGAAACTTTTATTTTTAAATCTTGATATCCTCTGTATCCGAGACTTTTGCAGAACCTTACAACACTGGCCTCACTTGTATTGCTCTTTTTTGCAAGTTCTCCTATAGACAAATCAGAAATCTTATCAGCATTTTTAATTATATACCCTGCAACTTTTTTCTCGGATGGTTTTAAATTATTTATAACTGCTTTGATCTTTTCTATATCTCCCGGCATGTCAATGTTTTCACCCTCTCTATGTATTATTATATAACAGATGAAACTGTTTTTCAAGTATTTTGTGATGTTTTGTAATTTTATTTCACGGGATATTTAACAATATATGCTTTTCTTAAAAAAATGCATGGCTAAAAATGCAAAAGAGCCGGATGTCCGGCTCTTTAATTCATTTATATTGAGGCAAATATTCTTTGTTCTGATTAATTATATCATCGAGTATTTTTTTAGCTACGGTTGATGATGGAACTAAAGGATGTATTGTTAAAGCTTGAAGTGCTGTATAGTAATCGCCTCTTACACCTGCTTCTATTGTTAACTCCTCATATGCTTTAACAGATTGCATCAATCCTCTTATTTTTGTCGATACATGTCCTATATTTATTGGATGTGCACCATTTCTGTCTACTATTGCGTTTGTTTCTATTACCACATCATCCGGAAGGTCTGCAATCGTTCCATTGTTTTTTACATTAACAACATGCATATCTTTTTTATTATTGTATATCGAATTTATCAATGAACATGCAGCATCAGAATAGTGTGCACCGCCTCTTTTCTCAAGTTGTGGTGGTTTTATATTGAGAATTGGGTCTTTATATAATTCGAATAATTCTTTTTCAAGTTTCTTTACCTGCTCACCTCTTGTACCCACTGTTGCCGCTTCTTTCTTTTCTTCCTCAAGCATTTTATCGGTAAGATAATAATACCTGTGATATGGACACGGAAACATACCAAGTGATTTGATAAACTCAGGCTCCCATGGTAAGTCAGGCACGTTTTTCATTGACATAGATTTGCCACCTGCGAAACTGTCTATTAGCCTTTCTGTTATGTCTTCACCATCTAAATATATATGTGTTCCCCATACAAGATGATTAAGCCCTGCAAAATCTATCGATACTCTTTCTACATCTACATCTAACATTTCTGCAACGCCATATACCATACCTATTGGAACATTGCAAAGTCCAATTGTTTTTACATTTGTATGTTTTAAAACCGTTTCTGTTATTATGCCTGATGGATTTGTAAAGTTTATAAGCCACGCATTCGGAGATAATTCTTCTATGTCTTTACATATATCGAGTATCACAGGTATTGTCCTTTGAGCCTTTGCAAATCCTCCAGGTCCTGTCGTCTCCTGTCCTATTACATCATATTTCAAAGGTATTTTCTCATCCCTGATTCGTGCATCCAAGAGTCCTACTCTAAACTGTGTAGTTACAAAATCTGCATCTTTTATCGCTTCACGTCTATCTAGAGTTAAATGAATATTTATACCCACACCTGCTTTTTCAACCATTCGCTTTGCAAGATTTCCTACTATCTCTAGCTTCTCTTTTCCTTCTTCTATATCAACAAGATATAAATCTTTTACAGGCAGCTCATCATACCTTTTTATAAAGCCTTCCACCAATTCAGGTGTATAGCTGGAGCCACCTCCTATTGTAGCTATTTTTAAACCTCTTTTAGACATTCAAAGAGTCTCCTTCCCGTATTATGTATATTCGACAAGAATGCTTATTTTCCTTTGATGAATTAATAAAACTTCAACCATAGAGAAAACTTGAAATGATTTTGTCGCAGCTTGGTTTCTTAAATTTTCAAAGTTCATAAGTTATCCACAGGCATTGATATGCTTAACTTTGCTATTGTCTTTTTAGTTTCAAAAATTAAAGTTTAATTGTGCAATTTCCTCATTTAAAAAAGGCTGCTGACATGATCAGTAAAAATATGTTTATCAACAGCCTAATGTATTAAACTATCTTACAGTATCAAATTTTTTTACCACCAAGTTGCTGTAGTAAAATCGAAATATAATATTATCGTAATTATTATATTATCTATTTTTAATTACTGTAATTGCCAGAGTGCTGGAACATTTGGCGGTTCCCAGCCTACAAGAGAAGTATGAGCCTGAATACATTTATATGTTATTCCATTATAAGTTACAAGATCACCTATTTTATAGTAAGTATTTGAAGCCCATTCAGGGATAGTGCCACTGCTAATCGTATAAGTTGCACTTGCTATTTCAGAATTGGTCATACCAGGAGCCACTGCTAAAGCCTTTATTGTTGTCGTTGTTGATATATTAATTGGTCCACTGTAAACCAATGAGTTAGTTGTTGGATCTGTTCCATCAGTAGTATAATAAATTGTTGCACCACTAGTTGCACATGATATTGTTACATTCTGAGCTGATGTATATGTCCCTCCAGTAGGGCTAAAAACTGGCGTTGCTACCTGACTAGCTGTTCCCCCTCCAATTCCAAACTTATTAGCAATTGTTGTAGTTAAAGGAAATCCATTAGGATCATCGTTTGAAATTTCCCAAGCAACTATTCCGCCAAACCCATTGTTAATAACATAATCACATCTTGCGGCAGCTGATATCGTATCCTCATAAGTATACATAGTTCCTTCCGAAACATTGTATAACCATGGAACAAGTGAATATTCATCTCTATATTTAACATATCCAGATGTTTTCTCTAAAATTTCCATTCGAGAATATGAGTTTTGTCCTCCTGGAGATTGTTGATTATCAAGATTACCTATAGGTGCACCATTTGCATTAGCAAACAAACCATTAATACCAGTAGTCACATCAACATTTTTCCATCCACGCGAATAAAAAGGTGAACCTACATTAAGTTTATTAGAAGGTACATTGTATCTATCTCTGTAATATTTCATAATAAAATCGGTATTATATTTATTTTTTATATCTATTGGTGAAGTAGGCGAAGGATCTAATGGATTTAAATAAATTGGAGATTGGTGATTTGTAATCGAATCCCATGCACCATGCATATCATATGTCATAACATTTAACCAATCTACATACTGACTGTATATATCAGGTTGTGTCAAATCAACTTTATCATATCCTCCAGGAGCAGCGACTGTTAAAAGCTTATTTGACATACCATTTGCATTATAAGCTTCACGTATTTCTTTCAATAATAATGTAAAATTCTCTTTATCTTCTGACCCGCCAGGACAACCACGATCATATTGATCATTTGGATCCGGAGCTCTATTTATGCCAGGATACTCCCAATCAATGTCAATACCATCTATAAATGGATATTCTTTTAAAAAAGAAATGACACTATCTATAAATATCTTCCTATTATCATAGCTGCTTGCCATCGCATGAAAGTTTTCGCCCCTTGTCCATCCTCCAACAGATACGAGCACTTTTACATTAGGATAGATCGTTTTATAGTACTTGTATTCACCGAAATGTCCCCTAATCATTCCAGGATCCCAACCTTCCGAATGAGGAAACGATGCCTGAAAATCTGCATAATCATCTGTAGATACTAGCTTGTAATTACTATCAACAGTGAAAAATGCATGATTTATAACCGTCACTTTATCCCACGGAATCATATCTACAGACATATTATTATGTGCCGCATTATACATACCCCAATTAGGAAAATACACAACAAAGTTTTTCACAGACGTTGCAGCTAATACAGGACTCCATGATAGAAGAGACACTAAAATAACCAACGTTAAAATAATAAGTAAATGCTTCTTAGAAATTTTTCTCATAAATATTCTCCTTTCTTTTTTATATTTTTAGATTTTTGTAAAACCCAA
Organism: Thermoanaerobacterium thermosaccharolyticum DSM 571; assembly: GCF_000145615.1. Taxonomy (NCBI): domain Bacteria; kingdom Bacillati; phylum Bacillota; class Clostridia; order Thermoanaerobacterales; family Thermoanaerobacteraceae; genus Thermoanaerobacterium; species Thermoanaerobacterium thermosaccharolyticum. The sequence goes on from NC_014410.1 coordinate 2,350,350, forward strand.
AAATTGTTAAATCTATTTGCTTTTACATATATATTCAAGTAGGATTTCTTCCACTTTTAATGAATTTTATAATGTTAAATTTAAATTTTAAAACTATTGGAATCACCCTACATGAATGAACATTTCTAATTTTTTGTTAAATTTTAACATTTAATTGCTTTTTCACTTTTTGTGAAGTCGAGATTTTACTACCATAAATTGTAACCAATATCTTTTCTGCCAGATTCAATATACAATAGAAAAATATTGAATTCTCTATTTACTTGTTAACACTATTTACCTATCTATTGCAAACTTAGGTGTTTTTTTGAGAAATTCGTTATAGACATCATAAATTTATATAGTTAATTACAAAATTAAATATTTATTAAAGAAAACAATTTCAAATTCTCATCTCCTTATTAAATTAGCTTGATACCTAAAAAAAGATAATACTAAAAAAACATATACGATTATTAATAGTTAAAAACTTTAAGCATATAAAGTAAATAATTTTATGACGATTTTTCTAACTCACTAATTTCACAAAAGATGAAATGCAACGTTACACTCTCTTTATACTTATGTATTTTCCTCTACTTTTTAATATGTTCTGAATTGAAAGCTCAGTATTGACATTTACTTTCGACATAAATCACACAGATTTCTGTTTTTATTTCATCTACTTCTATTTTACGTTTTGATAGTATACCAAAAAGAACTTTGTAATAAGTACTTCTAAATTTTAAGGTTTTGTATATAAATTTGACTATATATTTCGCTTTATACCTTTAAATGAAAGCAAAAATTTCATCTGTCATTTTCTTGTGAATATGGCAGTAGCTTATTAAGATTTTACACTCCATCTCAAGTTTGCAATACGTTTCTTCATAGGCATGATACTCCTTAGTACTTTCTGATACCTTAACTATAGTCGAACTTCATTCTATTTATATATAGTTACACTTGCTATGCCATATTCACGACTGAGATTTAATACTTTAATACTAACTGGCCAAAGTAATATGGATCAATAATCTGTTGTTTAAATTCATCTGAATATCGAATACCATTTTTGGACATTGTTTAACACATTTTTTATAAATAAATATATTTTAATGTGCTAAATTTTAGTTTCCACACTTATATACTAACACCAAGGTAAAACGACTCTAGTATCCTTTATTAATTCAACATTATACCTTTAGTTTGATAAATAAATTTATATAATTCAATCATCTCAGTAATTAAATCTCTGGCCAAAATTGCAGACATCATATGATCTTCAGCATGCATCAATAAAAGTGTCACATTTTGATGGTCACCATTGGCCTCTTTTTGTAACATACTGGATTGTATATTATGTGCTTTAATAATTTCTTCTTCAGCATTATTTAAATACTTTTCTGCTGATTTAAAATCGCCTTCTTTTGCATTTTTTAGCGCCTCAAAACAACTGCTTTTAGCATTACCTGCATTTAATATTATTTGAAATACAATCTCTTCTAGATCCATTGTTTAGCCTCCCTGTATAGTTAATGCCTATTTATTTTCTACAAAACCAAACTTTGTCCAAGGTTTTAAATAATCTAATAAAAATATTTCCTTTTCATCAATTCTACCCACAACATTTGTCTTGCCTGTATTCTTCATATCTTTTAAAGCTATTTGTAATTCTCCCGCATAATTTTGATATAAATAAGTATCTATTAAGATATCCCCTCTTTTTATATCAATAACATTATATGGCAAAAATTTATAATCTTTGTATTTAATTCTGCTCTGTGTAGATCTTAATAAATATTCTGAAACATCTCCTCTTACATAGTGAAACTCTTCCAAAACTATTTTCTTATCAATATCCGTTATATTATCTACTAAATTAACTTTAAATTCTAACTTATATTTATTTAAAAGGCTTAGTTTTTTCAATTCATCTTCAGATGCATATGCATTAGCAATAATTACATCATCTATAAGTTCCGTTGCAAATAAATGTTTGGCTTGAGTTTCTATGGGAAGGTCTCTATGCATTTCTAAAGTACATAAACCTTCTGAAACAGGCCAAGGTCCAAACATCGCCTCACTAGAACTAATAAAAGCGGCCGTTCTTATACCAAAATCTTTGAATTGGCGACTGCATTTACTAAAGTGTTCATAACTCAACCCTGTATATTTATGGGGATAAAAATTGTGACATCCAATAATGTTGTCGATATTTGGTTTATAAGACAAAATATTCTCTATATATTTCGATCCATTGCTCATATTTACAACAATCTTTAAACCAAAATCATTAAACGACATAATTGATTCCTCTATACCACTATAACCCAAGTCAAGTCTTATCCCATAGAGTCCGATATCAGATAGTTTATATAAATTATCATAAGATATATTAAGTTTGCTAAGTATATGAGGTTCCACGTCCACAATTACTTTCATACCAATATTATTAGCATGTTTTACTAAATAAACAAAATTATCGAAATATTTATCAAAATTTAAATCTTTTATAGAAATTAAAGTCGTAAATACTATCTCAAATCCATATCTTGATGCCAAATTGATATATTCTAAATTTTTTTCTAGATCATTATTATTTAGATATACTGATATTCCTAATCTTTTCAACTTAAAACACCCCAAAATCTTTAGAATTTGCAATACATATAATATATATCAATAGCTGGCATGATAAACAACCGTAAAATTCCGATACTCCTCATTATTGCTTATAATTGCTTATCACGCCATTTAAATTTTCTAATACTTTTCATAAACACATTTCTTCATTTATTTTACTTTTTCTTTTGCTAATATTCTATCATCATCAGCATTTGCATCAGATTTTTGTTCAATTTTTTCTGCAACTAATACAAACGGTAAATAAATAATAATGCTGATGATCAAATTAAGCAATGCAAGTAATGCCCCTCTTATAGAGCCCGTAACCAAAAATCCTCCTATTATCGGCGGTGTTGTCCATGGCATCATCGCAATAGTTCTCGGTACAATACCCAATGCAATCGCAAAATAGCTTATAATTGTTAAAACAATTGGCGTCAATATAAATGGAATAAAAAATACAGGATTCAAAACCAAAGGCATACCAAATATCATAGGTTCATTTATATTAAATATTCCAGGGGCAATAGCCAAATTTGCAATATTTTGCAACTCGCTTCTCTTCTTTTTCCTTCTTGAAGCTATATAAATGGCTATAATTAATCCAATCGTTGTTCCAGCTCCGCCAAGATGAACAAATGCATCAAAAAATGGCATAGTAACAATATGTGGAATAGCTTTTCCAGCTTTTAACGCCGCTATATTATCATTTATAGCAGGTAAATATACTGCATTTAAAACTGGCCCTAATATGTTTGTGCCATGTAATCCAAAAAACCATAAAAAATGTATAAGAAACGCAACTACAATTGCGGAACCTAAAGTATCAGCTAATCCAGTCAGTGGAGCCTGAATTGCGTTGAATATCGCCTGATGTATATCTGACAGCCCTAGAGCTACAGTTATTGATTTAAATAATGCCCATAGTGATAATACTATTAATGATGGCAATAATGCTGCAAAAGACTTCGCAACAGCAGGTGGAACACCTTCAGGCATTTTTATTATTAATTTTGGATTCCCTAATAGCCGCACGAATAATTCAGTTGAAATAAGAGCTACTATTATTGATACAAATAAACCTTGTGCTCCCAAAAAAGTATAAGGAATTGCCCAATCCTTTGCTGACGGCGTATATAGCATCAATAGCGAAGCAAAGGACACTAATCCAGCACCAATCCCATTAGAGTTATAAGATAATGCCAAATTATAGCTGATTGACACAACTAGTATAATAGACATAACTGCAAAAGTACCATTCCATAGATTGCCTCCAAAGCTAGTCCATGATTTTCCAAATATCCCAACCATAAAATTTTGATACACTTGAATTGGTAAATTATTTATCAAAACTGCAAATGCACCAGCTAGTATAAGAGGCATTATCATAGCGAATCCATCACGAATAGCAACTAAATGCCTTTCTGAACCAAATTTTGCTGCAACAGGCACGAAATACTTTTCCAAAAAACTCATTATTTTTTTCATAACATATCCCTCCTACCAATAAAATCCTATTAAATCTTTATTTTTTTAACATGTCTAGTGCCTTATTTAAAACACCTTCTCCGTCAACTTTCCCATAAAGCCTTGACTCAATTACGTCTACAGCAATTCCTCTTGGTTCGGCAATCTGTTTAATTTTGCTTAATAAATACCTAACCTGAGGTCCAATCAAAATTGCATCTACATTTTCTAAATTCCTTTTTAAATCAGCTTCAGCGAATGCTTCAATTTCTACTTTAAGTCCTTTTTTAATGGCAGCATCATTCATTTTTTTAACTAATAAGCTCGTAGACATTCCAGCCGAACATACCAAAACAATTTTCATCTACTTTAATTTCACCTCCATTTTTAATAATTTAATAATTTATCTATGCAAATCTCATGCCACTTAAATGAGTATTTTCATATTGCTGATTTATTTTGTATATGAACTATGATTAATTTAACAGTATCAATCTGTATCGCTTGTAACCGTAATCAATACACATATGTGTATTAAAGTGAATAGATTATCATCATTATGCTGACATATTCGTCATCTGATAAAGTCACATTAAAGGCTTCGTTTACTGGTTTTACGGCGGTTTTTATCATTTCGTATTTTGATGTGTTTTTTTCTATGATGGATTTGCAATTTTTAATCCGTATTAATTCTCCACCTTTTAATACACGTTCTATTGCACAAGCCAGATGCAGTATTAGCCCGATTATTTTGTCGTTGTCGAGGCTTACTTTGTTTTCCGCGATGTTTAGGTAAAATTCTTTAAAAGCTTTGATGTATTTATCTGCATCAATATCTACGTTTTCTGCGATTATCTCTTTCATGTTGTTTATGGTGTCCAGTGCGTCTCTTGAATCAATCATAGCCTTTAAAGAGCTTAATTTTCGATTGTCAAATATATCAGTAGTTGAAATGTATTTAAGTGTATCATCGCCTGGGTCAAAAGCGCTTACTACAGCTAATATGTTTTTCTCTGTTTTTATATTTTGCAGCTTTCTCTTAAATTCTCTTTTATCCTCTATATTTAGAGGTATGATATCAATTCCTGCTGATTTTAAATCAAGTTTTTTTTCTAAAATGGATTTTAATTTTAATGCCGTACCTTCACCTGTAATGCATGCAGTTATTATGACGTCATTTTTAAAACCATTTTGTATCTCAAAATTGTCTTTATATATTCTTCCAATATAAGGACTTAAATTCAATGCAGAATCGTACACTTCATCAAGTGATGCATTTAATAAGGCTTTTCTTCCAGCCTCTAATACCATAGGCGTAGATGCCATTTCAACTGTCTTAACTGGAATACCTGTTTCCTCGTAGATCATATCACCAAAGAATACCAATGAGCCCATGTCTACTAATAACAGCACGCCTTTTCCTTTATTTGTCTTCTTAATTAAATCACATAGGTTATTAAGTGCAATTTCAGGTTTCTGGTCAAGTGGCATATTGTACCCTACAACAAAATTTTCTCCCAACAATCTATTTGAAACATCTGCTATAGACGTAGCTGTCGATTCACCGTGCATTGCCACTATTACACTTACTTTTTCGTCGTCTTTCTCTTGTTTAATATCAAGACACAAGAACATGGTTATGAAGCCTACTTCATCTTCAGGAACATCTATATCAAATTCTCTCTCTATCAATTTTTTAAGCTCTTTAGAAACTTCAAACTCATCTTTGTATATCCTTTTTATATCATCTAATTGATGATTTTCTATTTTCTTTCCACTTAATATCCTCTCAATAGAGCTTGCAACATGCATAGAAAGTCCGTACAGTGTCTTTTCACTGAAATCCCTCTTTAATATTTTTCTTGCATGATTCAGAAAATTATCCACAATATCGACAATTCTCTTGTCGACAACTTTATAAAGCTCTTCCAAATTATATCTTTTGGCTTCGTTAATATATCTTTTTAAATATGTTTCAATATCGAGACTCATAATAAGTTTTATATCATTCTCACTTATGCCCTTTTCTTCTAAAGACCTTCTTTTCTCTTCCAACGCCTCATAAAAATTAAACGCCTTATTATCTTCTGATGGAATGATTGCTTTTTGTTCTGTAGAAAACCTTATTTTGTCGTCCTTTATAAATTTATCAATTTTATCTTTCTCTTCTTTATACTTAAAAAGTCCTCTTTTTATATACTGTGGAAGATCCTCTGTGTGTATTACAACTTCTTTATCCCTATTCATCATAAACCCTAGATATGCCTTCGCTGCGCAAAGCTTAATGTCGCTCTTCAGCTGACCGATGTTGTTGGGACAATCGTAAAGCAAAAATGCTTTTAATGCATTTGATGTGATAAAAATGTCATTTTTGATAACGGATGCTTCATCTATCATAAAATTTTTTATTATTTCGAATCTTTCTTCGTAAGTTCTTTCTTTTAAAGATGGTAAATTTATCATCATAGGAATGCGCCTGGTAAAAGTTTTAAGAAGTATTGATTCTACATTTTCGGTTGTAGCACATATTATAAGCACATCTACTTTATGCTGTATATCGGTTTCGCCTAAGCGTCTAAACATCCCTTTGTCGATTAAGTAAAACAACATTTCTTGCCCTTCTGGTGGCAGCCTATGGACTTCATCAAGAAATAATATCCCCTTATCCGCTTTTTCTACTATTCCTATCTTATCTTTATCTGCACCGGTGTACGCCCCTTTTTTCACTCCAAATAGCTGCGCCATGAGAAGCTGCGGATTGTTGGCATAATCAGCGCAATTAAACGTTATAAACGGTGCATTTGTCTTAAGCCTTCCTATCTCTTTAGCGTATTCATACATTGTCTCTGCAAGCATTGATTTGCCTGTCCCTGTTTCTCCTAATAAAAGAGTATGAAGGCCATGTGGCGGATACATAATTGCTGCTTTTGCCTGTTGTACTGCATTTTTTAAGCTTAAATTTGAGCCTATGACTCTACTAAAAGCATCTGTCTCAATTGGATTAATATTTTTATTTAACTCATCTGATTTTATGCAGTATAAGACAGGTTTCCCTTCAATTTTACTGACTTTCCCGTCTTTAAATAATTTGTTTAAATCGCTGGAAGCATTTGACCTGTGAATGCTTAGTTCTTTTGCTAAATCTATTGCCGAGCATCCTGATATCTTACCGTCATTTTTTAACTGTTTTAAGCAGATATCCCTTAGTTTCTCGTAAACTTTATCAATCCTTTTCATAAAAAATACCTCCTACGAGGTTATTATATCATATTACAATACACATCAAAACACTTTAATTTTTATATTCTTCAAATAATGCATTTTGTACGCCACTTATATCCCTCCAGTTTAAAGTATGGATTCATTCTGATTGAATATTTCATATTCCTTTGGATATCATTGTATTTCTAATCTAAACATTACCTTAACTGAAGTACAAATTAAAATTTTAAATATGTTGATTTTATAAAATTCTTTTTTATGCAAAACATATACATAGATGCTTTTGTATGATAAAATAATTTTGCTAATTAAAAAATTTTAAGGAGGCAAATCTGTGGAAAAACAAAAGATACTTAAAGTGCGTGATATTGTCCTTATGAATGTAGTCGCAATTATCGGTTTGAGATGGCTTCCACTTGCTGCGAAATACGGTCCATCATCGATAATATTATGGCTTTTAGCTTCAATTTTATTTTTCATACCGCAAGGTCTCACAGTTTCAGAGTTGTCTACAGGATGGCCTTATGAAGGCGGTTTATATGTCTGGGCAAAAGAAGCGTTTGGTGAAAAATACGGCTTTTTAACATCATGGTCCTATTGGCTTACTAACGTAGTATACTATCCATCTATGCTAATTTATATAGCCAGCACCGCTGCATATATGGTTAATCCAAAGCTTGCAGAAAATGACCGTTTTGTTTCGATATTTATATTCATACTTTTCTGGATAATTACATTGATAAATGTAAATGGCCTTAATATAAGTAAATGGCTCTCAAATGCCGGCGGTCTTTTCGGGACAATAATACCCGGTATACTGCTTATTGGTTTTTCAATATACTGGGTTACAGGATTGCATCAAAAAATTCAGACAGTTTATACTGCTCCATCGCTGCTTCCTAACCTATCAAGTCTAAGCAATATTGTCTTTTTCTCATCCATGATATTTGCGTTCGCTGGACTTGAACTGGCGCCGACATTAGCTGAGAGGACAGAAAATCCTGAAAGGGCGTTTCCTCGCGCTATACTTTTGTCTGCAATGATCATACCAGCCCTTTACATCCTTGGCACTATTTCAATAACTTTTATAGTTCCTCCAAAGGAAATAGGTTTAGCCACAGGAATCATGCAAGCAATACAAATAATATTTAATAAGATGGGTTTAAAATACATGATTGGCATTGCAGCATTTTTGATATTTATAGGAGGGATAGGCGGAATAAATGCATGGATAATAGGACCGATAAACATGATTTTCACTAGTTCAAAAGGCATAATGCCGCCATTTTTTACGAAATCTCATGATAAATACGGCACACCTGTAAATGCCATGATAACACAAGCCGTCATTGTAAGTTTACTGATACTGATGGCTTTTTCAACACCGACTGTAGAATCTGCTTACTGGCTGCTGTCTGCCATGACATCAATACTATATTTTATACCATACCTTGTAATGTTTTCTGCATTAATTGTTCTAAGATACAAAAGACCGGATGTAAAAAGATTGTATAAAATACCTTTTGGAAATTTTGGTGCATGGCTAGTAGGAGGCATTGGATTGTTAGTCGTATCATTTTCAATCGTCTTAGCAATAATTCCTCCTGCAGGGATGGAATTAGGAAATCTCTTGTGGTACGAAGTTAAATTAGTTGGCGGAACGCTTTTGTTTTTGATAATAGGCTATCTAATATATAGAAATTATGAAAAAAGAAACGTAAACATTAAAGGCATTCCATAATATGGAATGCCTTTAATGCTTTAATGATTTTCTATATAGGTCCACTTCCAATCGCTGTCAACACCGACAGAATGCCTTACCCATCCTTTTACATAGTCTCTCTGAACATAAGCTGTTGCAGAATAGAATAAAGGTCCAACAGGCATATCATCCATCAAAATTTTCTCAGCTTCTTTCATTTTCTCCATGCGGACCGCATTATCATTTGTAGATTTTGCCTCTTTTATCAGCTCATCGTATTTCGGATTTGAGTACTTTACATTGTTATTGCCTGCATTTGTAGTCCATAAATCTAAAAATGTCATAGGATCGTTGTAGTCAGCGCCCCATCTTGTCAAGCAGACATCGTACTGCTGTTTAGAAAACATCTGAAGCCTTATCTTGTATGACACGTTCTGGATAGTTACATCTACGCCAAGATTATTTTTCCAAAATTGCTGAATTGCCTGGGCTTCCTTCTTTGCAACATCTGTATCATCTGCCAGTAAAGTTATCTTAGGAAGTTTTGTTATGTTGAGCTCTTTCATTCCCTTTTTAAGAAGGCTTTTCGCCTCATTTACATCTTCTTTAAATAAAGCTTCACCGGCTTCCTTCCTAAAGTCTCCATTCAATCCTGTGATGCCATTAGGCACAAAAGCATATGCAGGGATAGAACCATCCTTCAAAACATTCTCCGTAAAAGACTTCCTATCTATAGCAAGTGTAAATGCCTTCCTGATATTTGCATTTTTGAAAACCGGATTCAAAGTGTTAAACCCAAGAAAATACGTAAAACCGTTTGGATGCACTTTAACCTGATCTTTGTACTTTGGCACGAAATCACCACTTATATTGATTTCATCATATTGGCCTGAATCATAACCCTGTGCTACTGTATTCAAATCTTTTACCATGCCAAAATCGATCTCACTTAATTTCACATTATTTTTATCCCAGTAATTGTCATTTTTGACAAGAACTATATTTTGCTCATGATTCCATGTTTTAAGAACAAACGGACCACTGTACACTAAATCAGAAGGGCTTGATGCTAATTTATCTCCTTCCTTTTCTACAAATGATTTTTCAAGCGGTAAATAGGTAATAAACGAAGTCAAACTCAAAAAATACGGCGTCGGCTCCTGAAGCTCAACCTTAAGAGTCTTATCATCTAATGCCTTTACACCAACTGAGTCGGCACTTGCCTTACCTGAATTATACGCTTCTGCATTCTTTATAGGATACATTATGTATGCATATTGAGATGCAGTTTTAGGATCCAATGCCCTCTTCCATGAATATTCAAAATCATATGCTGTTATAGGATTTCCATCGCTCCATTTTATATTGTCCTTCAAATGAAAAATATAAGTCAATCCATCATTAGATACTTCCCAGCTTTTAGCAAGACCTGAACCCTCCTTAGGCTTTTCATCAGCTCCAAGCCTCACCAGACCTTCTAACACTGAATTTAGTATCTGAAAAGACACACCATCAGTTGATTTTGCAGGATCAAGCAACGGTGGCTCATCACCAAGATTTAGATGCAAAACCTGCTTAGTTGAATTTGACTTACTCTGGGCAGTTGATGAATTGCTTCCATTGTTGCCGCAGCCAGTCAAAACGCTTGCCGCTAAAAAAGTAAGCACAAGAAAATAAATCAAAAATTTCCTCACATGTATTCCCCCCATTTAAAATTTATAAAAATTATACCATCACATGAATAATAATTTAAAATAAATTATTAATATTATTAATTTATTTTAATAATTAAACATTTATTGCACTTAACGCATTAGTACGCTGAATTGAACTAAAAATGCAGTTATAAATGAACTTTTAATACTCATAGATTATATTGCGCTTAAGTGAAGCATAATGCTAATGTAGCATTGACTACTGAATATATTTAAAAAATACCATAAATATTATTCCATAGACGCACTTATGCTAAATACAGTTTTTAGATCCTCACCAGGCTTTAAAATTTTAATATCTTCTTTTGTGTTCATGGAGTCGGGCTTAGCCATCCAAGGCTCAATGCATATAAACTCCTTATCATGTAATGACCATACAACTACGTATTTAAACACTTCATCGTATTTAAGAGTAATCTTCATATTCCTTTTTTTATCAACTGCATGACACTCATTTGATTTCGACTCAAAAATAAGATTTACTTCAGGCTTTTTAGAGTCAATCTTACCATTGAAAATAAGCTGTTTTTTATCTATTGCATCGTAGCATACATCTGAATCAACAAATATTAAAGCATCGTCCTTATTCTCAATATAAAAATACGGGTGAAATCCAGAGTAAAATATCATATTCTTCTCTGACATATTTATATATTGTTGTTCTATTGTCAGCATTCCGTTTTTGAGAATATATGTAAAAATAAGCTCAAAATCGAAAGGATATATTTCCCTTGTCTCGCTGCTGCTTGTAAACTTTAATGTTATTGACGCAGAATCATCAACACTTGTCTTAACTACGCACCATTTATAAAGCCTTGCAATACCATGCTGTTTCATATTGTACTCTCTGCCATCTATTGTATATTTCTCATCTTTTAGGTACCCACAAATAGGAAAAAGGATTGGTATTCCTCCTCTTAAATTTTTCGTCGTATCATACAGTGTTTCTTTGTCAAGATATAAAATCTCATTTCCACTATATACAAATCTAGTTATAACTCCTCCACGATCTGGCACGACTTCAAAAAACGAATTGTTTTTTAAATCGTAAAGCCTATACGTTTCAAATTTATCCATATACTTCTCCACTCTATACATTTTCAGCACCTCTTTTATCATTTTGTCTATAACTTATTATACTATAATCGTCATCATCTTTTCTAATTATTTCAATACATATAATCAACATAAAAGTTAAAAATAATTTTGAAAAATACTTTTTAGGAGTGTGATAATAATGGCAGATGAAAAAGATCGTTACAAAAATCCTCCAAAGCCGGACGATCGTTCTGATAATGTCGGTAAATTACAGGATATGATTCATGATACAATAGAAAATTATAGAGAAGCAGAAGACTACTTAAAACTGCATGCTGAAGAGCTTTCATCGGAAGAAATAGCGAGAATTAAAGAAAAAAATCGCCACAGGCTTGAAAGCATCCACGGCATGAGAGATGAAATTATAGATGAAGTTGACGCTGGAAACGGTGTGGACAAAAAAGACTAAAAAATAGGCAGTTCTTTACTGCCTATTTTACAACTATATTCACAAGCCTGTTTTTTACAACAACCACCTTTTTAATCTCTTTACCTTCTATAAATTGCTTAATGCTTTCAACTACTAGAGCTTTATCTTGAATTTCTTTTTCAGTTGCACCTGACGGAATTTCAAGGCGCCCTCTTACTTTGCCGTTAACCTGAATTGCAATCTCAATAGTATCCTTTACCAAAGCCTTATCATCATACTCTGGCCACTTTTGATTGAACACTGAGTAGCTGTATCCCATTCTCTCCCACATTTCTTCTGAGAAATGAGGAGCAAATGGTGCTAAAACCCTTATAAGATCTGCAATGGTTTCTTCATATAGTTTCATATTCTTATTCTCAACTTCTCCATCGTATTTATAAAGGGCATTTACAAGTTCCATTATCCTTGCTATAGCAGTATTAAACTGAAACTTCTCAGCATCGTCTGTCACGCTTTTTATTGTATAATTTCTTACATAATTAAGTTCTTTTTCATCTTTAGAAATTTCATTCTTACCTGATTTACCTTTGTCTTCTGTGAATTTATCTATAAGCCTTTCAATTCTCGATATGAAACGCGACATCGCCTTTATACCGTCATCATTCCATGGACCACCTTCCGTAAAGGCAAATCCAAACATCAAGTACATTCTAAATACATCTGAGCCGTATTCATTGATGTATTCATCAGGGGATATTGTATTGCCTCTTGATTTGCTCATTTTATTTCCATCAGGCCCTAAAATTATTCCCTGATGTATCAGCGATTTAAAAGGCTCATCAAAATCAAGATACCCTAAGTCTCTCAACGCCTTAGTAACAAATCTGGCGTATAAAAGATGCATGCATGCGTGCTCGGCACCGCCGATATACTTATCTACAGGCAACATTTTGTCTATTAATTCTTTATTGAAAGGCTCTTTGTCATTTTTGTTGTCAGGATACCTTAGGAAATACCACGATGAATCAACAAATGTGTCAAGTGTATCAGGATCTCTCAATGCCTTGCCGCCGCATTTAGGGCATGTGGTATTCATAAATTCCTCAGATTTTTTAAGCGGCGACTCACCGTCTGGAGAAAATTCAACATTATACGGCAAAAGAACCGGAAGGTCTTCTTCAGGCACAGGTACCAAACCGCATTTCTCGCAATGAATTATTGGAATTGGAGCACCCCAATACCTTTGTCTTGATACAAGCCAGTCCCTAAGCCTGTAATTTACTTTAAGGCTTCCCTTGCCTTCCTTCTCTAGCATCTTCACTATTTCTATCCTTGCATCTTCAGATTTGCTTCCTGTAAAATCTCCGCTATCTACGAGAATGCCGTATTCAACAAATGGCAAAGAATCGTCTACTCCATCTCTTCCCTTTATAACCCTCTTCATCGGTAAATCGTACTTTTTTGCAAACATGTAGTCCCTCTCGTCATGGGCTGGAACCGCCATAACACAGCCTGTCCCGTATGTAGCAAGTACGTAATCAGATATCCATATAGGAAGTTTTTCTCCAGTTATAGGATGAATAGCATACGCTCCCGTAAATACGCCTGTCTTCTCTTTTTCCGTCGAAAGCCTCTCTATCTCGCTTTGCTTTCTTGCATACTCCTTATATTCCTCTACATTTCTTCTGTACTTATCAGTTGTAATTTGATCTACAATTTCATTCTCTGGAGCCAAAACAACATACGTAACACCATAAAGGGTATCTGCCCTTGTTGTAAAAACTTTAAACGATATGTCTTTGCCGTCAACTTTAAACTCTATTTCAGCGCCGTCTGATTTTCCTATCCAATTTCTCTGCATCATCTTTGTCTTTTCAGGCCAATCAAGCTCGTCAAGCTTCTCTAAAAGCTCCTCTGCATAATCAGTTATCTTTAAAAACCACTGCGTCAAGTCTTTCTTAGTTACTTCACTCCCGCATCTTTCACAAGTTCCTTCCACAACCTGCTCATTTGCAAGGACTGTCTTGCAACTGGGGCACCAATTTACAGGCGCTTTCTTTCTATATGCAAGTCCTTTTTTGTACAGTTGGAGAAATACCCACTGTGTCCACTTGTAGTAGTCTGGCAAACAAGTTATAACCTCATAATCCCAGTCAAATGTGGCACCCATCTCTTTAAGCTGTCTTTCCATCGTCTTTATGTTTTGAAGCGTCGAATCTTGAGGATGTATGCCTGTCTTTATGGCATAGTTTTCTGCAGGTAGTCCAAATGCATCAAATCCCATAGGGTGAAAAACTTCATAACCCTGCATCCTTTTCATCCTAGCCCATGAATCGGCAGGCCCGTAGTTATACCAGTGTCCTGCATGAAGCTTTGCACCAGATGGATACGAAAACATCTCAAGACAGTAAAGCTTTTTATCCATATTCTGAGGATTGAACTTGTATAACTCCGTCTCCTCCCACTTCTTTTGCCACTTTCTATCAATGTCTCTTGAATACGTCATTATCTCACTCCTATCAAATTTTTAAGTATTAAAAAAACCTTTCATCTAAAAGAGACGAAAGGCCATACCTTCCGTGGTACCACTCTTATTGACATAAGCCCACTTATACTATATAACGGTCTTCCCGTGCATACTTTTGATATGCATGCTCAATGGCGAGTTCAGAATCGATGGTACCTTTTCACACCTTACAAAGGCTCTCTTTTACACATCTTATCCTAATACTCCATATCATTGCATTTACTATATACACTTACATAGTATTTTATTACAAATATCGTATAAATGCAATAATCAATAAGCAATTTACCACTGGCGTACAGGGTCATCTGCCATAAGATTTGCTGTAGCCCGTGTATACAGCACATTTACATGATCTACAAGATTCATCTTATTTGATATTACAAACTCCAATTGATATTTGCTTAACAAAATTAATTTTCAATGGTAAAATATAGTTGATAAATGAATGATAGGAGGTGTTACAATGGCAAACAATGCTACATCATTTAAGTTTGATGCAAAATTCATAACACGGACAGCTATCTTGTTGGCAATTACAATCATAGTGCAGTTTATCAAGATGCCGCAGCTTATAACGGGCTCAATCGTAAATGCGATGCTTATAATCTCTGCATACTTTGTCGGAAATTGGTCAGGTGTATCAATAGGCCTTTTGACACCAATCATCGCTTTCCTAGTCGGACTCATGAATTTTCCTATACTTATACCTTTTATAATGATGGGAAATGCACTGTACGTAATACTATTCTCAGCCGTTAAAAACAACATAATAGGTATGATGATAGGTGCAGTTGTAAAATACTTGTGGCTGGCAGCTTCAGTAAAATATATTCTGACTTGGTTTAATGTCAACGTACCGCAAAAGATCGTTGCAGCTTTTACACTTCCGCAGCTTATAACAGCTATATTAGGCGGTATTATAGGCATATTACTCATATTCATACTGAAAAACTACTTTAATAAAGCAAAGGAGTAGGAGTGAATTCTCCTACTCTACTTTTAATGCTTCCTCCTTGATTTGGCTGCTTATCCTCTTTGAAACTCTTAAAACATATTCTATCAAAAAGCTCTCTTCATATCTCAATAATTTAGAATCTATGTTGTCTATAGTATCTGTGAACCAGTGATAATTTTTTATCCTGCCATTGTCATCCATAGATATAAACGTTATACCGCAAAAACCATTAGCCAGTACAGGCAGTGCGTCAGTGGGCAAAAGGAGATTTTTCATCTTCTGCACTACTCCATTAGGATATTCTTTCCTCATCTCATCAGCTACATCTATGAGCATTTCACCTGCTTTTTTATAGAATATCATTCCTTCTCCCTCAAGGTACGTCAACTTGCCAGCTCCAAGATTATCCAACACAATAAACTGTGTATCTTTGTTTAGTAACTTCTTATATCTTTTTAAGAAATATTTCATCCCCCTTTCTCCTGTCTCCTCGCTTCCAGTAAAGAGAAAAATCACTTCAACATCATCTGGAAAATTTTCTTTATTATTGATGTAATAATCTGCTATTGCCAAAGCCAGGGATGTTCCTGAACCATTGTCATTGGCACCATTTGTGTATTTCCCACCTATTTCGCATGTCAGCAAAAATACGATCATGGCAAACGTTATTAAAAGGCCAATTCCAAGAACGATATATGAAATTAGATAAAGATGAAGCAGCCCAAAGACTATGCCGACAGGTATCAGTGCAAATCCCAAATAGCCGATATTATATATCATTTTCAGTTTGTCAACGATTTTAGGGCTAAACATCAAGCTTCCTTTTTGAGTATCTATATGTGCAGATACAATTATCTTCTTTTTATCGCTTTTTTCAAATTTAGTGATGACGTTTTTTGAGCTATGTTTAGGCATTATGCTTGTCTCAAAAGATTTTCCACTTAGTTCTAAAATCAAGAATCCTATCGAAATTAAGGAGATAATCAATTCTAATGCGTTTAGAAATTTATCATAGAAAAATGATGCAGCGCCCATTATAAATAGGAGGATACCAAACTGAAGAGGCAAAATATACAGATTGTCACGAGTTGTTTTAAATTCCTGCTTAACCACCTCGTATCCCATACCTTCAAGCTCATTAGCAATGTAGTCAGCAGCCTTTCTCTCATTTTTTGTTGCCGAGCCACGATGCTCAAATTTTGAAAGCTTTTTTAGATAATCAATACTTTTCATTATTAACGCCCCCTGCTTATATATTTCTACAAGAATGCCAATATTCCTTCAATAATTTTTCCCTCATTTCATATCTATATGCATGTCTGGATGAATTTAAACATATACACAAGATAAAATTAAAAAAAGACGGCTACATCTTAGTTATAGCCATCTTTTTTTAATCCTAATTGCCAATTATTGAGTTTATTATATTTCCTATTCCCTTTTGGCTAGGGGTGGAATTGGTTTGCCCACTAATGCTCTTTTGATTTCCATTCATTCCGCTGTTTGTACTTTGTCCATCGGTGCTGCTAGAACCGTTGCTTTGTCCTCCATTATCAGTTGTCGTTCCGGGCTCTGTACCATTTGCTGGTGCAGTATTGCTGCTGTCACTATTTGTTGTATCGCCGTTTTGATCAGTATTTCCACTCTGATTATCCCCTGGCTGAATTTGATTTTCTGTATCTACTTCTGTCGGCAAAACATATTTTCCATCAGCAGCGTACGCATTTTGCCTTGCTGTTCTGCCTGGAGGATCTATAAACACTTTTTCTTTTACAAGGAATGGCAGTGTCCATTCAGATGCCAATTTGCCAGTCAGAGTATTTATCTTTGCAGACACATGTACAGTGCAATAATTCGTTGGCTGTGTACCGACAGCAAACATTTCTGTATAAGTTCTGTCTCCTCTTGGATCTTGTCTGCATAAATTTGTCGGTAAATCGCCAGAGTCTTTGCATACTGTCTCATACACTATACCAGATGGTTTATCAGTAAAGCGCTTGGCTGGAAGATTCTGATGTATCTCAGTCATTACTGTTTTCCACATCTTTGCCGGAAATGTTCCGCCAACCTGTGGCACACCATAATTTTTTACAGCTCTATTTGATGATGGATACCCCATCCAAACTGTTCCAACATAATATGGTGTGAAACCTGAGAACCATATATTACCTGAATTTTCAGATGTACCAGTCTTTCCAGCCACGTCCATGTTTGACAACCTTGCTGCTGTACCTGTACCGTGATTTACTACATCCATCATCATACTTCTCAATATATATGCATTCTGCTCACTCAGCACCACATGTTCCTCAGGTTTATTGTTAACCAATATTTTCCCAGTTGAATCTTCAATCTTTGTAAATGTGATAGGGCTTATATACATGCCTTTGTTTGCAATAGCACCATAAGCAGCAGCTTCCTGAATAGGTGTTATCCCCTGGCTTAAACCACCTAACGCCAGTGCCGGAAGGTACATATCATTTTTCGTTATGTCAAGTCCGAATTTCTTTCCATAGCTTGCTGAAACATTAATGCCTATTTTATTGACAACCTGTACGGCAGGCACATTCAAAGAATCTGTTATTGCTTCTCTAAGCGTAACTAAACCGTGATAATAGTTGCTTTCATAATTGTGAGGTGTATACGGCTTTGCACCTGGAAGTGTAAATGTCGTAGGAACATCGTCTACAACTGTCGCAGCAGTAAGACCACTTTGTAAAGCAGGCCCATAAACCGTCAAGGGCTTTATAGATGAGCCAGGCTGCCTTTTTGAATCAGCGAAACTTATGCCACGGGTCACGTACTTAAAATCATTTGTATTTCTGCCACCTACAATGCCCTTTATTTCACCTGTCTTCCAGTCTATTACCACCATTGCTCCCTGCACAGCCTCTTTTGTAGTTGGATCAACAGGGAACAACTTAGGATTTTTAAATGCATTTTCCATTATTGTCTGAATGTTTGGATCCATTGTAGAATATATCCTAAGCCCACCATTGTATATTTTATTCAAGGCTTCAGACTTAGTTATGCCAAGTTTCTTGACAAGAGCGTCAGTAGCATCATTTATGACCTGATCTATAAAGTAGCCATGGCTATACGTCGACAAATTGAGGTTTTTGAAAACGAAATTAAGCTTTTCATTAATGGCACTATTATATTGCTCTTGTGTGATAAATCCCTGTTTTAGCATCTCACTTAAGACAAGATGCTGCCTCTCTGTAGCTTTTTCCACATTTGAATCAGGTGAATACATGGATGGATTATTAGTAATGCCGGCAATCATAGCCGATTCAGCAAGGTCCAGTTGGCTTACATCTTTGCCAAAATACTGTAGTGCTGCCGCTTGAACACCATATGCATTTATATGCGGTCCACCTAAATATATTGTATTAAGGTATGCTTCAAGTATCTGTTTTTTAGTATACTTCTGTTCAAGTTGCCAAGCCAGTACGGCTTCTTGTATTTTTCTTGTCAATGTCTTCTCATCTGTCAGCATCGTATTTTTTACAAGCTGCTGTGTTATAGTACTTGCACCTTCTATTGGCTTGCCTCCTGCTTTTAAGTCAACCAAAAGTGCACCTATTATCCTCTTAGGATCAATGCCTAAATTATTTTTGTAGAATCTCTGATCTTCTATTGCAACAACAGCATTTTGCAAATTCTCTGGTATTTTATCTATCGATACCCAAAGTCTATTGTCAGAGCCATGTAAAATAGCTGCTTGGCTCCAACTTCCATCACTGTTTTTCACGTATACTATTGATGACTGTTTTATCTTTGTCAATGCATCTTGCGATAATGGCGGCGTATTTTTAATTATTGCTAAAACCTTGCCACCTGCAGCGCCAATACCTGCCAGAATTAATATCAATACACCCCACAACACAACATTGAGAGTCTTCCTTAAAGCGCTCTTATTTTTTTTCTTTTTATTTCTATCACTTCGCCTAAGTTGTGTATTATTCTCCATAACATATCCCCTCAAAAAATAGTTATACTAATATTATACCACATCATATTATACCATAAATGAAATGCAGGCAAATGACGAAATTAGTGAAAAATAATTAAAATATATTAAAAAAACATGGAACTTATGTTTAATGTTCCATGTTCGCCAACTATTTAAAATTTCGCAAAAATTTTTCTATCCTTTTTACTGCCTCTTTCAGATTGTCCAATGATGTGGCATATGCCATCCTTACATGACCTTCTCCATGCTCTCCAAAGGCGCTGCCAGGAACAACTGCAACTTTTGCCTCGTATAAAAGCCGTTTTGCAAATTCTGCCGATGTAAGTCCTGTCTTCTTGATTGATGGAAATATGTAAAATGCGCCTTTAGGTTCGAAACATTCAAACCCCATATCAATTAAGCTATCGTATAAAAACTTCCTTCTTTCATCATATTTTTCCCTCATAAATTTGATGTCATTCTCACCATTTTTCATGGCTTCTAATCCTGCATACTGTGACTGTGTCGATGCCGATGTCACATCGTACTGATGTATCTTCGTCATGTGCTTTACAAAATACTCTGGTGCCGCGATATAACCAAGCCTCCAGCCTGTCATAGCATATGATTTAGAAAAGCCGTTTATTAAAACAGTTCTCTCCCACATATTTGGCAACGATGCGAAGCTGACATGCTTAAAACCATCGTATACAAGTTCTGAATATATCTCATCTGTTACAACAAGTAAATCATATTTTTTCACTATATCTGCTAATTTAACCATTTCTTCATATGGCAACACCGCTCCTGTTGGATTGTTTGGATACGGCAATACCAAGACCTTTGACTTATCAGTAATATATTTTTCCAGTGTCTCAGCTTTTAAGACAAAATTATCTTCTTCATACGTAGGCACAAAAACTGACTTGCCGCCTGCCAGTTTTGTACACGGATCGTATGCCACAAATGAAGGCTCCGGTATTAATACTTCGTCGCCATCTTCTACAAGCGTGTTTAATGCAATGTAAATAGCTTCTGTTGCACCTATTGTTACAAGTATCTCTCCATCAGGCTTGTAACCTACATTGTAATTCCTTTTCAAGTACTTCGATATCTCTTCTCTAAGCTCTATAAGTCCCGCATTCACCGTATAGCCTGTCTTGCCTTCCAAAAGGGATTCATACGCTGCATCGATTATGTGCCTTGGAGTGACGAAATCAGGCTCTCCGATAGTCAGCGATATGGCACCAGGCACATCCTTTACCATATTAAAAAAATACCTTATGGTTGATATCTCTATAGATTTTGCACGCTTTGCCACTCTATCCTCGTAGTTCACCTTGCTCCCCCATTTCTTTTTATTCGTGTAAATCTTGCAAAAATCAACTGTGCGATTGCAACATCTACATTAAACTGTTAACTTTATTATAATATAATATTCTGACAGATTAAAGCAGCAAAATGCAGGTATTTTATAAACTCCTCATTAAAAGAAATTGGTAAAAGTAAAAAGCGGGATGAACCCGCTTAATACATATATTGTTTTATCCTCTTTTCTTTGTAGATATATCAACCCATACAGCAATAACAAGAACTAATCCTTTTACTATTGTAAGTATTGAATAGTCAATGTTCATAAGGCTCATACCATTGTCAATACTGGCCATGATGAGAGCACCAAGTATTGCCCCCGGAACTGTACCTTCTCCTCCTAAAGTGCTTGCACCACCAATTATAGCAGAAGCAATTGCATCCAGCTCAAACAAATTGCCGGCACTAGTTGTTGCTGCATTCAATCTTGACGTCAAAACAATACCAGCGATAGCTGACAATATTCCCATTATCAAGAATATAGTCATATTTGTCTTCACAACATTTATTCCTGAATATATTGCTGCCTCTTTATTGCCACCAATTGCGTAAACATACCTTCCAAAAGTGGTGTTGTTTGCCACAAAAGTCAAAACTAATACCAGCACAAGGACAATAAGGACTGGAACAGGTATACCTTCGTATGAAATCATAACGCCAGTAAATAGAGCAATCAATGCAATCACGCCAATAATTTTAGAAATCTCTATGCTTAAACTTGGGACGCTTAGACCGTATTTTATGCGCGATTTGCGATTATTTATGTCTATTATTATATACGCCAAAGATGCAATTACTCCTAAAGCTATGCTTAGGGATGGCGGAATATATCCCTGTCCAATAATACCAAAATCTTGATGTAGTGGAGAAATAGTCACACCTTTTGTAATTAGCAATATGCCGCCTCTAAAGACTAACATAGAACTCAGTGTTACAATAAAAGCCGGTACTTTCCTATATGCTATCCAGAAGCCCTGCCATGTTCCAATGATAAATCCTACCAAAAGTGTAATTATAATGGTTGGTACCGTATTCCAATGGTATATTACCTGCAGTATAGCAGCCACAGCACCTGTAAATCCCGCAACGGAACCAACCGAAAGATCTATATGCCCTGCTACTATTACCAGAACCATACCTGTCGCAAGTATTGCTGTTATCGACATTTGCCTTGCCAGCATGGATAAATTCCTAGATGACAAAAAGTCACCATGCATAAGTACTGTAAATATGACCCATATACCCAGAAGAGCCAATATCATCGTATACGCTCTTATATCAATATTTAAACTTCTTTTTTCAATTGCTTCACTTTTTGCTTTGCTTTGTATCATAATTAATTACCTCCAGTTGCACAGTGCATAATTTTTTCTTGGTCAGCTTCTTCAATCAAAAATTCACCGTTTATCTTGCCTTCATGTATGACAAGTATCCTGTCGCACATGCCAAGTATTTCCGGAAGCTCTGATGAAATAAATACTACACAGACCCCCATCTCAACAAGCTCATTCATGATATTGTATATCTCAAACTTCGCTCCAACATCAATGCCTCGTGTTGGCTCATCAAGAAATAAAACTTTAGGATCTGACATGAGCCACTTGCCCAAAACGACTTTCTGCTGGTTTCCACCACTTAAATTTCCAACTCTCTGAGCAAGAGATGGCGTTTTTATCTTTAGTTCATTTACATACTTTTCTGCATACTTCACTTTTGCATTGTTGTTTATAACGCTAAACTTGGAAATGCGGTCGTAATTTGAAAGTGCAATATTTTCCTGCACATCCATAAGAGTAACTAGTCCGTACCTTTTTCTATCCTCAGAAAGGTATGCTATGCCATTTTTTATGGCTTCATTAGGATTATTTATCGTTAACTCCTTGCCCTCTAAAAATACTTTGCCTTCTTTTCTTCCTTTGTAAGCACCAAAAATGCTTGAGAAAAGCTCCGTCCTGCCTGCCCCCATAAGACCTGCTATGCCTAAAATTTCCCCTCTTTTGACATAAAAATTCACATTATCTATTATTTTTTTATTAGGAATTTCAGGATCGTACACAGTGTAATCCTTGACTTCAAGGACTACTTCACCTGCATTATGCTGTACTTTAGGAAAGCGCTGCGTAAGTTCGCGGCCTACCATTAACGATATAACTTTATTCATAGTAAAATTTTCTTTTTTATTAGATGTGATGGTCTTGCCATCTCTTAGCACAGTTATACTATCTGCTATATCAAAAACTTCTTCAAGTTTATGTGATATATAGATGCATGTAACACCTTTTGACTTTAATTCCCTTAATATATCTAGTAAATGCTCTGCTTCACTTTCTGTAAGAGCTGATGTCGGTTCATCAAGAATCAATATTTTAGCTTTTTTTGAAATAGCCTTAGCTATCTCAACCATCTGCTGATGTCCTATACCTAAATTCATTACCTTTATATATGGATTTATATCTATCTTCAACTCATTCAATATTTTGCTTGATTCTGAATAAACCTCCAACCAGTCAATTACTCCATTTTTTACTGGTTCTTCGCCAAGGAAAATATTCTGCCCAACTGTCATGTATTTTACAAGTGTTAGCTCCTGATATATAATAGCTATTCCATTTTTCTCACTATCTTTAATATTGCTGAAATGTTTTTCTTCACCATCAATAATAATCTTTCCTGAATATGTTCCATATGGATAAACACCGCTCAATATTTTCATTAGTGTCGACTTTCCAGCGCCGTTTTCACCACACAATGCATGAATCTCGCCCTTTTTAACCTTTAGATTGACATTATTAAGAGCGATAACCCCTGGAAACTCTTTTGTTATATTTTGCATCTCCAATATATATTCACTCATAATATACCTCCAAGGCACTATGTCGTAAAGGGGAAGGCGCAAGGCCTACCCCCAATAATGATTTTTAATTACCGTACAAGTCTGATTTTTTGAACCATCCACTGTCAACAAGCTCTTTATCAATGTTATCTTTTGTAATTACAACAGGAGTCAAGAGAAGTGACGGAACATCAATTTTCTTGTTATTTACCGTCTTATTAACCTGTGCCAAATCTTTTACTTCTTTCCCCTGTGCTAATTGTACTGCGATATCTGCCGCATTTTTAGCAAGTACGCGTACGTCTTTAAATATTGTCATGGACTGTGTTCCTGCAATTATTCTCTTTGCTGCTGCTAATTCAGCATCTTGCCCTGTAACTGGAACTTTACCGTCTAGTTTTTGCTCTGCTAATGCTTGAATTATGCCACCTGCTGTACCGTCATTTGGAGCAAGTATAGCATCAACCTTGTTTTTATTAGCTGTTAATGCATTTTCGGCTAATTTAAGCGCTTCATTTGGATCCCAGTCCTTTATTGCTTGGTCAAATACTATCTTTATGTCGCCTTTATCTGCTAATGGTTGAATATATTTCATGGCACCTTGCTTAAACAGTGTTGCGTTGTTGTCTGTAGGAGCACCTGCGAATACAAAATAGTTGCCTTTTGGAACTAATTTTGTTAAATACTCTCCCTGAAGCTCTCCCACTTTTTCATTATCAAAAGATATATACACATCTGGATCAGAATTTAAAATAAGTCTGTCGTATGATATAACCTTAATTCCAGCCTGATGCGCTTTATCAACTAATGTAGCTGCAGATTCAGCATTCTGCGGGTCTAAAACTAGCACATCAATTCCTTGTGTGATAAGGTTTTCTACCTGGCTGTTTTGAAGATTTTCATCATTGTTTGCGCCCTGTGTCAAAACTTCTGCGCCTAATTTCTTTGCTTCTTCCTCAAATGCAGCTTTATCCTTTTGATATCTTTCTTCCCTCATTGTCGGTAGAGAAAAGCCTATCTTGACTTTTTTTGTTGTATCTGTTGATTTGTTTGAACTAGAAGAATTAGATGAATTTGAAGAAGTTGTAGTGCTGCTGCCGTTGTCCTTTGTACTCTGGCATCCAGCAAATACTATCGATGCTGCTAATACAAAGACAAGCAGAAATGCTAATAGCTTCTTTGATTTTAACATTGTACATCCTCCTCTTATTTATTTTCGCATTATATATTCTACAAACATTTTCATTTCGCCTCTAAACCAATTTTTCTTTTTATGTATTTTTTTGCTTTAAGTTGCTTCATTCAAAATTTTATCTGGATTATTTTGAAGCAAAAAATTAAAGGCCTGAGGCCTTAAGAAGTTCAAATCATAGTTTTTAATTTACTTTACATATCTATATACATCATCACGGCTGTGAAAACCATCTTTTATGACTGTGTCATCAATATTGCTTTTGTCAGCAGCAATTGGCTCCAGCTTGTAATACGGTACAGTAAATTTCCCATCGTAAATTGTATTGCTGACGTTTAACTTTTCTCCTTTTGCCAATTTTACTGCCAATTTAGCTGCATCTCCCGCAAGCTTGTCAAGAGGCTTGTATACAGTCATAAGCTGAGTGCCTTCTATTATCCTCTGGCAAGCAGCAAGATCTGCATCTTGAGCTACAACGGCGACTTTCCCGGCCAATCTATGTTCAGACAATGATTCGATTATACCATTAGCCAGTCCATCATCGCCGGCAATGATTGCATCTATACCATAATTCTTTTGTATATATTTTTCTGTTGCTTCAAAGGCATATTCAGACATCCAATTAGGGGACCACTCTTCACCTATAATCTTTATATCACCGCTTTTAACCTTGGGAAGCAATACACTGTCATAGCCCTCTTTAATCATCTTTGTATTATTGTCATTTGTTGCGCCATTTATAATAAGGTAGTTGCCTTTTGGATACCTTTTTACCAGATATTCTGCCATAAGCTTTCCGACTTTTACGTTATCAAATGAAATGTACAAATCCACATTTGAATTCAAAACAAGCCTGTCATAAGATATTACCTTAACGCCTGCCTTTTTGGCCATGTCCACCCCGGCTGAAGCTTTTTTAAGATCATTTGGCACGATAACAAGCACATCAATTTTCTTATCCAGCAGGTATTTCACTTGCTTTAACTGATCTTCATCATCATTATTGGCATTTTGAACAAATACTTCTGCCCCAAGCTCTTTCGCTTTTGCCATAAATATGTCCAATCCTGACGCTTGATTCTTTGCCATGTGTCTCTTTTAAAATCTTTTCAGCAAAATCTATTGAAGTATTTTTAATTGTAAATAAATCTTCATCACTTTCAACTGGAACAAATACAATTATCCTATCAAGCAAGATACCTGCTAAGCAAGGCCTTAAGTTTTTTATAAATTCTTTAAGATACATAAATGTCTCATGCATCTTGACATTTCCAGCTAAATTGTCTAAGTGACTCTCATTATCATCCTTTTCAAATAAAACCACTAAAGCATATCCAATATTTAAATTCATATCGAAGATACTTCCGTAGAAATCAATATTTTCCTGCCTAAATGTGGCTGATGCCAGTGAATATATCATTTCACTTTCAAGATGCGGCAGTATCGTTATCA
This sequence comes from Thermoanaerobacterium thermosaccharolyticum DSM 571, assembly GCF_000145615.1. NCBI lineage: Bacteria > Bacillati > Bacillota > Clostridia > Thermoanaerobacterales > Thermoanaerobacteraceae > Thermoanaerobacterium > Thermoanaerobacterium thermosaccharolyticum. Next base: position 2,376,819 of record NC_014410.1, read on the forward strand.
TTTTCTCCTTCATCTCAAGCTCCCTAATCATGTTTTCCCGCTTTGATTCTACGATCTTTTTTACTTTTAGAACCGTATCTATAACCTTATTTTTATTCATCGGTTTCAATAGATAATCAACTACATCCAGTTTTATAGCTTCTTTTGCATAGTTAAAATAGTCATAAGCCGTTATTATTACAAACTCAATGTCATTATGGATTTCCTTAATCCTTTTGATGGCTTCTATACCATCTATGCCTGGCATCCTTATATCCATAAAAATCACATCAGGCCTCAATGCATCAGCTTTTTCAATTGCTTCTCTTCCCGATTTTGCAAAACCAATCACATCTACATCGTGGCAGTTATTCTCAATGATAAATTTTAAGGAGTCAAGGACTATATGCTCATCATCAGCAATCAACAACTTTATCACGTTGCACTACCCCTTCCCATAGGAATCTTCAATGTAACTTTGGTACCATTTCCAATGCGGCTTTCAATCTCAATAACGTCATCGATATCAGCTATATTGTAATATAACCTTAAACGATTTATTACATTGTGCATTCCAATACCTGTTACATGCTTATTTTCATCGTTGTCAGGATCATCCGCAGAAAGAATTTTATTGATGCTTTCCTGATTCATGCCCATTCCATCATCTATGACATCAATGTGTATACTGCCGTCGACTTCTTTTATTTCAATGCGAATAACACCTTTCCCTTCTATCTCCTCTATGCCGTGTATAAAGGCATTTTCAACAACAGGCTGTATGATCGTGCAAGGAACTTTGACATTTAAAAGGCTTTCATCTATGCTTGTTTGAAACTCCACTTTTTCGCCAAATCTTGTTTTCAATATATACATGTAGTTAAATACATTATCAACTTCCTCTTTCAAAGTCACCGGCTTGTCTAGCTTTCTCAAGTTGTATCGGAATAGTTCTGCTACTTTTTCTATAAACTCTGATGATTTTTCCGCACCTTCCATCATTGCAATCTGTGATGCTGCATTTAAAGTATTAAATAAAAAATGTGGATTTATCTGTGACTGAAGTGCTTTTAACTCGGACTCTCTTAATATATTTTTCATCTTTAGATTCTGCATCTCTTGCTCTTTAAGCCTTTTTTCCACTTTTGCCTGCATCTTTATTTCATCAATATAGTTTTTAATGTTTGTAACCATTTTATTAAACGCATCAGCCAATATATTGACCTCATCATCTGTCTTGATTCTTATAGGCTCGATGTCAAAATCTCCTTTTGAAATCCTTTCGGCTGTATCAGAAAGCTCAGATATTGGTCTGGTTATCCTGTAAGTATATATAATAGCAAGAACGATATTTACTATAACAGATGTTAAAATTAGGAGTATATTTAAAAAACTGATAAAAATCATGTTCTTGGATATTTTATTGTACTTTATTGAGCCTTCTTGAAGCTTGTTATATATGAGATTATTAATATACATCTTTATATAGTCATTTATCTTATTTGCTCTAGTAAAGTACTCTATATATTCGCTGCTTATTCTGCCTCTTTTCGCATTTACTGCTTTGTCAGTTTCTGATAGTAAGCTCATTATCATGTTACCAATATCTTTTTGCATCAGACTATCATTATCATAGGTTATTATATTTATCATGTCTTCTGCATTATTACTTAATTTATTGCTAATGGTATAGTAATTAAGCAGTGAATCGGATGATTTCGTCGAAAGGTATTTTTCCACTTCTGTCTCTAGAGAATTTATATCGTTATTGAGATTGTTTAAGTAGACGTAATCTGTAAATATTGATTTTAACCTGTCAATTACAATCTTGGCATTGTAATAAGAGTAAATGCTGGTTATACCCATTATCAACGTAGTTATTAAAAGATGTGCAAATATTTTTCTCCTTATGCCTTTAAATTCAAATAAACTTTTATTCACGATAACACCTACTAATCTTTTTGTTTTATCTTATCCTCATACTCTTTTACATTGCTTTTTGTAATAATATTTACGCCTGTATCTATGAATGTAGAAACATCATTATTTTTTTTGATTTCCATCATTGCTTTAATGCTCTCATACCCCATCTTATATGGGTCACTCATAACTGTACCGTAAATAATGCCTTTATCAACATATCTCAAAATATCCGGTGTATCGCCGTATCCAACAATCGCTATCTCGCCAACCTTGCTAAAATCCACAACAACTTGAGCCGCACCTATCGTATCAACCGAATCCGTTATATACAGTGCGTTTATTCCTTCACCGCCGTTTATTATTGACTGAGTTATTTCTTCAGCGCTTAGGGCTCCTAACTGTGACGTATATACTTTTGATACCTTCATTCCTGGAGTGCTATTAATAACACCTAAAAAGCCATTCAGCTTTAGATTTTGGCTTGCCGTATCTTTTCCCACATCGTTGCTCATAATAACTGCTATATTAGCTTTACCGCCTGTTGCCAACTTCATAAGTTTTCCCGCTTCTTCTCCCAATATAAAGCTGTTTGCACCAACAAATGATTTCCTTTTGCTGTCTTTTAAATCATTTTCAATTGTGACAACAGGTATTTTGTTTTCGTATGCTTCATTTATTAATGTAGTGAACCTACTCCATCCTATAGAGGCTGGAGCTTCCTACTTCATAGACCATTGCCTGCTGTTATTCACAGCAGGTCTTACACAATCTCCATAGGCGTAACTTCGGGAGGAACCTTCCCTACAAAAATATTACTCTTAGGCTGTTATGCCTAATTGTCTTAATCCTTCATACAACACATTTATCGCTGCATTTACATCTCTGTCTATCTCTAATCCACACTCACATTTGTGTACTCTTACTGATAAGTCTTTTTCTACTATTCTTCCACATCCTGAGCATCTTTGCGATGTATATGCTGGATTTACTTTTATGAATATTTTTCCTTCTCTCTCCGCTTTATACTGTAGATATTTGTCTAACATTCCCCATCCTGCATTTGCTATTGATTTTGCAAGTTTATGATTTTTCATCATATTTTTTACTTGCAAATCTTCAACGCATATAATGTCATTATGTTTTACTATGTTATAGCTTATTTTGTGGAGATAGTCTCTTCTCTGATTTGCTACTTTTTCATGAAGCTTCGCTAATCTTTTCTTTTGCTTTTCTCTGTTTTTGCTTCCTTTCTTTTTTCTTGATAATTGTCTCTGTGCTTTTTTTAGTTTCTTCTCTGATTTTTGTAGCCATCTAGGATTTGAGTATAATTCTCCATCTGATGTTGCAGCTATTGAGTTTATTCCTTTGTCTATTCCTATTGCTTTTTCTCTTATGACTGTTTTTTCTTTTTCTATTTCAACTGACAGATTTATATACCATTTTCCTGCATGGTATTTTATGTTTATTGTTTTGACTTTTGTCGGATCAAAATTTCTGTGTGCTTTTATTTTTATATGTCCTATATTTTTTATATATACATATCCTTCTTTGCCAAAGTTTCTTTTTGCTTCGCATTGTGGAAGTGTTATAGATGTGTAGTGGTATCTGTCTTTGAATTTAGGATATTTTGCTCTTTTGTCAAAGAAGTTTTTATATGCTCTATCTAATCTTCTCAACACATCCTGTAATATCTGCGATTGTACTGTCTTGTATTCTGGATGTTCTTTTTTGTATTTTGGGAGCATATTTTGCTGTTCTTCGTATGTAAGTCCTTTGCCATATTCTTTATAATGTTTTATTCTTTGGTCTAGTGAGTAATTATATAATTTGCGGCACAAATATAATGTATAAAAGAGTTTTTCTTCTTGTTCTTTTGTTGGTTCTATGAGAAAATGCTGACATATCATCATCTTTTCTCACCTTGGCTTTCTACGATAAAATTTTCTGCATCTATTATGACATATTATTCTATGGCAGACAATAGAAATTCATCTCCCACCTATAGAGGATGGGAGACTTCTTTCAAGCCTTTTGTTAAAATCTCCATCATAAGAAACATGCGTTATGATGCCATCAACTTTCGACAGAACTGCAATATCGAGAAATTCTAACTCTTCATCTAAATTATTAAATTTAGGAGCATTAAATTCAACAGCAACGTTGTAATACTTTGCGGCATCTTCTGCACCTTTTTGCACTTCTTTCCAGAAAGGATCGACAGAATTTTGCGCGACCAGATAGAAATGATAAGACGGTTTTCCTGCTAAAACTGGTTCTTCAATTTGCTGAAATTTATATAGAAAAATGCTGAGTACCGCAATCAAAGACATCAATATCAAAATTATATTTCTTTTCAAAAAAGCGGAAACTTTCTGTAACGTTTTCACAATAGCCCCTCCATAACTTACTTCTCGAATAAAATATTACGATATTGCTAAAACTTTTTCAATAGAAAGATATTAAATAGATGTCACACAGCATTTTAATTCTACACAAAAATAAAAAATCCTCTTGCGAGGATTTGCATTGGCAAAATAAAATTTTTATTTATTGACAACTAAAGTAGATTTTGAAACCTTCTTTATAATATAATATCCAATCACAGTAACTACTGTATTTACAATTGACGTCGGTAAAACTACTGTTAACATGAGAAGATAGAAAGGACCCGGCAATCCAGCTATAATTGATACAACGCCTAAAAATACAGAACCTGATATGATCGTTCCAATGATACCTACAATTCCAGCGATTATTCCTTCGTTTACTCTATTTCTTAGAAGCTTAAGCATTAAAATTATAATGGTTGATGTAACAAGTTTGTCTATAGGATTAGCAATCTGACCGCCAGGCATCGATCCTGTTAGAGCTGTCAGTATACCTGCTATAATCGCTGTAACATAATTTATCTTTAAATCATCAACAAGCATTAAAGATATAAAAAGCATAGATAGCATAAAATCTGGTCTCATATTAAGCATAAATGCAGGAGTAATAAAGTGCAGAACAACGCCAATCGCCATAAGAAGCGCGCAAAGTATAAACTCTCTCAATGTCTTTCTTGAATTCACTCCCTTCACCTCCTTTCCACCCAATCAAGTAATCTGTCAAATTAAACTTAAAGATAAATTTGAGTAATAAAAAAACCTTTCACCCCAAATGTAGGGGCGAAAGGCTACGCTTCCACGGTGCCACCCTTCTTAAGACTATATGTCTTATCTCTAAGCACACTATCATGTGCATCACATATAACGGTGCTTACCGGCTCGGCTACTAAACTTCACCTCGCATCTCACAGGCCCATTCACAAAAGCTATAATAATCAGGCTCCCACCATCCCTGACTCGCTTGTATTAATCGCTAATGCTACTATTCCTGATCATCGAAAAATCTTTTATTTTTTTATTATTATACAGCGATAAAATAGCTCTGTCAATAGTTTTTTCAATTTTGGGACAATACATGTAATTGAAATTTTATCGCAATAAAAAAATCCCCTCAGTAAATACTGAGGAGATATTGTGCTATGCTATCTCTGTACTGTTGGTCTAAACATATCTAAAACGCCAAGGACAACATGAGCTAAGCCAAAACCAGTAATTCCAGCTCCAATCATACCACCAGTCATAAGTCCTGCAGCTGTTACAGCTGCACCAACTCCGGTAACAACCCAGCTTGTAGTTCTTCCATTCATAGTAAACGCCTCCCCAAATAATATTATTCACAAAAAATTAAATATTATAATAGGAATAACGTTTTTAACTGGTTATTTTTTTTGTTTTAAATGAAAGTTATATATAAATTTTTTCATTAATATAAAAAATTATACCTTTAATTAAAAAGCTCTCTTTTTAAATTTTAAAAAGAGAACTTTTTGTTATTTTATTTTTTAGCTAAGTATTTTCTGATGTCAACTGCCACGGCAGAAACTATTATTAAACCTTTTATGATTAACTGCCAATATGGATTCATGCCTATAAATGTTAATCCATAATTTATAACTGTAAATATAAACACACCTACAATTATACCTGGAATTGTTCCCACACCGCCAGATACTGACCAGCCACCAACAACGCAAGCCGCTATCGCGTCCATCTCATACATATTACCGTACTCGCTTGTAGCTCCTCCAGTTCTAGCTGCTTCTAAAAATCCTGCCATAGCATAAAGCATACCTGCAATAGCAAACATCAACAAAATGCGGCGCTTTACATTAACTCCAGATACAATAGCTGCTTCTCTATTTCCTCCAATAGCGTACAAGTCTTTGCCAAAACTTGTCTTATTTAAAATAATCCACATGATTAGGGTAATAACAGCAGCAATGATTATCAAATATGGTATACCGAATATACTTCCTGTACCAATGTTTGTAAAATCACTCCTTAATCCAGCTATAGGCTGGGAATTATTCGGTGGTTGACTAAAATAAATATTGTCAACACCATAAATTATAACCATTGAAGCAAGAGTAGCTATAAAAGGTGGTACACTAAATTTAGATATAGCAAAGCCATTTAATAAGCCAAAAAGAAATCCAATAACTAATGTTATCAAAAGTGGTACTATTATAGGTAACTGCGGTAGTCCAGGGAAAAATCTGTTTGGATAACTAGCTGTTTGCAGCAGTGAAGCAGAAATTACAGCCGCAAAGCCTACCATACGTCCGGCAGATAAGTCTGCGCCACCTATTAATATAGCAAATGAAGCACCAAGTGCAACAATTATTCTAGTAGAACTTTGTGATAATATATCTCTAAAAACTCTTAATGATAAAAAAGAAGGATTCTTTATAGCAATAGCTATAATCAATAATAACAAAGCAAAATATATTGCATATTGCGATAAATAATCTTTGATTTTATTATGCATCTATATCTCCTCCGTATCAATTTGTATATTTACTAGCTAACCTCATAATTTTTTCTTCTGTCGCATCTTTTTTATCAAGTATTCCTGATAAATGTCCTTCGCACATAACCATAATTCTATCAGCCATCCCAAGAAGTTCTGGCATTTCAGAAGAAATCATGATTATGCTTTTTCCTTCCTTTGTAAGTTCATTCATGATTGTGTAAATTTCGTACTTCGCTCCAACGTCAATGCCACGGGTTGGCTCATCAAGTATCAATATCTCAGGTACAGTAAGAAGCCATCTCGCTATTAATACTTTCTGCTGATTTCCACCAGACAAATTTTTAATCAAAGTTCTCAGCGATGGAGTCTTAACTTTTAAAGTGTCTACCATCTTATTAGTATCTTCTTTTCTCTTCTTGTCATTTAAAAGCATAAAACTGCCTCTATACTTTTTTATATTAGCAATAGTAGAATTTTCTAATATATTTAAATCAGGAAATATTCCCGTAGATCTCCTTTCCTCCGTTAACAAAGCCATCCCATTTTCTTTTGCATCTATAGGTGACTTTATAGTTACCTCTTTACCATGTATAAAAATTTTACCTGACTCAATTGATCGTAATCCAAATAAAGCTTCTACCAGTTCTGTCCTCTGAGAACCTACTAGACCACCTATGCCTAATATCTCACCTTTTCTAAGTTCAAATGAAACATTTTTAAAAGACTTAGGCATTGGAGAAGACAAATTCTCTACTTTTAATATAACGCCATCAGGTTCATTTTCTCTAGCAGGAAACCGATTAGTTAATTCACGTCCCACCATCTTTGATATTATCATGTCTTCAGTTAAGTCATCAACATTCCAAGTGCCTACCATCTTTCCATCACGCATAATAGACACTTCATCTGCTATTTGGAATATTTCATCTATTTTATGAGAAATATATATTATAGCAACCCCATTCTCTTTCAAATTTCTTATCAATTTAAATAAATGATCAACCTCATTTTCTGTAAGAGATGATGTAGGTTCATCCATAATTATTATCTTAGCATTATATGAAATAGCTTTAGAAATCTCTATATATTGAATTCTTGATGCTGACAGATTTCTCACAATTTCAGTCGGTTTAATATCTACATCAATGCTAGATAAGAGCTTTTCTGTATCTTCATACATTTTCTTCTCATCAACTAATTTTACAAACCCGTAATTTTTCATAGGGAATCGCCCTAGCCAAATATTTTCCATTACGTTTCTAAATCTTACAGGATGCAACTCTTGATGAATCATAGAAATGCCATAGTCTAATGCCTCTTTCGAATCTCTAATATTTATTTTATTGCCATTTAATATGATTTCACCTGCATCAGGTTTATATATACCAAAAAGGCATTTCATCAATGTTGACTTTCCAGCACCATTTTCACCCATGATTGCATGAACAGTTCCTGCCCGCACTTTAAGAGTTACATCGTCAAGAGCCTTTACGCCTGGAAATTCTTTGGATATGTTATTCATTTCAAGAATAAATTCATTAGCATTCATTGTCAATGCCTCCTGACATTTGCCATTATATAATTAATAAAATTTTGTAAAGCAAGGATATTTCAAATCCCTGCTTTACAAAGTGCTAATTTAAACCTATTATTGCTCAGCGTCACTTATGTTGTCTTTTGTAATCTTTTTATAAGGTATCCACACATACTTGCCATCAGTGATGTCATAGCCGATGTTATCTTTTGTCGGTGTTATGCCTTGTGCAAGCTCATAAGCTATATTAAATGTAGCCTTTGCCTGATTTTTTGCATCGTTTAAAACGGTTCCAAGAAGAGTTCCATCTTTAATAGCTTGTATACCTGGTGCTGTAGCATCAACACCTACAACTGGTATATATTTATTACCTGTGAAGTATCCTGCTGACTTAAGTGCTTCAATAGCACCCAGTGCCATATCGTCATTATTGCAGAACACTGCTTCTATCTTATCGCCAAATGATGACAACCACGCAGCCATTTTATCATGTGCTGTTACTCTGTCCCAGTTTGCATAATCTTTCGCTAATTCTTGAACTTTAATTCCTGCATCTTTTACGGTCTGTATTGAATACTGAGTACGAAGTATTGCATCCTGATGGCCTGGCTGTCCCATCAACATAACATATTGCATTACACCATCATGGTTTTTATCCGCTTCAGGATGCGCTTTCCAGTAATCTGCCATGATTTGTCCCTGCAAAATGCCTGATTGTTCTGCTTTTGCACCAACATAATAAACTTTATCCCACTTTTTCATATCTTCTGGTAAAGGTTCTCTATTGAAAAATACAACTGGAATATTAGCTTGTTTAGCTTTATCAATAATTGTACCTGCCGCAGTTCTATCAACTGGATTTATAGCAAGTGCGTTCATCTTCTTCGTTATAAAAAGATCCACTTGATCATTTTGCGTTGGCTGTGAATTTTGGCTATCAACCATGTTCAATTTAGCCTTGCCTTGTGCTTCAGCAGTCATTGCATTACGAACGCCTGTCATGAATGTATCATCAAATTTATATATAGCAACACCTATATTGAGCTGTTTACCGCTATCTGAAGAAGCTGTTTTATCAGACTGCTGTGAACTGCTAGAAGAGCTATTAGATGAAGTAGTATTTGAATTTCCACAACCCGTAAGTAATGCTGATAATACAAGAACAACTAAAACGAGATAAGTTAAAATCTTTTTCATAAATAAATCTCCCTTCTTTTAATGGTAATAGATTACAATCAATTAATTTAGTAAACATTTAAATTGTATTTCTATTACTATCACCTTCTTTCAAAAAAATTCATTGTATTGCATACCTTTACTGTCCTTATATTAAAATTTTTAAAACCTTTTTAACATTGAATAATTAAGATTAAATCTTTATATTTCTCAACGTTTCCATAAAAGTTAAAATTGCAAATTATATTTTTTACAATTGACACTGTCTTTAGAATTCTATAAGCTGTTTTCTAAAATAGAATATTACCTTATTTTTTAAACTTTTTCAACAAAAAGATATTAATCTCTTGTCACATATCATTTTAATATCTAATTAAAAATATTAATTTAAAATACATCACTTTTACTATATATATTAAATATATCAGCCTCCTACTTTGTTAAATATTCTAATTAATTTTATATAAAAAGAATTTTTTACTAATTATAATCTTCGTCTATTATCAACAAAAATAATTACCTTTCTTAAGACAAATTGTATCATTTTTATTTATCTACGTCAAGTACATAATTATATATTCGACGTCAAATTAAAAATTCCTTCTTGAGTGTAACTGATTTTATTAAAAATTTTTATAAACTATCGTAATTGTTTTTGTAGTAAAATAAATGCGTAGCGATTAAGCCACGCATTTATTTTAACTAACAAATTTATCCTACCTAACAAGCCAACCGCCATCCACAGCTAGTATGTGTCCATTTACATAGTCTGAAGCTTTACTTGCCAAAAATACTAAAGCGCCCATCACATCAAATGGATGCCCCCACCTTCCTGCAGGTATCCTTGAAAGTATTTCTGCGTTTCTATTTTCATCAGCCCTTATTGGAGCTGTATTGTTTGTCTCAATATATCCCGGTGCTATTGCATTTACTTGTATATTTTTGTCAGCCAATTCATTAGCAAAAGCTTTTGTTATACCCGCTACGCCGTGTTTTGATGCTGTATATGGTGGAACAAATTTTCCACCTTGAAATGAAAGCATTGAAGCTATATTTATAATTTTGCCACTGCCTTGCTTTACCATAACTTTTGCTACCTCGTGGCTTAAATAATACACTGCATTTAAGTTTATGTCGAGAACTGCCTTCCAATCTTCATCTTTGTACTCAAGAAGCGGTGCCCTCCTTATTGTCCCTGCATTATTGACAAGCACGTCTATCTTGCCGAAAGATTCGAGACACTTGTCTACAACTTCATTTATATTCTCTCTAACCGATAAATCTGTCTGGAAGAATTCTACCTTTCGGCCTTCTTTTTCAATAAGTTCCCTCGTTTCATCAAAGCGGTCATTATGAGTAACGATGAATAAGTCAGCACCTGCCTTCGCAAGTGCAACGGCATATCCTTGTCCTAATCCGGTATTGCCACCTGTAACTATGGCAACTTTGCCATCTAGTCTAAAAAAGTCCATTGAAAAGTCTGTAATATTGTACATGTTTTACCTCCTTCTCTTACCTCAGATCTTTTGTAGGTATTTCATCCATATCAGTAAACGTCTGATTTTCTCCAACCATTCCCCAAATAAATGTGTAATTCTTTGTACCTACGCCTGAGTGAATTGACCAGCTTGGCGATATAACTGCTTGCTCATTTTTAACAACAATATGCCTCGTTTCGTTTGGTGTACCCATGAAATGGAATACTACATTATCTTCGTCCATATTGAAATACAGATAAACTTCCATTCTTCTGTCATGTGTATGACACGGCATCGTATTCCATATGCTACCAGGCTCTAATATCGTCATACCCATGACTAATTGACAGCTTTGACATACTGCAGGATGTACATATTGATTTATTGTCCTTTTATTGCATTCTTCATCTGTACCGGCTTTTACTTTGTTAGCCTCACTTAAGCCTATTTTTACAGTAGGATAACTCTTGTGTGCAGTCGCACTATTTATATAGAATTTTGCTGGATTATTTGCGTCCAAGCTTTCAAAGCTGACTTCTTTTATGCCCATGCCCACGTACAATCCATCGCTGTTATTTAATTCATATCTTTCACCGTCCAAATTCACAATGCCTGTTCCACCTATATTAATTATTCCCATCTCTCTTCTTTCTAAAAAATAATTAGAGCCCAATTCTTTGCTTGCCTCTAAGTATAGTGGCTTATCTGTCGGAACAGCACCTGCTACGATTATCCTGTCTACATGACTGTACACCATATAAAGCTTACCTGGTGTAAATAAATTTTCAATTAGAAAATGCTTTCTTAACTCAGTTGTGTCATAATGCTTAACGTCTTCATAATGACTTGCATACCTTACTTCCATATTAAAAGCCTCCTCTTAATTCATCATTTCATAGTGTTACCGTTAACGAAATGTTCCAAATTAAGTATACCCCTTATTTAGAGAATAGTCAATAACGCTAAATATTTTCTCCTAAAGATTTTCTGATCACCAATTTAGGTTTAAGTATGATCTTTTTTGGTACCGTACTTTCATCTGCTAATAGATTTAATAAAGTTTCAGCTGCAACTTTCCCCAGTTGATTGCCATTTTGATCTACCGTCGTCAATGGCACAGGCAGCATTGATGATTGCTCAATATTGTCATATCCGGCAACTCCTATGTCCTCAGGTATCCTGATATTGTTTAAATAACAATATTTTACAACTCCTAAAGCCACCGTATCATTTATTGCAAAAATGCTATCAACGCCTTTCTCAATAAGCACTTTTGTCAAATTGAAGCCATCTTCAAATGTAGCATTGCTATTTAAAACAATTTCATTATCGAGCTCTATATTATTTTTCTTCAAAACATCTTTATACGCTTTAAATCTTTCATTAGATGCACTAGAACTGCTATGACCCAGTATAACTCCAATCCTTTTAAATCCTTGTTTTATCATGTGACTTATAATTTCTGATGCTCCATGATAGTTGTCATTGCCAACAAAGCTTACATCAAGCCCTTCCGCGTAATTATCTGCCATCACTAATGGTATTTCCTTCGCTATACCTTCGTAGTCTTCTTTCCTTGGCTGCACAGGCAAAATAATTATTCCATCAACTCTTCCTTCCGCAAGGAAATTCAAATATCTTATCTCATCATCTTTTCTTCTATCGCTGTTGCACAGCAAAAGTCCATAACCTTGCAAACTCAGATATGAGCTTACACCTTTGCTTACATGTGAATAATATTGATTTGTTATATCTGGTATAATAAGGCCTACCATGTTAGTCTTTTTTGTCACCAAGCTTCTAGCTGCAAAATTAGGCCTGTATCCTAGTTCTTCACAAGCTTTCAGAATTTTTTCTTTTGTAGCTTGTGATATCTGATTGCTATTATTCAATGCTCTTGATACAGTCATGGCTGACACACCGCAGTATCTAGCCACATCTCTTATGTTGACCAAAATAATCACCTTTTTTTTCTAAATAATATAACTAATCACTTTAATATTTTTTATAAACATCACCACGATTCCCTACTGTAACCACTATAACTAATGCTTTTTCCTCTTTGATCGTATAAATAATTCTTATATCGCCTAATCTGTACCTGTATAATTGACAAGACATGCCTTTAAGTTTCTTTATGTTTTTTCCACCATATGGTGAAAGTGATATTCTCTCTATACAATTCTTAATTCTTTCCTTTGTTTTTTTATTATATTTTTCAATACATTTAACGGCTTCTTTTGAAAGTTGAATCTTATACATCTTTAAACACGTCCTCAAAGTCATATATATTGCCGTTCTCTATATCTTTTAATCCTCTTTCTATAGATTCCATCAATTCTTTATCATTAAGTATTTCATCATCTTCTGCTTCATCTTTTAATTTTAAAAATTCCATAAAATCAATTACTTCTACGATCTTATCCTCAGGTAACTCTTCAATAATGTCCAGTACTTTCTTTTTTAAAGTATTATCCATTTTTCAACACCACCGTTGTTATTATTTTTTTCTTTTATTATAATTTATTTTTATAAAAATAAAAAGTGCAGAAGAAATTTTCCTCTGCACTCACGAATTTCATTTTATATTTAGCATTCAAGATATTTTTTAAGGGTATTTCTTACTGCACCAGTACCAGAAATCAGTTCTTTAAAGTAGCTTTCTACCTTTTCTCCCAAGCCAACCTCATATAAGTCAAGTCCAAATATTTCTTTGTTTGAAAGAATGGGCCTTAAGTTGTCTTTTACGGAGTCAACATCGCCAAGCCTAATATTTGATACGTGAGATTTTAAATCATTTAAAAGCGGATCTGGACTTAAATCCATATGATTTCCTTCATCATCAATCCCCATCAGATATCTGCACCAACCTGCTATGACTAATGGTATAAATTTTAAGTCATTTACTTCAAGATCGCTTCTATGAATATACGATTTAATCGTCTCCCCAAACCTGATTCCCATCTTTTGTGATGTATCTGTTGCGATTCTCTGTGGCGTATCCGGCATGTACGGGTTCGGAAGCCTTACTTCGATTACTTCTTTTATAAATTCTTCCGGATCAAGTACTTTTGGATTTATGACAACAGGCATTCCTTCTACATAGCCAATTTTTTCAACTAGCTTTCTTAAACAATCATCCTTCATTTCATCTGCTATTGTTTTATAATCTAATAAGCATCCGTATATAGCTAATGCTGTATGAAGCGGATTTAAGCATGTTGTGACTTTCATTCTCTCGACTTTTTCAACTGTCTCTTTGTCGGTCAAAAGGACTCCTGCCTCTTCAAGTTTCATGCGCCCATTGGGAAATTTATCTTCTATAACCAAGTATTGAGCTTTTTCAGCATTTACAAATGGAGCAATCACTGTATTTTTAGATGTCGTGATTATGTTCATATCTTCTAAGCCTTTTTCCTCTAATGATTTTTTTACTAATTCATGTGGCCTTGGAACTATCTTGTCTATCATCGTAAGCGGGAAAGAAATCTTTGACGGATCATTTAAATATTGAGTAAATCCCTTGTCTACAAATCCTTTATTTGCCCATTCCTCGGCAATTGTCATTACAGCACTGTAAAGCCTTTCACCATTGCCGGAGAAATTGTCTAGGCTGACAAGTGCGAGAGGATACTCTCCCTTTTTATACCTAGAGTAAACAAGAGATACAAGCTTTGACACGACATTCTTAGGATTCTCCGGTCCTGCTTCAATGTCTTCCATGACTTCTTTTATAAAATTACCTGCAAAATCTTTTAAATTGTAGCCTTTTTCTGTTATTGTCATACTTGCTATTTGAAGCGAAGGATTAGAGAATACCTCATTTAATCTATCCCAATTTTCTTTATTTGACGGATCTGCAAGCAAAATATCGCTTATGCTGCCTACTACTTCTTTTTCCAATGTTCCATCGGAATTCATTATAACTAGTAGCCCTAAATTATCATAAGGCACGTATATCTTGTCGTGCACTTCAAAATCGTACGATTCAACTGCGATTATACCTGAATCTGCCAAGCCTTTATTCAGAAGTGTTTGCTGCAGCATTGCTATAAATCCTCTAAATATATTGCCCGCTCCAAAGTGAACCCATCTTGGATTCTTCTTTGTTTCGTCTATTACCTTATCTATATCAAACTGCGGAAGCTTTATCCCCATCTCTTCCCATTTCTTAGGATCTTTTAATTCATGTCTTTTTAATTTCATCCCAAATCTCTCCCTACTCAAAATTTTATATTGTTAATCTTGCTCCCACTCTGTATGGAAAATGCCTTCCATATCAATTCTTCTATAAGTATGTGCACCGAAGAAGTCCCTCTGTCCTTGTATTAAGTTTGCAGGAAGATTTGCTTCTGACATGCTAAAGAAATAATCTAGCGAAGAATTAATCGTAAGCGTCGGGATGTAGAAATCTTTAGCCAGTTTTGTCACTTTCTTTATAGATTCTAATTTTTCTGCCAAATAGCTTATAGACTTTTGACTGTTTAACAAGTTGATATTTGTTTTGTCATCAGAGAGGATTTCTCTTAAGAAATCTAAAATTCTGGCCCTTATAATGCATCCACCTTTCCAAATTCTTAAGACTTCAGAAAGATCTATATTGTAGTTGTACACCTTTGATGCTTCAGATATAAGCCAAAGCCCTTGTGAAAAGGAGGCAAATACAGCAAAAAGCAGCGAATTCTTTAAATCCTCAATTATTTCATCTCTGTTTAAATTGCCTGTAGGATAATTTCTCTGTACTCTCTTTGAAATCTTAGTTCTTTCTTCTTTAAAGAAAGACAATGCCCTTCCAACAACTGCAAGATTTAATGATGGTGTAGGAATTCCCAAGTCAAGAGACGTCTCTGCCGTCCACTTACCTGTACCCTTTTGTTCTGCTTCATCTAGAATAAGCTCTACAAGTGGCCTTCCCGTCTTTTCGTCTTTATGCTTCATGATTTTATACGATATTTCCATCAAATATGAATTAAGCTCACCTTTATTCCATTCTTCAAATATATTGCCAATTTCTTCACTGGAAAGCTTCAAAACCTTCCTCATCACGTCGTATACTTCTGATATTGACTGCATTATAGCATATTCTATTCCATTGTGAACCATCTTTACAAAATGTCCAGCAGAATAATTGCCAACATATGTGCAGCATGGGCCAGATTCTGTTTGGGCAGCTATTTTAAGAAGCAATTCATTTACCATGTCATAAGCCTCTTTTGTTCCACCAGGCATCAACGACGGTCCATGCAGTGCACCGTATTCGCCGCCAGAAACACCCATGCCTAAATAATATATTCCCTTTGCATTCAGTTCTTCAATTCTCCTGTTTGTGTCTTTAAAGTATGAATTGCCACCATCTATTATTAAATCCCCTTTGTCTAGATACGGTAAAAGTTCTTGTATGACATCGTCAACAGGCTTACCAGCCTTAACCATGAGGATTATTTTTCTTGGCTTTTCCAAAGACTCTACGAATGATTTAATATCGTAGTATGGATAAATCTTTTCGTCTTTCACCTTTTCATTTATAAATTCATCAGTCTTTTGACGAGATCTATTGTAGCCTGACAGGCTATAGCCCTTTCTTGCAATATTTAAAGCTAGATTTTGTCCCATTACGGCTAGTCCAATTAATCCAATGTTGTTCATCTTATTTACCTCCATCTTTTATAATTTACTGTGAACCTCAAATAGGTTCTTTAAATCCTTTGTCATCAACTTAAAAAATTGAAATCCCTTGTCATATTGCCTTATTTTTTCATCTTGAGGCACATAAACATTTTTTATTTTTACCATTTTCTTTGTCGCCTCATCAAGGTCTTTATATATCCCTAGTGAATAGAAGCCAAGCAATGCTGAACCTAAAAGCTCAGGCTCTTCTACATTAGATACCTTTATAGGCAGGCCTAATACAGATGAAAATATGTCCATCCATAAATCAGAGTTCGTACCACCTCCTCCTGCCCTTATCTCTTTAACTTCAACGTTGTTGTCCTTGACTGCTTCATAAAGCATCCTTAAAGAGTACGCAACACCTTCCATTCCAGCCTTGATCATATGCCCTTTATTGTGATTGTTTTTCAGCCCAAAATATACACCTGATGCAATATTCCCAATTTCCTTATCTCTCTCTCCTGTGATATACGGCAAGAAAAAGAGATTTGATGTATCTACCTTTAAAGCCTCATTTGTCAGTTCATCATAACTTACATTAAAAATATTGTCTCTTAACCACCTTAAAATTATCCCTGCATTGTTTATGGCTGCACCGACAAACCATTTTCCTGATGAAAGGTAATACGTTTGAAGCCTCATTGAGTCTTCCTTATCCAGTATAGCTTCAGGATAAGCTACTCTAAACATTCCAGTAGTGCCTATATTTATCGCGCCAACACCTTCTTCAAATGCTCCGATGCCTATACCTACTGCCCCACCATCATAAACACCAGGAAGAAGTTTTACATCTCCTTCCAAACCCAAAAGCTCTTTTGATTTTTGTGGCAACTCAGCCAAAATTTCATCTGACGGTACTATCTCAGGCAGCCTGCTTTCATCTAATCCCAATATGTTTAAAGAATAGCTATCCCATTTAAGCGTATTTATATTCATAAGGCCTGTAGCAGATGATATGCTTGGCTCTGTATACGGCTTATTTAGAAGCCTTGATATTATATAATCTTTTGAGCTTAAAAAATACTTGGCTTTATCAAATACTTCTTTTCTCCTTTGTTTTAACCAAAAAATCTTAAATAAAGGTGCATGAAATGTAGGTGCAAAGCCTGTCCTTTTGTACGCTTCATTTACATCAATTGTGCTTAACAGGTCTTCATAAGTTTCCTTTGCCCTTAAGTCAAGAAGCGTCATTATCCCCATCAATGGGTTTAAACCATCATCAACCGGAACTAATCCAAACATGTAAGACGATGGTATTATCAGCGAAATTTTCCCTTCAAATCCCTTTGATGCTTCCTTTGCCGCCTTAACAAACGCTGCAAAAAGCACTTCTGGATTATGTTCAGCCTTTCCATCATTATCCCTCTCTAGCGGAATCTCAGACCTAGAAAGGCTTAATACATTTCCGTCTTTATCTACAACGCCTGCTTTTAAATTTGTCGTACCTATATCAACACAAAGAGCTAACCTATCTTCCATATTAATCCTCCACGATTCTTATTTTATCACGCCATCAGGAACTTCGCCATTTAAAACTTTCTCCACATCTGAAACGACTTTGTCTCCCATTCCTTTTAAACATTCTCTAGTGTATGCAGAAATATGTGGCGTGATAATGACATTTTCATACGCTAAAAGCGGATGATTCTCATCAATAGGTTCATTTTCAACAACATCCATGCCTACACCGGCAACAATTCCATCATCAAGAGCTTTTATTAAGGCATCCTGGTCTATAAGCTCTCCTCTAGCAGTATCAACAATATAAACGCCTTTTTTCATTATTGAAAATTCTTTTTTAGATAGCATATGGTAATTTCCTGCATTTAACGATGCATTTAAAGATATCATGTCTGCCGTCTTGAGAAGCTCTTCTAAAGTCTTTACCGGTTCTGCTCCTCTTTCCCTTATTAAACCCGGTGCCAGATACGGATCGTATGCGATAACTTTAGCATTAAATCCATATTTCAATATTTCACAAACCCTGCTGCCTATATTGCCAATGCCTATTATGCCTATTACCTTATCTCTAAGCTCTGCACCCATGAAGCTGGCTCTTTCACTCCACTTGCCATCCTTCACTTTAAGAGATGCTCCTCTTACCTTTCTTACAACGTCTAGTAAAAGTGTAACTGCAGATTCAGCTACAGCTTCTCTTTCAACATATCCATCAACTTTTGTGACGTAAGTCCCTTTTTCTTGAGCGCTTTTTATAT
Organism: Thermoanaerobacterium thermosaccharolyticum DSM 571; assembly: GCF_000145615.1. Classification (NCBI taxonomy): domain Bacteria; kingdom Bacillati; phylum Bacillota; class Clostridia; order Thermoanaerobacterales; family Thermoanaerobacteraceae; genus Thermoanaerobacterium; species Thermoanaerobacterium thermosaccharolyticum. The sequence goes on from NC_014410.1 coordinate 2,395,655, forward strand.
CAATGTTGTCGTATCCTATGCCATGCCTTGTAATAAGAAGCGTCTTGTCTTTATACTGGAAAAACTCCTTGTCATAGTACGGCTTCACACTGGCTATGATGATTGAGTATCCCATAAGTTCGTGAGCCAATTCTTTGCCTCTCATATCGTAAGGAAATTGAAATCTGTCCACTTCCCCAAACTTTTTTAGCTTCTCTAAATGCTCAGGAAAATTCCTGCCAAAACTGCTGGAATTGACAATTGCTATCTTTACACTCATTTTTTCTCCTCCTAAAATTTATTTTTCATAGTATATTTCTTTCAAATGATTTTCTATGTTATCAGAAACCATTTTATAATGCTCTTCTTCATAATCATTAAGCATATCTTTAATCTCTTTTCCTTTTAAGTCAAGCAAAACGCCAAAAGATATGTGGAAAAGCTGCTTTATCTCTGGTCTCAATGTAAATTCAGGATTGTCAAGTTCCGGCTCATCTTTAAAATCATCTTTTTTAATCAAAACCTTGTAAGATTTCTTGCTTTCTTCCAGATTTGATAAAGCGATTTTATACAGTTTTCTGTAGAATTCTTTGTCAAACTTGTAAATCAGATTTACAGCCTGCAGCCAGCTTGTACCTGATGTCTTTATATGAAAATTTTTCTCAGTAATATCGCTAAATATCCTGTAAATGCTGAACTTATCGCTTCCTGAATGAAGGCTTATCTTGTACCCGCCTATCATCCTTGACAACTGGTAATGTTTTTTGAGCTCTAACAAAAATTCATCCAAATCTCCAATGTAGTCAACAGCCTTTTCAAATTCCCCAGGAAATTTCGGTGCTATGCTGAAGAAATCTATGCCGTTTCTGTGGAGATATTCTGCTACATACAAATGGTCCTCCAAAGTCGTTACCTTTCCACCCTCATCTATAGATATCTCCATGTCAAAATCACTTAATTTTTCTTTTAAAATGTTATTTACTTTATCCACAAACTTCATAGCATTTTCATAAGCAACCGCCGATTTATAGAGTTCCTCTTCTGATACGACATATCCACTATCTGAAATTATGTCTAATTTTTTACCGCTAAAATCTTTAATTATGTCTTTGCTTACCTGAGATAATTCTTGAGCTTTGTTTCTCATCTCTGATGCATTTAAACTGCTGATATCAATTAGCTGTTCGCTTAAGTCCAATGTGTACATTGTATATCCTGCATTTATACCTTCCAATAAGTTATATTCGTCCTTGATATGATCTGCATCTGCACCAAAATGTCCTATATATCCTGTCTCTAATACCCCCAGCACCACCTTTAAAAGGACGTCTTTAAAATCTCTATTTGTCTTTATAAGCTCTCTTGGAGATTGCTGTGCTAATATTGGAAAAACATCGTATTTTTTTAATGCGGTTAATTGAGCTGCTGTAACAAGTCCGAGTCTATCACCAGTTCCAAATGAGGAATTTCCTCTGCAAACTGTAGGCCCTATATGAAATTTGCCATTTAATGTAACGTAATTTTCAAAAGTAAATGGATATATGTTTAAACGCAACTTATCACTGACGTTTTTATCTTCAGAAAAATATGCCCCATTAAGTTTTACATCGCTAGAAGACAGAATGCCGACCATTTTTTCATTTTGCCTTTTAACGACGAATATATATATATTTTCTCCTAGTTTCCTTAGAGAATCAGGGTAAACTTTAAATCCATTCTCTTCCAACGTGGACAAAACATTCCCTATCATTTCTCTTCTCTCCTTTCAAACACGAAAAACCATTATAGATCTATACCAATACTATATTGACATGACTCTTTAAATCTTCTATCACATCAAGATTTTGGTCTCCTGACGTTATCACCTTGTCAACATCCTTTATGTTGCAGAATGATACCATAGCATCCTTGCCAAATTTACTGCTGTCAACAACAACTATAGCCGTTTTTGCAGAGCCAAGCATGGACCTTTTAACTTCCGCTTCAAAAATATCTGACGTTGTAAAGCCTTTTTCTGCCGAAACGCCCGCTGCTGCAAGAAAAGCTGTATCGACATTGTACCGTCTTATATATTCCACAGTATCTGGTCCTACTAATGAATAATTAACGTTTTTTAAGTTCCCACCAGTCAAAAGTAAACTAATATCGGTATTGCTGGCAAGTTCTGCAGCAATATTTAATCCATTTGTTATAACGGTAATATTTTTTATACCTTTAAAATTGATAGCACGGGCTACCTGATAAGTTGTGGACCCTGCATCTAAAAATATGCTCATGCCTTCTTTTATTTCATCCAAAGCCTTATTCGCTATTTTCTCCTTCTCTTCGATATTTTCTTCCATCCTAAATAGTAGTGGTGGAACAATTACATTCTTTTTCAGTACCCCGCCGCCATAGTTTCTCTCAATTAGTCCTTCTTTTTCTAATTCTTCAAGATCTCTTCTTATTGTCTCATCAGATACCTGGAACATCTCGCAAAGCTCAGATACTTTCACAGACTTTTTCTTCATAAGTATTTCTTTTATCTTACCTCTTCTTGTCGCAGCTAACATATAACACCATCCTAAATATACACAAATTCACATCACAACTATATCAAACATGACAAATCATAATTCAAAAGTAAATGATTTATATTATTATTTAAAAATTTATCAACGATCACAAATTTCGGTTTTGAAAAAATTTTTATATTATAAATCTATATTTGGCTTTTTCTCTTCTTTAATTTAATATATTCTACATAAATCCAAAAATTCCTTCTTAAAATCAAAAATTTTTATGTGGTTTTTGTGGATTTTGCATTACACAATTTCGTATTTTTGCCTTAAATATAAAATGCCTTCATCAATAAAAGGTTCTTTCGTGTTTTCCATCAAAATATTGATATACGGCTTGTTATATTTTATAAATTTAAATATGGTATTATAATCCAGCAAACCTTTTCCAACAGGCACAAATTCTAATTTTCCATTCTTTATTGTGAAGTCCTTTGCATGAACAGCCACAATTCTATCACCGTAAAGTTCAAACGCTTCATTAAATATGTTATCTTGATTCATGTAATTTTCTTCTGTCAATAAGTTTGTCGGGTCAAATATAGCCTGCAAGTTGCTTGACCTTATTTCATCCATAAGCCTTTTCATCATTTTAGGAGAATAAACCGGATGATTTACACCAGCCTCAATTCCAACAAAAACTCCAAATCTCTCTGCTTCTTCTACTAATTCACTGACGCTTTTTACAACTTCAAGAAAAGGTTCTTCGCGGAAGTTATCAGTAGTAAAGCCCATCTTAGCATGTACATTTCCTGTCTCTGTCCCCACGATGCTACATCCAAAATCCCTTGCAAACCTGATGTGCTCTTTAAAAAACTCTAATGATCTCCTCCTTTCATCTAAGTCTGGATGAATTATGTTTACATAGCATCCAAGTACTGCAATCTGGATGTTATGACTTTTAAAAGAATCCCCAATATAGCGGGCTAACCCGGAAGATAAACTTCCATTTTTCAAATTTAATTCTGGAAAAGATTTATTAATGGCCAATTGAACAGAAGAAAGCCCTTTTTTAAAAACTTCTTCCGGGAGTTTCTCTATTGAAAGATGCTCTAAATCATGTGCTCTAATACCTAAATTCACAAATACCACCTCTATACCACAGCTTTCTGCCACTTCGTGCCCCTTAACCTTGTCAGGTAAAGTATGCCTCTCACAGCCCAGTCTGTAAACATGCCTATCCAAACACCAACAAGCCCAAAATTTAAAATTACTCCTAAAACATAACCTAATATTATTCTGAATACCCACATGCCAATAATAGACGTCATAAGAGTATATTTTGCATCGCCAGCGCCTTTTAATCCTGCAGGCAAGACAAATGACAATGCCCACAAAACCATACAAAGCAAATTAAGCCTTACAACCTTCACAGCTATATTTATGACGTCCTGATTTGTGGTATATATTGAGACTAAAAATCTTGAAAATGGATATGAAACAAGCCCTAGTATACCCATGCATGTGCTAGCAAGAGCTGTCATGTAGTACAGTGATTTTCTCGCTGCATTTGGATCACCCCTGCCCATGTCCTGACCAACAACTATCGTTGAAGCTATGCTTAATGCATTCCCAGGTATATTGAATATCTGCTGTATTGAAAAACCTATAGAATTGGCAGCTATTGATGCAGTTCCAAAGTAGACAACAAAGACCTGCGTTATAAGTTTGCCACCGCTGAATAAAAGCGACTCGATTCCTGCCGGAAGCCCAATATTAAATATAGATCTAAGCATTTTGTAATCCGGCTTGAAATAACGCAAATTGCTTAATTTTATCACGCTAGTTCCCTTTATTAAAACATATAAAGCAATTATAGCTCCCACAAGCCTTGACAATCCAATACCTATTGCTGCTCCTTTCACACCCATGCCATGAAATCTTAAAATCTTTAACCCGTATATAAATAAATAACTTAAAATGACATTCAATACGTTTATGAATATATTTATATACATAGGTGTCTTGGTATCTCCAGCACCTCTTAAAACTCCAAATGCCACCAACTGGGCAGTTATGAACGGGTATGTCACAAGACTTATCCCTAAGTATAAAATTGCATTTTCAAAAACTATTTTCTCTGCCTTACCAAATAGCAAATAAACAAGATGATACCTCAAAAACCATATTAAAATAGTTATCAAAATCGTAATGAATTCTCCAGAGTACATTATCTGCTTGCTGGCTTCGTTAGCAGCCTTTTGATTCTTTTGACCAATGTAAGTAGCTACCACAACTGTACCGCCAACTGCCAGTGAAGAAAAAAATCCAATCAAAATGTTATTTATTGAGTCAGCCATTCCTATAGATGATATAGCTTCTTTTCCAAGTCTACTGGCTAATATTGTATTTATTATGCCCATGGAGCTTATAAATGTCTGCTCCGTTATTATAGGCCCAATCAACTTTAATATGTCTTTATTAATAAACATTGCTTTCCTCGATCCCTTTAAAGCTTTAATAGTAATCATCTAATGTATAGGAAAGATGCCCCTTGAAAAGTATATAACTAAAGTCAGTATTACAAAGCTTAATAAAGTACTATTTGTGATACAAACTCCTTGCAATAGCTGTCATTTTACCATGTCTACAGTGTTACACCATTCTTAAAAATAGCAATCTCCTTAAAATTGTTCTTCTCGTTATTAACAAGCTCCCCACTAGCCACCCTAATTACATATCTAACCAATTCTTCTAAAACTTCATCGATATTTTTATCTTCAACAAGAGTTCCAGCATTGAAATCAATCCAATTTTGTTTTAATTGGTATAATTGAGTATTTGTAGATATCTTTATTGTTGGAACAAATGTGCCGTACGGCGTACCTCTTCCTGTCGTAAACAATATTAAGTGGCATCCAGAAGCCGCTAATGCAGTAGATGAAACAAGGTCATTTCCAGGCGCATTTAAGAGGTTTAACCCTTTCTTCTTAACCGTATCACCATACTTTAAGACATCAACCACCTCTGATTTACCACCTTTTTGAACGCACCCTAGAGATTTTTCTTCCAGAGTTGTTATCCCGCCAGCTTTATTTCCTGGAGAAGGATTTTCATATATAGGCTGATCGTATTTCATGAAGTACTGCTTAAAATCATTTATCAGGTTAACAGTCTTTTTAAATACATCTTCGTCATGTGCTCTTTCCATAAGCATTTGCTCTGCGCCAAACATCTCAGGGACTTCTGTCAGTACAGCACTTCCACCCTGCGATATAATAAAGTCTGCAAAAGCACCAACTAAAGGATTTGCTGTAATACCTGAAAATCCGTCAGAGCCACCGCATTTAAGTCCTACTGTCAATTCGCTTAAGTCTACGTCTTCCCTCTTATCTTCTTTCATATTGTAATAAAGTTCTTTTAATAATTTTACACCTTCATATATCTCATCTTCAGCATCCTGTGCAACCAAGAATCTGACTCTATCTTCATCGTATTCACTAAGATTTTCTTTAAATGCAGGTATATTGTTGTTCTCGCATCCAAGCCCTAAAACCAAGACACCGCCGGCATTGGGATGCTTTACTATATCCATTAGAATTGTTCTTGTATTGGCATGATCATCTCCAAGCTGTGAACACCCATAGCTATGTTTAAATATCTCTATTCCGTCAATACCGTCTATCTTGACTTCATCTTTGAATCTGTTTATAATTTTTTCTCCTAAACCATTTACACAACCTACAGTCGGTACAATCCACAGCTCATTTCTTATACCTACTTTGCCGTATTTCCTTCTATATCCCTTAAAAGTAATGTTTCTATTTTTTTGTTTATTACCTTCTATTTGTTTTTTATTGTAAACATAGTTTAAAATACCACTTAAATTAGTACTCATGTTGTGGGTATGAACCCATGCACCTTCAGATATATTTGAAAGTGCATGGCCTATAGGATACCCATACTTTATTACGTTCTGTCCTTCTTTAATATTTCTTAAAGCGATTTTATGGCCCCTCGGCACATCATCAAGAAGTGTTATTTTTCTACCATCTTCTACAATTTCTTCACCTTTTTTTATATTCCTTAATACGACTGCCACATTGTCGCTGGAATTTATTTTAATGACATCCTTCATATTATTTTAGCACCTCTTTTAAGGATTCCTTGATTCCATTTTTCTCAATTGAGTAGAGATACTCTGTAACAGCAGTATTCAAACCTTCCACATCGTTTAGATTTATTTTCCAAATTTTATCATATGCAAGTATTTCTGTGACAATATAGTTTAATCTGTCATAGCTACCGTCATATTGTTTCCACAAATTCTTATAAAGCTCCAGTATTTCTGGCTCATCACTTAATGGTATTGTCTCACTACCTCTATTTCCTTTATAAAATTCCATGTAAGAAGCAAGTGAAAAGACAAGTTTTTTAGGAAGCTTTCCAAATCTATTTATATATTCTAAAAGCGATGGCAACACTCTCGTCTCATATTTTGACATTGCATTAAGGGCTATGCTTGTCAGGTAGTGTTTTACGTATGGATTCTTAAACCTGTCAAAGACTTCTTTGACAAACTCTTTAATCTCATCTTCCGGCAAGTCTAAAGTTGGCATTATCTCCTCATATGCAGCATCTCTTATGAATTTGCCTACCACTTCGTCTTCTACAGCTTCCTTAACTGTATCTATACCATATAGATAAGCAACAGGTACCATTGTCGTATGAATCCCATTTAAGATTCTTACTTTTCTATCCCTGTATGGTGTTATATCATCTACAAATTTAACATTCAAGCCGATCTTGCTTGCAGGAAACTCTTCTTCAATCCATTTCGGTCCTTCAATAACCCATAAGTGGAATATTTCTCCTACATCTACCAGGCTATCTTCGTACCCTATCTCCTCCTGTATCTTGTCGATATCCTCTCTTGGATATCCTGTTACAATCCTGTCAACCAAAGTCGAGCAAAATACATTGTCATTTTCTACCCAGTCAACAAACCCTTTTTCTAGATTCCAGTAATCTGCGTATTTTAAAATCATTTCTTTAAGCTTCAAACCATTTTTGTCAATAAGTTCACACGGAATTACAATAAGACCTCTGTCACTTCTTCCATTAAAGTGCTTATACCTTCTATACATAAAGGCAGTCAATTTTGCCGGGAAACTATTATGAGGTGTAATGTCAAACCTGTCATTTTCATCAAATGCAATGCCTGCTTCAGTAGTATTTGACACCACAAACCTTATACTATCGCTTTCAGCTACAGAAAGAAAGGTTTCGTAATCGCTGTATGGATTTATTCCTCTGCTAATGCTGTTTACAACTTTATACGTCCTCTCAGCTTTTCCATCCCTTATCCCTTGAAGAATTAATGTATATAATCCATCTTGTTCATTTAATGCATTAACTAAGCCATTTTGAATAGGTTGGACGACAACGACACTTCCATTAAAAACGCCTTTTTCATTCATCTCATTAATCATCCAGTCGACAAATGCCCTTAGAAAGTTCCCTTCTCCAAACTGTACAACTTTTTCTGGGTATTTCTTATAATCCTTATAAATCTTTGACGATAACTTCATCAATTTCATCCTCCTTAGTACGATTTGTTTTAGCACACGTGAACATTTTATTTTAAAAAAAATATACTGTCGTGTATGCTATGAAAATTCTAATATTATATCAATGCCAATCCTTTAAATATTCCCTCGTGTTATCCATCATCTCATCAAACAACTTTTTACCATCTTCATATGTTAAATTGACAATAGGATCATTTAGCATAGCCTGAAGCGCCAAATCTTTATCTTTCTTTACTGCCGCTTCAAAAATCATCTTTTGATTCAATATATGAGGTCCCATGAGTAGTTTTACTCTATCGGGAATATTCCCAGCAAATATAGGGTATACTCCGTCTTTCGTAAACAAAGAGTTTGTCTCTACAACTGTATTAAAATCGACATTTCCAATCTGTCCTCTATTAGGAATATTTACATTTGTAATAAGGTCGCCTAGCCCTAAAAGTGCTTTTATTTGTTTCACTCCTTCTTCACCTGAAGGAACAGCCTTAAATTCTTCTTCCCCTTTCGCAATTCTTCTACTTTTTTCTATAAGATTTTCTCTATTCTTTATCCTCCATGATACAGGTGTCAAGTGAAATTTCCACTTTTCCACTGTCTCTGGATCTTTTAAATAGTCCTTAGGAGTAAATTCTGCAAGGTGCCTGTCACCTGCAGCTGCTATAAAACCGTATTTATCAAACAAATCAAATTTAACTAAATTTGCTGAATTAAAATAGCTGTCTTGCCAATCGCCCCTGTCTTCATATCCATCGTCTTTATGCTTTTCCACAAACTTCATATATACAGGAAATAAATCTATCTCTTTATAATGGGCCTTTGTTATCCAAGTAAAGTGATTAATTCCTAATACATTTGTATAGATGTCATCTCTTTTGCACTCTATTCCTTCCATTTCCTTAAGAGCCTTAGTAATAAGAGACTGTGTTGAAAAAACTTCATGACAGCAACCAAAAGCTTTTATGTCTGGGAAAGTCTCATAAAGTGTTCTGACGCACAACGCCATTGGATTTGTATAGTTAATTACCCAAGCATTTGGACAATACTCCTTGATTTTGTTAGCAAAATCAACATATATAGGTATCGTTCTTAAAGCCCTAAACAATCCACCTGGACCAGTTGTATCTCCAACAGATTGATATATTCCATATTTCTCAGGTGCATGAACATCTGACATCATTTCGTTAAATGTACCAGGAAGTATTGATATGACTACAAAGTCAGCATCTTTCAGAGCTTCTTCGATGCTTAAAACGCATTTATATTTCCACTGGCTGTTTAGCTTGTTTCCAATAGCCTCATTCAATCTGGCTGATTCCACATCTATATCATATAAATACACTGTTCCTTCCAAAGACTCCTCAAGTGCAAGGTCAGACATTAATTTTCTAGCCCATTCTTTAGAACCACCGCCAATGTATGCTATCTTTAAATCTACTGCTTTATCATCAACATACCTCATCAAAATGCCCCTTTTCTTTGATATTTACTCTACATATTCTTCATCGATATTTAACTTTATAAAAGGCTCTGTCGACGCATTTTCTACTATTACATTTTTTAATTTCAACTTTTTAATATTGTTTAAGTAAAAGCCATTTCTGCACATTTCATCTACAAAACTAAGCATCTCCGGATAATCAGGCTTTGCATTTAAATCAAATTTAATATAAATATTCTCCATCGTTACTTTCTCAATCTTTCTTTCTGGAAGTCCATACATGTATCCAGCAGCCACCTGCGTATCGTTGCACGTTATATCTTTTAGATATATATTGCCAATATAAGGCGTCCTGTCATCTACAGGGAGTTTTTCTTTGCTCCACACATATTCAGTCTTTCCATCCTCATCACAGAAGTAAAAGCTATTTATAGTAAACGGAGTCAATACCTTATCCATCTTTATATTTGACGCATGTATCTCATCAATAATGCCTGTACTCCCTCTTCCTCTTCTAGTCTTTATGCGTATTCCTCTATCTGTTTTTCTGAATACGCATCTATCTACATGCACATTTTTTACACCGCCAGACATTTCACTTCCTATTACAACTGCTCCATGACCATATTCCATCAGACAATTTCTGATGTATAAATTCTCAGATGAAACTGGCAGTTTTCGACTGGTCGCTAATTTCCCCGATTTTATGGCAATGCAATCATCGCCTACTGAAAATCTGGTTCCTAAGATGACAACATCTTTGCATGACTCTGGATCTAGTCCATCAGTATTTGGTGCATCTTTTGGATTTTCTATATTTAGATTGATAAACTTCAAATTTTGAGAAAGCAGAGGATGTATCGTCCAAGAAGGCGAATTTTTTATTGTAATACCTTCTATTAACACATTCTTGCACTTGTTTAAGAATATAGTTCTAGGTCTCCATGCGATTCTTTTGACCTTTGCGTCGTGCCACCATGTATCAAAGCTGGAATTGCCGTCAATTGTGCCTTCTCCAATAATATTCACATTTTCTACGCCAATTCCTGTTATTAAACTTGCAAAAATCTCTTTTGCTTCACCTTCCCATGAGCCTAAATAGCTGTCCTCAATCTTTTTGCAATCTATTTCTCCAGGAAGGATAGGGTACATCTCCCTCTCTTTTGCTCCTAATAAAACTGCGCCTTTTCCTAATTCCAACGTTATATTGCTTTTTAAAAAAAGTGGATAAGTCAAGTAGATACCTTCGGGGAAAAAAACCCTTCCTCCATCCGGGCAGGATATTATAGCCGCTTGTATGGAAAAAGTATCAATTCTCTTTCCATCACCATTTGCACCAAAATCCCTGACATTAATATATGCTGTCTCAGGTTTTGTCCTCAAAACAATTTCGTCCGCATCTCCAGTCTCAATATTTTTAATTGATACGCTATACTCTTTATCAGGATCTAAATTTTTAATCGTAAAAACATTTTTATCAACTTTACCTAAATCTGTAGAATTTAAATATAAAAGATATTTATTGCCGGTATAATAGGGCTCCCTTGTATTAATCTCAAATGATATGGTTCTCGATGTAACAGATACAACATTTAATTTTACCATTTAGCTCACTTCTCTCTATAATACTAACCTTTCAAACCGCTTGTAGATATGCCTTCAACAAAATACTTCTGCGCTGAGAAAAATACCACTATTGAAGGTATAAGAGCAATTACTGACATCGCTATAATCTTATTCCACTCAAAGTTACCTGATGTAGCATCCATTGCCATTTTTAATGCTATCGAAACAGGATATTTGCTGACAGAAGATATATAGATAAGTGGACCCATAAAGTCATTCATAGACCACATAAACTGGAATATTGTAACAGATACTATTGCTGGCGTTATGACAGGCAATAATATCCTTGTCAATATAGTGAATGAATTGCATCCATCGATCTTTGCCGCTTCATCAAGCTCTTTTGGTATACCTCTCATAAACTGTATAATCATAAATACGAAAAATGCTTCTGCTGCAAATATATCATTGGCGTACAGTGGAATGAACGTATCAAGTAAGTGCAATTGCTTCCAAAATAGATAAAGCGGTATTCTCAATACAATCTGTGGCAAAAACATAGTAGAAATCAGTATAGCAAATAACGGCTTTTTAAATGGAAAATTAAATCTTGAAAACCCATAAGCAGTCAAAACAGATGAAATGACCGTAAAAATTACTTTAGGAATCACATATTTAAAAGTATTTAAATAATACGTAGCAAATGTGTATTGGGTACCTGTTATCCATCCTTTTATATACGGTGTAAAGTCAATCCTTTTTGGTATAAAGCTAATTGAAGAAAATATTTCGCTATTTGTTTTAAACGATGCTCCTATAAGCCAAATAATTGGATATAGCATTATAAGTGCACCAACAGTCAAAATGGTATACCTTATTGCTAAGTTTACCCTCCTCCTAAGCTCTCTTTTTCTGTACCCTTTATCCATCTTAAGCTGCGTATTGTTTAAAGCAGTTTCACTATTCATTATGACTCTCCTCCTCCTTCATCTGAATAGAATACCCAGTACTTAGACGACGAGAATACAAACATCGTAAATATCATTATTATTATGAAGAGGAACCATGATATAGCACTGCCATAGCCCATGTTAAAGAACTTAAATGAATTATCGTATATCATCATAGGTAAAAGATAAGTCTTATAAAGTGGTCCACCTTGTGTTATCATGTAAGGCCCATTGAATTCTTGGAATGCTTGTATAAGCTGCATTACAAGGTTGAAGAATATAATAGGCGTTAAAAGTGGAATAGTAACTTTAAAGAAAGTTTTAATCTTTCCTGCACCGTCAACTGCTGCAGCTTCATAAAGCTCCTGCGGTATATCTTTTAATCCTGCAAGGAATATTACCATTGTTGAGCCAAACTCCCACACTCTTAAAGCACTTATAGTAAATATTGCACCTAAACCTGTTGAAAACCATCCTACTGGTTTAATCCCAAATAAGCCTAAGAACTGATTAACAAGTCCAGTATTTGCAAAGACAAACTTCCACAAAACTGCTATAGCTATATTACCGCCTAAAATTGATGGTACGTAATATGCTGTGCGGTAAAAATTTATACCTTTTAATTTATAGTTTAAAATAAAAGCTATAAAAAGTGAGAAAGTCAACTTAAGTGGAACAGTAATAACAACATACTCTAATGTTGCAGTAAATGACGTCCAGAATGTGCTGTCACGAAACATATTTACATAATTTTGAATACCAATAAATTTTGGCGCATTAATAATATTATAATTTGTAAAACTCAATATTAAAGAAGTTACAAAAGGATATATTGTAAATATCAAAAGACCAATTAGCCACGGCAGTATATACAATAACCCTATACGCTTATTTTCCATTTAAACCCTCCTATCAAAACACAATGAGAATTAATTAATGTGTGGAACTACAAATAATAATCTGTAGTTCCACATTGTTATCATCATTCGGTTTTATTTTGTTATCTGGCTCAGCACATTCTGAAGATTTGTGTACATCTCTTTTGCTGCCTGATCAACAGTCTGTTGGTTGTAAGATATCTTATCTATTGTCTGATCATATACTTGTTGTAACTTTGGATCTTCTAGATATGGACTTAATTCTAATCCAGGTTTTGATTCTAATATTTGCAATCCTTCATATTCAAGTCCTGATATTTTGCCATCTTTATTTATTTGAAATTTAGAACTTCACTGTACGCCATCATCAATGCTCCTACACCTTTAGGATCATCATACACAACTTTTTCTGATATATAATAATCGTAACTTCCATCTCTATAAGGGTTATTTCCTAATCCAGCAACACCGCATATGCCACCAAGTCTTAATTTTCCTTCATCTTCTACAAGGTATTTCCCTACAGTGCCGTCAAAAGCCCTAATTCCAAATTCCTTATATCCTAATGGCAGGATGTGGAGTCTTACTCCCTTTAATATGCTGTAAGATATCATAAGAGTTGCAGAAGTCTCCAGGTAATTTCCTTTTTCATTTCCTTTGTCTAAAACTTGATACCACATACCACTATTTTTATCCTGATACATTAAAAGTCCGTCAATAGCCTCTTTAAGAATTCTTGCAAGTGTATTTTTTTCAGATTCCATTTTTTCGTTCATTTCTTCCAGTACATCTACAAGGGCCATTACAAACCAACCTTCTGCTCTTCCCCAAAAATTCGGAGAAACACCAGTTTTTTTATCTGCCCATGCTTCTTTTTTGCTTTCATCGTATCCATGGTAGTAAAGTCTTTTCTCTTCATTCCACATGCGTCTTCTTACATTTAAGAATTGATTTAAAATATCATTAACTTCATCAATATTGCCAAAATCCTTGATATACTTAACATAGAAGGGCATTACCATATACAACCCATCAAGCCACACTTGATACGGATATATATCTTTGTGCCAGAAATTTCCTTCATTAGTCCTGGGCTGCATTTTAATTTGATTAAAAATACTTTCTATAGCCTTTCTATACTTTTCTTCATTGGTCAATTCAAGAACGTCAAATAATATCTTCCCCGAATTTATGTCATCTAAATGGTGATTATATGGCTTGTAGCCTTTAATGTTGCCATCTTCACTGATAAATTCATCAAGATAATTCAAAACGAATAATTTGAATTTTTCATTGCCTGTAGCCTTATATAAATCCCATGCACCTTTCAAAACGCATCCGTCTTCATAATTCCATGATTCCTTATAGCTATGATAATTTTTTATATAATTATCAATAAATTTATCAATCGTTTTCAAAACCTTCAATCCTCCAAATAAAACTATATAGTTTATGCTATAAAAAACTTATTTTATTTACATTGTCTAAAGATTTTAAAATTAATATAGGTGCACACGTTAACTATATACGCAAGTTAATTTTGTCATTTTAATTCTGCAACAGAATCCCTTATTTTTAGTATTGTAGGTATATATATTCTCTCTCCATCATTTTCATTGTTTTCCAGCATATTCATCAACTTCTCAGCACCTTTTTGGCTTACTTCCTTTATAGGTTTCCTTACCGTCGTCAAGGCAGGAATTATATATCTGCAAAATTCGCTATCATCAAACCCAATCACAGATATATCATTAGGTACTCTAAGGCCTTTTTCGTAAATAGCTTTTATCGCACCAACTGCCATATCATCATTGGAGCAAAATACGGCTGTAGGTATTTTAGGCAATTTCAATAACTTATTCATGGCGCTGTATCCACTTTCTATGTCGTATTCACCGCTTACAATATAATCATTGTTTATTAGAATTTTGCTCTCGATAAGCGCCTTTAAGAAACCGTCTTTTCTATCTATAGTAGATTTAAATCCTTCTTTACCTTCTATTATAGCTATATCTTTGTGGCCTTTTTCTATTAGAAATTTAACTGCATTGTACGCACCTGTTTTTTCTTCGCTTAGTATGTTTACAACCGACTTTTCGTTAACTTCTCTATTCAAAACGACTAAAGGTATATTTTTTCGCAATACATAATACATAAATTCATTATCACTTTCACTTTGACTTGTGAGAATGATTCCATCAAAACGGTTTTTTTCAATAGACGAGTAATCTTTGTACTCGTCTATTCCTCTTATTATCAAATTGTAGTTTTTCTTAATTACGCTATTAACACCTCGAACAGTCTCATAGAAAAAGCTAGGAGAAGTTCCTTTGAAAATCGTAGAAAAGAACAGCCCTATGTTGTAAGACTTATTAAGCACCAAACTTTTAGCATTGTAATTTGGAACATAATTAAGCTTCCTCGCAATTTCTTTGATCTTAGCCTTTGTCTCTTCTTTTATCTGTGGGCTGTCATTTAATGCTCTGGACACTGTAGTATGTGAAACATTTGCAAGTTTTGCTATATCTTTTATTGTAACGCTCATT
This sequence comes from Thermoanaerobacterium thermosaccharolyticum DSM 571, assembly GCF_000145615.1. Taxonomy (NCBI): domain Bacteria; kingdom Bacillati; phylum Bacillota; class Clostridia; order Thermoanaerobacterales; family Thermoanaerobacteraceae; genus Thermoanaerobacterium; species Thermoanaerobacterium thermosaccharolyticum. Next base: position 2,411,101 of record NC_014410.1, read on the forward strand.
TCCTGCACCTTCCAAATTGAATGTATAAATGTAATGAACTAAACTCCAAAATAATTTACTGCATTATTAAATGATATATCTTGAACTATCTTACCCAATAAACCTATGTCATCAGGCACTTCTCCTTTTTCTACCCATTCGCCAATCAAATTGCACAATATTCTTCTGAAATATTCATGTCTTGGATAAGATAGAAAACTTCTTGAATCAGTAACCATTCCAACAAACTTGCTTAGAAGCCCTACATTAGCAAGTGTCTTCATCTGCTCTGTCATTCCATCTATGTTGTCATTAAACCACCATGCAGAGCCAAACTGCATCTTACCCGGAATACCTTCACCTTGAAAACTGCCCATCAAAGCTGCTAAAACATAATTATCTTTAGGATTCAATGTATATAAAATAACTTTAGGAAGAGATCCTGTACTCTCCAATGAATCTAGAAGCTTCGAAAGTGGATATGCAATATTTACGTCATTTATGGAATCATAGCCAGTATCAGGACCTAACTTTTTAAACATTCTCGTATTTGTATTTCTCAGTGCTGCTATGTGAAGCTGCATCGCCCAGCCCAGCTCTTTATATCTCTTTCCTAAGAACTGAAGAACACTTGTCTTGTATTTATCTACTTCAATCTGAGACAACTTCTCGCCTTTTAATGCCTTTTTGAATATTTCATCGACTTCTTCCTTTGTACTTTCTTCATAAGCCACAAAGTCCAATGCATGGTCTGACAATCTGCATCCATAGCTATCAAAAAACTCCAATCTGCTGTTTAAAGCATCTAAGTAATCATCATAACTTTCAATAGCTTTGCCACATACTTCACCAAGCTTCTTAACCCAATCTTTAAAATCATCTTTATCAATATTTATACCTTTATCAGGTCTAAATGCAGGCAAAACCTTTACGTCAAAGTTATCATCTTCTTTTAAAAGCTTATGATACTCGAGGCTATCTGTTGGGTCATCTGTTGTACACAATATCTTTACATTGGATTTTTTTATAATATTTTTTACGCTGAATTCACTGCTGTTTAACATAGAATTAACTTTTTCCCATATCACTGGAGCCGTTTTCTCATTTAAAAGCTCATTTATACCAAAGTACCTTTGAAGCTCTAAATGTGTCCAATGATAAACAGGATTGCCAATAGCCATAGGTATCGTTTTAGCAAATTCTAAAAATTTGCTATAATCATCTGCATCACCTGTAATATACCTTTCATCTACTCCATTGCTTCTCATAAGTCTCCATTTGTAGTGATCGCCATATAGCCAAACTTCAGTAATATTTTTAAACCTTATGTCTTCATAGATATCTTTAGGATTCAGGTGGCAATGAAAATCAAAAATAGGCGATTTTGATGCATAATCATGAAATAGTTTAACAGCAGTTTCATTATTTAGAAGGAAATCTTCATCCATAAACTTTTTCATATAATCAGCTCTCTCCCATGAAAATTTGTTCACGTTAACATTAGATTTAATTTTATTATAGTACTGATGATTTTAAATGTCAAGTTAATGTTAAAAATTTTTTTGCTTAAATTTATCCTCTTTGAAATTTGAAAATTTATTTTGGCAGGCTTTCATCTTTAAAACTTTTTAGTACCCTTTGTACAAAATCTCTTGGTGAAATTGCCTTATCAGTCAACCTTTGAAATTTTTCATCTCTCGTTATTATAAAATTGCCTTTAACCTTTTTTAACGATTGCAGTTGTAAGGCATCTTCTAAATCATTAAATTCTGAAAAGGTCATTGCTTTTTCAATGTCTTGCTTTGTTACACTCACGACATTCATAATATTAAATAATGCTTTAATAGCCTTTAAACAAGTGTCATGATTAAGATTTTTATTAATAAAATAATATATGTCTGTAACCGCAAAAGCAGATATATAAGCCATTATAGTTTTTTCATCTGCCATCTTAAATATAGCATATGCATCCTCAGCAAAAGGCTCTCTTTTTAGTAGTACATCAAGTATAACGTTTGTGTCAATCAATATTTTCATCAGTTTGCACATTCATCTCCATAGATAGTATTGCATGATTGGAGATGAATGTGCTTTACCCCCTCTCTTTGTTTATCTATACAACAAAACTTGTGTTTTTTCACAAATTCACTTACAGCGGCTCGCCCTTTAGGTAAGGTTATTTGTATTTCTCATTTACCCTTTTATCTCGAATTTGTTCTTTTGTTACATCTTTATTTTCAAAATTTGATAATAAGCCATACAAAAAATCAGCATTTGGAGTGCCTTCTTTTCTTATAGGCACTAATTTTGCTACTTCTTTACCATTTCGTGTTATTATTATCTCCTCTTTTTCCACAATATCCAAGTATTTTCCTGCTCTTGTTTTGAATTCTGTGGCATTAACTATCATATAAAGCACCTCCTCTAATTACATTATACAATTATTAATTAATTTATACAATTATGCATTGATTAATTTTAAAATTTATATAATAGTTAAAATTTAATCTTGCAACTTAAATAAATTTTTGTCATATACATACTACCTTGACCATATTAATTTTATCCTGGTGAAGGCAAGCATATCACCTGACCTACCATAAGATTGTCAGGATCAATGTAAGGATTTAGCGCCAATATTTTATCGACAGTCGTACCTACAGTTTTTGCAATTTTATAAAGTGTATCACCTGGTGCTACTTCCCAGTATATCCCTGTTGGACATTCAGTGGTTTTGCCATAAGGAATTATGGGTGGCAGACATATTACTTGCCCCACCATTAGCCTATTAGGATCTATGCCTGGATTCTCTTTTATTATGTCTTCTACAGGCCTATTTATTTTTTGCGATATAAGCCACAGCGTATCTCCTGGCGCAATTGTGTAATACCTTCCTGATGGACAATATGGCATAGTATGACCTCCTCTCAATTTTTGATATTATTATATTCAAGAGAAATCTTATTGCCATATTTTTTCAAGGATTCCTGTGGTATAATTATATATAAGGTTATCTAAATTGATACAATAACAACGCTCACATAAATATGTGCGCTTATGTTATTGTATTAATCAACAATTATCTCTACATAAATTCAAGTTAAGGAGGTTTTTAATATGGGATATATCAACATAGATGTCAAAAGAAGATTTATGGGGCGCTTTAAATACGATAATGATCTTCTACAAGAGATAAATACTTTTATAACAAGCGAAAATATCAGATCGGGAGAAATAAGGATAATTGGAGCAGTCAAAAAAGCCAGATTCGGCTATTTCAACCAATCTACAAAAGAATACAAATTCATCGAAAAAAACGAACACATGGAAATATTAAGTGCCATAGGAAATATTTCTTTAAAAAATGGCAAACCTTTTCCGCATGTACATATAACATTGGCAGACAAAGACGGAAATGTGTTTGGTGGACACCTGATGGAAGGTACAAAAATATTCGCTGCTGAATTTGTAATAGTTGACTACGGTGAAAATAGCCTTGAGAGAGTAGACGACGAGTTTACCGGACTTCAGCTCTGGAATCTCTAATATAAAAAAGATTAAAAGACAAGCAATGCCTTTTAATCTTTTTTACTTGAAAAAGCGGATGATTGGATGTGCATATTTTATCACATCGATGTTTGTATCGTAAATTACATGCCTTATAATAGGCATGCCTAATATTTTCACCATTCTATCGTAGTCGCTGTTTTTAAACTTATCCAGTTTATCTCTGTAATCCGAAAGCACATTCAGCTTATCCGTAATCACTTTAACCATTTTTTCATAATCTTTGCCGGTCGCAATAGACCTAGCCGCAAAAATACCGCTTTCCAATGCGTGAAATGCTCCAAGCCCTAAAAGAGGATCGATAAATCCTGCGGCATTTCCTACAAAATACAAGTTGTCAATCTTATGCTCTTTTGCTATGCCTGTGTTAAGATCAAACTCATATGTTTCCACAATCTCATAATTTAATCCTTCATTGTGTAGAAATAGCTGCCATAAATCATCAAGTTCACCATGCTGTGTATATGTCGTTATAAGTACCAACGAAGCTCTGCTTTTATCAAACGGCATAAGATAGCCATACCCTGAACGGGCATAATCTGTATTAAACCAAAGTTCTGCTGTGTGTGGTTCGAAATTTCCCAATACAGTTGCACCTTTAATCCACGTTGTCACTGTTGTCCTCCACTCTGTAAGTTTCTCTAATACACTTGAATTGCCAGTTGCAACGACAACATAATCATATTCCCTTGAAAGTTCTTTAAAGTCTGGATCAGAGTTAAAGTTTATCTTTGACTTTACGTCTCTTGCTAACTGATTATCAAGTGAATTCATATCTTTGCTTCTTAAAAAAAAATATCCATGATTGCCTTTGACTACCGATTTGTATTTAGGAGAGTGCATGATGATCGTAGTCATCCTTTCTACAGGAGTTAACAAAATACCATGTGTATGTCTGAAATAATTTATAGGGTCTTTAATTGGCCTATCTTCCATATTAAAAAAAGAACCTATATTTGGCTGTATTGTACCTATCATGTTTTTTCTCTCAAACAATATGCACGTTATACCCAATCTTTCAAGCTCATGGGCACATGCAAGACCTGCTATCCCAGCTCCTATTATGGCAACCTTCATATCAATAATTTCCTTTCGTGTAATTTTAACTGCCTTTAAAATCTAAATAACTCATTTACAGCATATCGTATTAAAAATGAAGAGTATTTAATTATATTAAAATTTGTATCATAAATTAACTGCTTTATTAAAGGTGTAGTCAAAAACTTTACAAGCCTATCAATTTTATCATTATCTACAGTATCAATAGCTTTTCTAAACTCCAATAGCTTTATATTAGCATTCGTCAAATAAGCCATTTCATTCTCAAAATTGCAGCCTGTGGCAATGCTTTTGGCAGCCAATGCTCCACCTAAAATTGATGCAAACTGTCCGAATCCTAAAAATGGTTCAATCGCCCCACCTGCATTTCCTATAAAATACAAATTTTCATATGTGTGTGGAAAGCTATTCCCAGATATATGCTCATAATCGCATACACTTATAATATCATAGCCTATTTTCTCTATCTTTAAGAAATTTTCCCAATATTTGTCTATCTCTTCTTTTGTAATGTACGGCACAATCAATGCAAGAACGGCCCTTCTATCGTCGAACGGTGCCAAATACACGTAACCACTTTTGCAGTAGGCTGTATTCATCCACATTGTAAGAGCATTGGGATCGAATTTGCCTATAACTTCCGCTATTTTAAGCCTTGTCTTGACAAGCGTATGCCAGCAGCCTAATTCATTTGGTATCTGATGATTCCCTGTTGCTACTATAACATAATCATATGCTTCTTTTAAATTTTTATAATCCGCATGAACATTAAAATTTACATTTGTCTTCAATTTTTTATAAAGCTGGCTTTCTACAGATGTGGCACCCTGCCCCTTCAACAAAAAATAGCCCAATCTTCTACTGGTTACTGTGCGTGTAACTGTTGGTCCATGCATCACAATCCTGTTTATGTTGTTTAATGGTTCAATGTTTACGTCAAAATTATTTTTTAAATAATCCAGCGGATCATTTATTGGTCTATTTATTACATTTAAAAGTCCTGCAACATGATTGAATGTATCGCCGACTTTCGATTTTCTCTCAAATATATCCGGCTTAATACCATATGATTCAAGCCTTATGGCTGCGGTTAAACCTGCTGAGCCTGCTCCTATTATAGCTACTCTCATGCATTTTCCCTCGGTGTCGTATATACAACACTATTAGGCTCAGTCGGCTTAGACTTTAATGACTCTATACTCTGCTGAATCATGGTGATAAACCTCATTTCATCATCCCTCATTTGCGTAAATATCTGCCTTACGTATGGATTCGTAATAATTATAAGATTTTCATTGTAAAATATCTGCTGATTAATCAAATCTTTCACCAAATCTTGCAGCGCGTCGATTATATCTCTTGACATATTCTTTTTGACAAGAGAATTAATATGCATCGTCTTCTCAGCCGTCACTATTTTGTCCACATGGTTTAAAGCCGTTATCTCTATTTGCTTCAATATCGCTTGCATCTGGCTATCTGATATATTTTTCCCGTAATCTTTTGCCTTATTATGTATAATATTCTCAGATTTTTTTGCTTTTATAAAAGCACTTGATATAATTTCTTGAGGACTCATATTCTGCATATTGCATCACCTTTATTTAGATTTTCCACTTTGTATTTTTTATATTCATAAAAAAGCGGCCTTTACCATTCAGATAAAAGCCGCTTTAGTTTTTGAAGAATTTATATATCCAGTTGTTTTATTACATCTGCCATTACACTTGCCGAACGTCTAAATTTCTCAACTTCGTAATCAGCCAAAGGCAAATCCAGAATCCTTGCAACACCATTTTTGCCCACAATTGATGGCAAGCTTAAAGATACATCTCTTACACCGTATTGACCGTTTAATGGAGATGAAACTGTAAGAATTGAATTTTCATCCCTTATGATACACTCAACTATTCTTCTTACTGCTACAGCCACAGCATAATACGTGGCACCCTTTTTATCTATAATTTTATAAGCCGCATTAACAACTTCATTTTCCACTTCTTCTCTAAAATTTGTATTGCAAGCTTGTCCGCACAAATTGCAGTACTCATTAAATGTTATTCCTGAAATATTTGTTATACTCCACGCCGCAAATTCCGTATCGCCGTGTTCTCCAATTATCCTTCCATGTACATTTCTAGGATCAATATTGCAATGTTTACTTAAAAGATACCTAAATCGAGAACTGTCAAGGACAGTACCTGAACCGAATACACGTCCCCACGGAAGTTTCGCTATTTTGTATGTAACATACGTTAATATATCAACAGGATTTGTTACAATCAGGTATATAGCTTTATCATTGTATTTTAAAAGTTCAGGTATCATGGACTTGAATATAGATGTGTTCTTTTTTACAAGGTCCAGCCTAGTCTCTCCTGGCTTTTGAGCCGCACCTGCTGTTACAACTACTACGTCAGAGCCCTCAATATCCTTGTAGTCGCCAGCATACACATTTACAGGCTGTATAAGCGGTATACCGTGGCTTATGTCCAGTGCATCGCCTATCGCCTTGTCCTTGTTTAAATCTACTAAAACAATGTCTGTCACAGTCCCACTTAGAGCCAATGTAAATGCAGATGTAGCACCTACAAATCCTGAACCTATTATGGCCACTTTACTCATAACATTACCTCCTAAATAATATAAATTTTCTCTTAATAATATTATAACATTTTCTAATAAAAGTGTCTAAAAGTTTAATCTTATTTTATCCTTCTTGCTTTGAAATATATACGTTTAAAAATAAATACAAGTGGAATATTAGAAATGAAAGATATTAATGATCTTTTGAAAGGATTGATATTTAAAATGAGCGATATTGAAGAAATAAAAAAATTGATGGATAGACTATCTGAAAGCGAAAGGGATAAGGAAAATGCCAGTAAAAAAATGCAGGAAGTCTTATGTAAATCAATAAGAGAGATAAAAAACATTCTGCTGTCGCTTAAAAAATACATAGCAAATGAAAATGTAACGCTGAGAAGCTACAGCGGCAAGACATTTGCGACAGGAGAAGGCATCGTAATTTTTGACAGGGGCATAGATGAGAAGATAGTCCTTAAACCGGATAATGCTTTTTACCTTCTTAAAGTAGAAAATGACCAATTAGTGACAGTACAGATAGATGACCTAGATATACACGACTATATGAGTTATGATACTCTTTTTGACAGCGTAAAAAAATCGCTTATAAAATGCATACAAAAAAATGAAGAGGATATTTTGGCGTATAGAAGTACTATGCTTAAAATAGACAAGTACAATAAGGATTTAGAGGAAATACTTTCCCTAAAGAAAGCAACAGATGAAAAAAATGGTGGTGATAAAAACAAAATAAATTAAAATTTAATAAGAAAATGAATTCATTACTAATTTGTAATATAATATTAATATTTTTTTAATAAATTTTATCTTTAAGCATGTTATTATTATATATAGAAAATGAAAATGAAATTTTTAAGTAGATATTGTTTGCCCATGGGGAGGATGGATAAATATGAAGGGTAAGGTTTTTCAAGTTGTCTCATTTGTTATTGTATTTTTAATAATGGGCTTCATGATATCAATGGAATTTAAAACTATCCAAGGCAGTGTAAAAACAGCTGCAGCTTCGACCCGCAACAGCAGTGCAAATGTAGATGAACTAAGCAGTGAACTACAAAATATGACAGATGAAAGAAATGTTTTAAAACAGCAAGTGGCAGAGCTAAATCAAAAGCTCAGCGCTTTAAACAGCTCATCTTCAAAATATGAAGCAACGTTAAACGCCCTGTCTCAGGATGTAGAAAAATACAAGGAGTTGGCAGGTTTCACTGCTTTGTCAGGACCTGGTGTAATAGTTACCCTTAACGACAGCGATTTACAGCCAAAAGATGGTGAAGATCCAAATATGTTTTTAGTTCACGATGAAGACTTGCTTAAAGTCGTAAATGAGCTTAAAGCTGGCGGAGCTGAAGCAATCTCCATAAATGACCAAAGGCTTATAGCCACATCTGAAATAAGATGTGTAGGTCCAACTATAAACATAAATTCTACAAGGTATGCACCGCCGTACGTCATAAAGGCAATAGGAAATCCTGACACACTTCAGGCATCATTAAACCTTAAAGGCGGCATTGTAGATACTCTTAAATATTACGGTATAAAAGTGAACATAGAAGCATCCAAAAATATCGTAGTCCCTGCCTACACAGATCCAGTCAGCTTAAAATATGCAAAAGCAGCTAACTAACTTTGCCTCTTACCTTAATACATTTTTATTAAGATAGGTTCAGTCATGACTGAACCTATCTTTTATCTTGTTTATTATTTTATTTTCAGCAATAATGTAGTAAAGGTAAAACCTTCCTGCAATAGATGGATATGAAGCTACTAGCCTCATGTTTCTTTTTTTGTGCTTAGTCCAATCTTCTTTGTACTTTTCATCTCCCCTTAAAAAATCGTAAACTTCATCTCCCACTTCAATTGAGCGCTTTATAGAAAGCCCCAAAGTAACAGCGCCAACGCTTAATCTGCTGTAATTCAAATCATAACCGCTTATATAATAATACCTTTTACCACCAATATGGTAGCTTAATAAACTTGCCACAGTCTTGTTTTTGTCTCTCAGTTCAAATAAGCTCAATATCCCACGCTCAAGAAAGTCAAATGCAACATCCTTGTGAAAATTTCTAATCCTCTTAGTATAAAATGCGCCAGGCATATGTCTTTTTCTCCATCTTGCCTGATGCATTTCAATAAGCCTATCCATTGAATCGTCAATCTCATTCTCATCTGTAACGCACATAAAGTTACCATCATGCTTACTAAAATATCTCTTTATCTCATACTTTATATTTCTTCTGAATTTTCCATCAAGGGAATCCAAATATTCATCCCATGTAGAAGGAAGCTCTATATAAGGACATATATCCTGTACATCATAATCATAGTAAAGGCCACTTCCCATTATGTAAGGATATATACCGCTGTCCTCAGGAAGATGCTCGAGATCTAAAACTGTAAATTGATCTATGACAGTCTCCAAATATTTTATCAGCGAACGATAAAATATATCCTCACAACCATGCCTTACTACAAAATCAAGGTAATCACTGTTATTGGAACCAATAAATTTTATCCTTCTTACAGGTAATCCCATCTCGCCGAATGTAATCATGAATGGCGCTATTCCAATCGGTCCGTAGTCATCAACTACTAGAAGAACCCATAGCTTTTTACCGCTTCCAAAGTATTTCCACCAATTTACGACCCACTCAAAAGTATTGAAAGGATACATCTTTGAATTATCCTCAAGCTCATGCCATATGTCTTTAATGCTTAAAAGAGTCTTTACATCTGAAATGATCTTTATTTCTATGTCAAGTATTTTTCCTTCATCCATAAAAATATCCTCCATACAACGTACATAAATAAGACAAAGCCAATCAACATCACAAAGTACATCCACCATGGGTATGTCTTTCCTATTAAATCGATCTTCAAGATCTGCATTGATACCAAATATGATACAGATGTCCAAAAGAGTGACCACAAAAGGTCTCCAATAGCTGAAAATATAAAAAACGATTTGAAATCCATGCGTGTTATGCCTGAAGCCCAAATAGCAGGTGTCCTGGGCAATCCAATAAGACGGCTTATGAGGTTAGTCATGCCACCATACTTCGAAAACCAGCGGTCCATGCCCTCCAAGTCTTTTACAGTTATCTTTAAAAAGCGACCATATTTCTCTACAAATACTCTGCCGGATCTGGCGCCTATTATGTACGCTAAAGTATTCCCTGTTACATTGCCTAAAGCTGCTATAAGCGCAACAGCTAGAAAGTTCATCTGTCCTTTTGATATAAGGTAACCTGCAGCAAGAAATAGTATCTCAACAGGCCCAGGCATGCCGGTTCCTTCCACAACCAATGCTAAAAATAAGGCTAAATATCCATAATCTATTACTAAACTGTATAAAATATTCGTATTTTCCATAATTACCTTCCAACAAAAATTTTCTAATAATAGTATACATCTTTATCGTAAAATTTAAAAGTCTAAACGACAAATAAAAAAAAGAGCCTATTAAGCTCACTAGAAAATAAAATAAAATTTGAAATTGATTTACCGTTCATTTTTTATAATTTTCAATCACATCTTCGTACATGTCATAAGTTTTCTTCGCAATTGATTCCCAGCTAAACATCTCTTCAACTCTTTTTCTGCCGTTTGCGCCAAATGTTGCTGCAAGTTCTCTATCGTCAAGTAGCTTTTTAATATGCTCCGCCAAATCTTCAGGATTACCGGGTTCTACTAAAAATCCGGTTTCTCCGTCTACCACAACTTCCTTTATGCCTCCAGTTGCGCTAGCAACTACGGGAGTATTGCATGCCATCGCTTCTAGGTTTATGATTCCAAACGGCTCATAAATAGATGGACATACGAATACTTCTGCATTGCTGTAAAGCTCAATAATCTCTTCTTTAGTCACCATTTTATCAATCCAAATTATATTTGGATAAAGCTTCACCTTCTCCTCCATCTCCATTTTTATTTCCTCTGTATCAGGAGTTGAAGCACACAATACAACTTTTACATCTTGGGGCAAATATTTTACAGCATCTATAAGATGGATTATCCCCTTTTGCCTCGATATCCTTCCGACAAATAAAATGTACCTTCCGTCTATACCGTATTTTTTTCTGGCAACATTGACACCAGTCTTTTTATACTGGTTCAAATCAATGCCGTTATATATAACCTCGATTTTATCTTCTGGCACATTGTAGCACTTCATAATATCTTTTTTAGAATCATTTGATACGGCAATGATCCTGTCAGCCGCTTCAATCCCGGTTTTTTCCATCCAAGTGCTTAAGTGATACCCATTCCCAAGCTGCTCTTCTTTCCAAGGTCTTAAAGGCTCCAAGCTGTGGATTGTCACAACAAGCGGTATATCATAAAGCATCTTGGCAAGAAAACCGGCCATAAATGTATACCACGTGTGGCAGTGGACAATATTTGACGTAATTGGATCCTTTACCATTGCTACATCAATAGATAATGGTCCCAGCACCTTTTGCAATTTATCTAAAGAATTTTTCTTTATTATATCCCATTCCTTGTATCCTTTAACAATCATATTGCCTGATGAAGAATCTTGATCCCCAAAGCATCTTACATCTACAGCCATCAGCTTAGATAACTCTTTAGTCAAATAATCAACATGTACACCAGCTCCACCATAAATATTGGGTGGAAATTCATTTGTAAATATCGTCACCTTTAAATTATCCATAGTATACCTCCAAATAAGATTTCTTCTTGAATTCTTCTATGCATTCAATGATACCTTTAAGTGGAATCTTAAACCACGATGGTCTGTTGTTGACTTCGTAAATTGCTTCAAATATAGCTTTATCCAATTTAAATAAAGCCAAAATAGCACTTAAATGGTCTAAATCCGGTATCAAGTCTTTTTTATTTGAATTTATAATATTTACATAATTTTCTATGAATGATTTAGTAATAACGGTTGCCCATACCGATAAAAGATTTTCTATCTTTTCTATATCTAGATCTCCTTTCCCGCTTTCCTTGTATTCAAAATATTGAGAGTATGCAGCATAATTAAACGACCTTATCATACCTGCTACATCTTTTAACGGCGATATGTGCCTGCTTCTTTCAGATATTGATTTTGTCGGTTCTCCTTCAAAATCAATCAAAATGTACCCATTTTCCGTTTTTAATAGCTGCTCTAAGTGTAAATCGCCGTGGCATCTTAAATATTTGCCGAAATATGGCACTAAGTCTTTAATATTGCTTATACTATCAAATAAGAAGTCTTTATTTTCAAGAATGTCTCTTATCATATACTCTATTTCGCCGCTGTATTCACCGCTACTTATATATTTAAAAAGAAGATTAAGATTTGATATTATCTGGTTTACTAAGTCATTTACATCGGATTCCTTTGGACTTATGACACCAAAATTCTCCTCTGCAATTGAAGACAATTTAATATGCATATTGGCGATTAAATCTGATATGTTTTTTACTTCATCGATGTAATCACTGCAATTTTTATATATATAGCTTGAACAATCACTTCCATCGTATTTCGATATAAATTCTCTCAAGTAGTCCTGCGTATACTGCCACATATCTGCAATATTGTCTATATATTGTGAAAACATTGAAAGAGTATATATATTATTGTCATTATCCTCGTACAAAAAATATCCTCTTATATCCTGAACATTTAAAAAGCCATATTTTCTCAGCATATAAGTCATTTCAAGATCAGGATTCATTCCATTAACCATTCTCCTAAAAGTCTTTACTATCTCATTTTTGTTAAGCAGCGTCAAGCTATTGCTGGATTTGTTGTTAAGCCTTTCAGAGCTGTAAATATCATGACTTAGAAGCATATATGGCTTAAGCCGCCCGCCAGATTTAAACTCCACATCTTTTCCATCTCTTAATATCCTATCTAAGCATCTAATGTATTCCACATCATCAACCGCATCATATATGACTGCTAAATAATTGCTTTCCTGGTAAGTTGTTAAATAGTCATCACTTAATATATTTTTTCTCACAATTAGTGGAAAATAATAGCGAGATTTTTTTTCTTCGCCATTTATAGTATTAAAAATAAAATCTATTAGTGCGGCAATAATAATAATTGATTTGTCTATATGCAATATAGCATAGTCGAAAAGCCTCTTATTTTTTATATTAAGTGCTTTCTCTTGAAACCACCTGAACTTCTGTATTTTTTCATCTTTGATACTTTTTATTACAGAATCAAGATTTGATATAAGGCCGTCAAATTCCCCTTCTTCTAATGCCACGTAAATCATTCCTTTCAATTAATCTAGCCGCAAAATAGACGCAGCCTGTTCTGGCGGCGTCGGATTTATATATGCACCTGTTGCAAGCTCAAATCCAGCGAAAGTAGTAAGCCTTGGCAATATCTCTATATGCCAGTGAAAGTCTCGTTCATCTTGATGAGGGAGCGTGTGAATCACTATGTTGTACGGCGGATAGTCAAATAAATCTTCATATCTATTTATAATATATTTTAGCAATGATGATAAGCTTTTAATGTCATCACTGTCTATCTTGTTAAATGCTTTCTTATGTTCTTTAGGCAGTATCCATGATTCATACGCAAACCGCGATGCAAAAGGACAAATCACAATAAATCTGTCATTTTCAGCCACAACTCTTGTCTTTTCAGTCAATTCATCATTGACAATGTCACAGTAAGGACATGTTCCTTTCCCATTTTTATATTTTTCTACTCCTTGCAACTCCCTTTCTACTGCTTCTGGTATAAATGTAACAGCCATAATCTGCCAATGCCCATGCTCCAACGAAGCACCACCGTTTGCACCAAAGTTTTTAAACATCTGAACATATTTAATATTTTTATCTTTTACTATTTCATCATACCTTAAAATCAGTGCCTTTATAATATTTTGGATCTCATCTATCTCCATCTGACCCAACGTCTTGTCATGATGGTTGCTTTCGACAATAATCTCAGCAACACCGTAGCCATCATTTGCTTTGTGTAATTCATTGTGCAATTCATTGTCGCCTTCCACCATTGAACTATTTGTATCTTTGCTAAAAGCAGCAAATTTGTTGTTGAAGCCTCTCAATTTCCACGTCCCTTTTTCATCACAAAACTCAACAAGCGTTGGTGGCGTCATGTTTTCATTTCCTGGGCAAAAGGGGCAAGGACCATCGTTCTTTACCACATCTGTCTTTTTAAAATCGTGAGGCCTTTTCCCTCTCTCCGTCGATATAACTGCGATTTTTCCTGTCACCACATCGTATCTTATTTCAGACATGCTATCACCCTTATCTTAAAAAAAGTAACTCTGATGCAAGCGGTTGCTATTAAATAAATAAAAACCTGCTTTTGAATATAATTCTAAAACCAAAATTCATTTTGTGTGCAACCGAGTGCACTCCTTAAATATATAATATACTCTTTTAGAAAAAATGTCAATCTAATTTTTATAATCTGGCACCTATATATGCTTTTCTTGAGCATTAATTATAAACTCCACCATTCCTTATTCTTATTCAACGGAAGAAATTCTATTGTAAAGTGGTAATTTTTCAACTGAAATACTGAACGCTTTTAGTAAAACATAAGCATTCAATGTTACCACATTTAAAAAAGCACTCAAATTGATGAGTGCCTAATGCATTTATATATGCTATAATTATACTTGAGGCAGTCGGATAAGCAGGGTGCAGTTGCCACTCTCCTTATAAGGAGGTGGTTGCTATGATGAATACATATCAAACGTTGTCTTTAATGATAATGTTTGGAATGTTAATTATAGCAGTCCTCGATTTTAAGAGGAAATAACCGCCCTGCTGATACCAGGACGGTTTAAGATTTTTAAAACCGCTTCTTGGGCAACCGCATTTTGCGGACGGCTGCCTCTTTATTTATATTATAGCATATTTTTTAAAAAAATAAACAAAAATTTAGCTGTCTTAAATCTATTATTAAACTAATATTCCATTAACCAATAAACATTGTTATGAAAATATTATTAAAAGCGAACGATTAATGAAGCTTACGTAATATATCACGATGAACGAAGCGCAGTTTGGCGTATGAGCGAAAGCGAAAGCCGTCACAACGCATAGACGGCGTTAGCCAAACAAGCGAAGAGAATCGATGATATATAGTAAGCGGAATTTGTGAGCGTTAATAATATTTTCCATGAATATAATCTCTTATTCCAAATTATAATTTAGTATGGTCTTCCATATATTCTTAGAAATGAGAAGGAGCTGTTTATATTGGCTTTTATGATAGCTATGTTTTCTTTAAGCTTAATCCTTATATTGGCATCGTGCATATACTTTACAAATGCTGTGGAATGGTTAGGTAAAAAACTCAATTTAAGCCAGGGTGTCATTGGAAGTATTTTTGCCGCAGTAGGTACTGCAATGCCAGAAACAATAATACCTATAATAGCAATTGTTTTTCACAAGGGCCAAGCATCAGAAGAAATAGGAGTCGGAGCCATAGTTGGTGCTCCTTTCATGCTGTCGACACTTGGCTTTTTTGTTACAGGTGCTTCAGCAATAGTATACGCTTTATTTCGCAAAAGACCATTTAAAATCACCCCTTCATTGACTGGATTTCAAAGGGACATGTCGTATTTTATTATCATATATTCTGTAGCCGTCATTACCTCATTCATAAATAGATACTTAAATATCAAAACAGCAATATCAATATTCATTTTGCTTTCATATTTTATTTATGTAGCCCACACATTTTCTTCAAAAGAAGACAGCTTAAAAGATGTAGATAATCTGTTTTTTTCAAAGCACTTCCATTTAGATACAACTTTATATATTATAATTCTGCAGCTTGTCTTTTCACTTTTTGGAATCTCTTACGGTGCCCATATTTTTATCAAATATACAGAACAACTGTCAGCATTATTGGGAGTACCGCCTGCAATCTTATCCCTTATAATCACGCCTATAGCAACTGAGCTACCGGAAAAGCTTAATTCAATCCTTTGGATAGGGCAAAAAAAAGATACCCTTGCACTTTTAAATATCACAGGTGCAATGGTATTTCAATCATCTGTGCCTGTTGCCATAGGCATGATGTTTACAGAATGGAATTTAACAGGTCTGACAATGCTGACGACTGTGCTAGCGCTTATCTCATCGTATATAAGCCTTATATATGCAGCCAGCAAAAAAAGCTTAAGCCCATTTATTTTAATGGCAGGCAGCATATTCTACTGTATATTTTTGCTACAGCTTCTTTGACTATTCTTTTATATATGACGCCACAATTTCACCGAAGTAGAATGTATGGTAGTCTGGATACCACCTTTTATCAATATCAGCATTAAGATTTTCCTTTAACATTTCCTGCTTATACACGACTTTACATTCGTAGTGCAGTGAACATTCTCCAATTATAGGTGTCTCAATTTTTTGAGATGGAATTGGGGTGAGATTGCACTCCTTAAACTTGTCAAAGTCCCTCCCCGATTTTGTACCGCAAAACGCAATAGCTTTATTTAGGTCCTCATTTAGAGGTACGCTAATCGTAAATTCACCTGATTTTTCGATTTGATTGTATGTAAAGCGTGACTTTCTGACTGCAACGAGAAATACAGGCTTACCCCAAAAATACGTTATTCCTCCCCATCCGATTACCATAGTATTTAGCTTATTCTCTTTAGTAGTTAAAAATATACCCCTTGATGTAAGCTTTTGATTTACTTCTTTCATGTACATATCATAAGGCACTTCTTTAATATTCATTAAAATCCCTCCATTAATATTTTATTCATTATACATTTTATAGCTTAACCTTAAAAAAACCAAATCATATGAAAAAACCCCGAGCAAACTCGAGGTATAATACATATTTATTGCTTTTTTATTAGATCCGCTATGGCTGATATGCTTCCTAAAGTATCGACTAATTTGTCTGGAATTATAAGTTTATTTGCAGGGTTTTTCGCCATCTCCTGCAGTGCTTCTATCTGCTTCAATGCTATGACAGTCTCATTCGTTCCTGACTCTAATATTGCCTTATTTACCAATTCGATAGCTTTAGCCTGTGCCTCAGCAATTGCTTCAATAGCTTTTGCTTTGCCTTCTGCCTCTAATATCTGTGACTGCCTTAAGCCTTCAGCTTTTCTTATATTAGCTTCTTTTTCAGCCTCTGCCTGTAAGATTTTTGCCTGCTTTTGTCCTTCAGCAACAGCTATAGCGCTCTGCTTCTCGCCCTCTGCTTGAAGTATAGTAGCCCGCTTATCCCTTTCTGCCTTCATCTGCTTCTCCATCGCTTGCCTTATTTCATCTGGAGGAGTGATGTCCTTTATCTCTACAGACAGTATCTTTATACCATATGCATCTGTAAGCTGATCTATCACTTTGAGAAGCTCTGCGTTTATCTTGTCCCTGCCTGATAAAACCTCATCAAGTGTCATTTCACCAATGATGTTTCTCATGTTTGTTATTGTAGAATAAACTATACCTGATTTGTAATTTTCTATATTGTATATTGCATCTTTTGCATTCATTACTTTATAAAATATTACATTATCAACAGATATCTTGACATTGTCCTTCGTAATAACATTCTGCGGTTCAATATCTAGAATCTGCTGCTTGATAGATACTTTTGCCCGTACATAATCAACAAAAGGTATCACAAAATGCCAGCCCGGCTCCAATACCTTGTAAAACTGTCCTAACCTCTCAATTACATATACATATCCCGTTTGAACAACTTTTATGGATGCTAAAACTGCGATTAATATAAGCAGAAGTAAGATAAGAAACAATATCAACAACTTTATTCCTCCAATCTCTTAACAACTAATTTATTTCCTGATATTCCAGTTATTAAAGCGGTGTCACCATTTTTCAAAGGTTCATCAGACTGAACGGTCCAATATATTCCCTCGAAAAAGACTTGGCCCTCTCTACCTACGTCACTTTTTATCTCAATCGTCTTTCCTATATATTCGCTTTCATACGGGTACGTCTTTGGTATATTTTTAAATCTTTTTCTTAGATATTTGAAAGAGAAAATGAGTGATACAATTCCTATCGCGAGAAAAATAAAAATCTGAATTAGTGTATTAAGCCCCAGTAGATCTGCACATATTGCGAAAAAAGCTCCGATAGAAAAATTAAAAAATATGAAATTGCTGGTTATAAGGTCAATAACTATGCCTACTACCATTACTGCCAACCATAATGTCAATATGCCGTTCGTATTTTGTATCCCCCTTTCAATGTTAAAAAATTGATATTTATCTTAGTATACCACAGTATGTGTCCAACATAAAGTAGTCAGACAAGGCATTTTATAAATTTTCTATAAATTTTTTAGGCAATATATTAGAGCCGATCGCAAAGTATCGGCTCTTTTAAGGAGGATCATCATTTTTAGTTTACAATAAATGTTCGTAATTATAAAGACATTAAACTTTTAATTCCCATCCATCTAAGTATTTTTTCGTATTTTCAAGCATTTCATTAAATAATTTTTTTACATCTTTTAAAGATATTGTAACAAGTGGATCATTTACAAAAGCGCTGAAAGCTAAGTCGTAATCCTTCTTTAAAGCAGCTTTTAGGGTCGTTTCTTGGTTGTATACTTGCCTTAGCACAAGGCTATTTACATTATCAGGCAATTTCCCTGATAATATAGGTTTTAATTTATTTCCTGAAAATAAAGCATTTGTTTCAACTACCGCACCATAAGGTATTCCCTCAATCTGACCATAGTTTGGTATATTTACATTTGTAACTAAATCACCTAAACCTAATAACGCTTTAATTTGTCTAACGCCTTCTTCTCCTGTCTCCTTTAACTCAAATTTTTCTTCACCTATTTTAAGTCTTTTACTTCTTTCAAGCCTGCGTTTTAAGTCCTCTTTCCGCCAGCTTACAGTTGTTAAACCAAACATCCATTCTTTAACTGTCTCTGGATCTTTTAAATACCAATACCCTGGCACAAATTCCGCCAGATGCCTATCACCTGCTGCAGCAATTATTCCGTATCTTAAAAACAAGTCGAATTTTACTCTCTCTGCAGATACAAACGAGTTATTCATCCAATTGTCATTATCATCACTGATAAATCCAGTTTCGTAATACTTATTCACAAATTGCTTATAGACATGCATTAAATCTATGTCTTTGTATCTTGCATTGTCAATCCATGTAAAATGATTTATCCCTAAGACGTTTATCTTTATCTCTTCCCTTGGAACATCATTAATACCCTCTACATCTTGCAACGCCTTGGATAATAGCTTTTGTGTGCCAAAAACCTCATGACAGCATCCAAATGCTTTAATTTGAGGGAAAATTTCATATAATGTCCTGACACAAAGTGTCATAGGATTGGTATAATTTATGACCCATGCATCTGGACAATGCTCTTTAATCGCATTGGCAATATCCGCAAACATCGGAATTGTCCTTAAAGCTCTTACTATTCCTCCTGGTCCTACAGTATCACCTACAGATTGATAAATACCATACTTTTCAGGTGTATGAACATCAGATTCCATCTCGTTAAACGTTCCAGGTAAAATAGATATTATGACAAAATCAGCACCTTTTAGTGACTCTTCTAACGTCTCACAAGCTTTATAAAGCCATTTACCTTTAACATCCTGCCTCATTGATAGAGAATTACCTATTATCTCGTTGTCACGTGCCGCATCATAATCTATGTCATATAACTTTACCGTACCAGAAATGCTCTCTTCCTTCGCCAAATCAGTCATTAAGTTCCATGCCCATCCTCTTGAGCCACCTCCGACATAAGCAATAGTAATGTCATGCACCTTCCCATCTGTATACCTCATAAAGCTCAGCCTCCTGACATAAAATATGTTATTTTATTGAGTAAACTTATACTTAGTTTAGTTCTTCAACCCGGTTGTTGCAATACCTTCAACGAAATATTTTTTGATCTATTTAGAAGAAAAAAATATCCTTTTTTGCAACGATTAAGCGTCACTAAAAGGATATTTCTGCTATTTATGATTAATATTAAACCATTATATTTTTTCCCATTGTCTTTTTAACCAATTCGTAGCCAATTCAAGCCAAATACTGCAGTCAAGATTTATATGCTCTGAATGACTATCTGCTGTTGTCTCATCACATAGCGATAATCCATGAGTACCACTTTCAAATATGTGTAATTCATAAGGTACCAGAAATTTCGCATCTAAAAATTTTTAGAGCCATAAATCAATTGATTTATATAGTTTAACGAATTGTAACTAGAAATATGTTCTTTTCCGTTTTTTTCTGGAAATTGAAAGAAAAAATTTGCAAAATAAAAGCATCCCTTCTATAATATGTTTTGCTAGAAACCAAATAGAAAGGATGCTGATAAAGTGAGCAAAAGTTATTTAAAACAAATGCTTACCTACTTCTCTAAGGTATACCATCTTGGAGAAAAAATCAATACCCTAAAAGATAAAAGAGTAAAATCTTCAGTAAAAATTTCAACAATTACCTTTGTAGTATTGTTCGGATTTATGCTTCAAATAAGAAGTTTTAATAGGTTGGAACATTGGCTTAAAAAAGGTAAATTTAAAAAAGCATTACCCAAAAAAACTAAAATGCCTCGCATTGATACTATTAGGCGGGTTTTAAGTAATTTTGATTTAGATGGTTTAAATGAACTTAATAATAGTATAATCAAGACAAGCATAAAAAATAAGGTTTTTAGAAGGGGAACTATAGATGGACTAAAAGTTGTTGCAATAGATGGTGTAGAGCTATTTGAAAGCACTAAAAAATGTTGTGGTAATTGTCTCACACGAGTCCAAAAGGATGGAATTACTCATTACTTTCACAGAACTGTAGTATGCTCAACAATAGGTTCTGATTCACACCTTATCTTAGGCCAGGAAATATTAGAACCCAAAAAAGATGGTTCAGATAAAGATGAAGGAGAAATTACAGCAGGCAAGCGTTTAATTAGGAAATTGCATAGAGAATTTCATCATTTCGCAGACATCATAGTAGCTGATGCATTATATTGTAAATCCACTTGGGTTAAAGAAGTTTTATCAATAGGGATGGATGCAGTAGTAAGAGTTAAAGATGAAAGACTTAATTATAGTTAAAGATGCACTTGGTTTATTCAAGTGTCGAAAAGCAAATAAAGAATGGACTGTTAAGAAAAAAAGTAACAATTATATTAAAATTAAAGCTTGGGACGAAGACAATTTTCAAATGCCTAGTTTGGACATAGAAGTAAGATTTATAAAATTTATAGAAGAGATACATTGCTCAGGCAAAGTAGAAATAAAAGAATCATGGATAATAACTACATCTAAAGTTACTTCAGTAGAAACTCTATGGAAGATAATGCATAGTAGATGGGAAATTGAAAACAATGCTTTTCATCAATTAAAAACAGAATGGCACTTAAATCACTGTTTTCTGCACAGTTCTGAAGGTGTAGAAACTGTATTAATGTTTATAATAATAGCATTTAATTTGATGCAATTATATTTCTTTAGGTGTATAAGAAATTTTAGGGAAAAGCATATGTTACAAATAGATATTATTGAAGATATAAAAGATGAGATATTTATCATAGAAATTGGATGGAATAACCCACTGTTTGTGATGACGTAACTTAAAAATAAAACTGGAAATTCATTATTAAAATTCGTGGGGGTAAGGGGAAAGTGTAACTATTTTTGGCATCCAAGCGAATTTGTTATTACCATATATTCAATTAGATGTAAAATATAAAAATTCTTGCAAAAACAAATTTTTTACTGGAATTTTATTGCGAAATCTCTGTAATCTCTTCTACTGTTTGGACGATTTCAACGCCAACGACATTTTCGATGTCAGAAACGTCAATAATCTTATTGACTTTGTGAAAATACTTTTCAAAGTAATCATTTATATCTTTCTCCATCTCTTTATCAAGTTCTTCACCAGTAAGTCCCATGCTTTTAAGCTCATGCATCCTAGAATCTATCATTTCATAAATATTATCTTTGCGGCTATCTTTCTCAAACAAGATGTTTTCTTCATTTTTGTCAAATACGTAGTACCTTTTATTTATCTCTAAAAACTTATTCCAAAGTTGACGGTGTTCCGTTTCCATATAAAGGCCATTTCTTATATACTGTGGCAAATCAATGCTATTTATTTTTATTTCTTCTTTTTTATTTGAAACAAAATCTGCATAAGCTTTTGCACACGCAAGCTGAATATCTGTTTTCAACTGCCCAATGTTATTTGGACAGTTATAGCTTAGAAAAGCTTTCATTGAATTTACCGACACAATAATTTGCCTACCGAGTTTATTCGATTCTTCCCTTATAAATTGGCAGATAAGGTTGAATCTCTCATCAATGCTTCTCTCTCGAAGACTTGGCAGACGTATGATCATCGGAATTCTTCTTGTAAATGTCTTAAGAAGGATAGAATCTGGATTCTCTGTAGTAGCAGAAATTATCAATACATTGGATTTTCTCTCTAAATCGGTTTCACCAAGCCTTCTAAATATACCCTTATCCATAAAGGTAAAAAACATTTCCTGCCCCTCTGGTGGAAGCCTATGAACCTCATCTAGGAAAAGTATTCCTCCATCAGCTTTTTCTATAAGTCCCACTTTATCATAATCCGCCCCTGTTAAGCACCCTTTTTAGAACCAAACAACTGACTTACAAGAAGCTGTGGATTATTGGCATAATCTGCGCAGTTAAAAACTATAAACGGAGAATTTTCATCCATTCTATTCATTTCAATTGCATATTTGTGTATGAGTTCTGCAAACATTGATTTTCCAACGCCTGTCTCTCCCAAAATTAATATGTGCATTCCATTGGGAGGATACAGTATCGCTGCTTTAGCCTGCTCCACTGCAGAAAATAGGCTTGGATTTTTTTCTAAAAATTTATCAAGAGACGTTTCTTCTCTTTTATTTGAAATTTCCTCAACATATCTAAAAAGTACCGGCTTTGTACCTACTTTAACTGCTTTCCCTTCATCACATAGTCTATTTAGATCGCTACTGACATTAGCTCTGCTAAGCCCAAGAGAGTCAGCTATATCAGAAGCACTTACGCCTATTCCTCTATCCAGTTCTTTTAGTTTCTGATAAACAATATCGATTCTCTTCAAAGTTACCACCTCAAGTAAAACAATATAACATAAATCAATTTTAAATCAAATTACGCGCAATATTCTCTTTTATTTATTATACATTAACTAAATCTTAATATAAATGAAAAACTTTGCACTTGCTTATTTATTTTTGACAAAAAAATAAGGCGGCTTAAAAGACCACCTTTGCAATCCCAAACATCTTTCTTCCATCCCTCGTCAATAATCCCATATCTAATTATTGTATTTTTGCAGTATTATTCTTGAAAAGACTATCAAATCATTTAAGCCATTTTCAATCAAATCCTGGACAACTTTCAAATCTATCAATTGATAATTATGCACAGCGATATTTCTAAAACCAACCATGGATTTTAATTTCTTCTCTAATGCATCATCTATGACACTATTCTTACGAAGCAGTTCAAATGCATCTCTACTATTTTGAGGAATACCAAAAGATTTCTCTGCTACAACATGCATCGCTAGATCTATACAAGCTTCACAAGCCCTTTGTATATTTAACAATATTGAATCCTGCTTTGTATAATTTTTGAGATTCATCGGATTCCCTTCATATTCTTCTTTAATTCTCTTTATGCATCTTTCAATAATTTCAGCTTTATTAATTACAACATCACTCATTGTAAATCCGTCCCCTTTTTAATATTTTATCAATTATTTCAACTCTTTCCTCATTTAATTTCGCATAATCTTTCAATGCATACATTTCGAAATTCATTCGCCTTAAATCATCATTACAATAAATTATTTTTTTCGTTCCTACCACCTGAGCTTTGAATACAGTTGATGCTTTTCGCAAATCTATTAAATCCACATCCCGTTTTAGTAAATCCGCTAATTCCTGCGAAATCATAAATAAATCATAACCGCTAATATCTTTATCGCTTAAATACGCAATATCAATATCACTATCGCTTCTAAATATACCATTTACAGCCGAACCAAACAGATATATTACATACGGCTCTACTTTATTTATAAGAAAATTCTTTATTACATCGACTTGTTCATCGTTAATATTCATCGTCATCACCACCATTCATTATGATACATATGATATTAATCAAAAAACGATTGTATAAAAAGACCTTAACTTTTCTTGATAAAATCTTTCAAGATTATTATGCCATATTGTTCTATCGCATACAATAGAAATTCATATCCCACCTATAGAGGATGGGAGACTTCTTTCAAGCCTCTGTTAAAAAATCTCCCCTTCTAAAAGAAGGAGAGATTTTTAATCATATCATTTGAACATCGTCACAAATGACTTAAATAACGTTCTTACATCATACTGATATTGATTTATTGGTTCCACTGGTCTAGTTATTCCGAAAAGTTTATATACAGCAATTCTTGCAGATCTA
Source organism: Thermoanaerobacterium thermosaccharolyticum DSM 571 (assembly GCF_000145615.1). Classification (NCBI taxonomy): domain Bacteria; kingdom Bacillati; phylum Bacillota; class Clostridia; order Thermoanaerobacterales; family Thermoanaerobacteraceae; genus Thermoanaerobacterium; species Thermoanaerobacterium thermosaccharolyticum. Next base: position 2,435,775 of record NC_014410.1, read on the forward strand.
ACTGAATATTCTTCTGTGAATACTACGTCATCAGGTATTTCACAAAATTGTCCAATAAATGCTAAATTAGTTGAGCCTTCCGGTACAACTTGAGGTCTATCTCCTATCGACCTTGGCATAAACTGTGCTGTAATAAATGGCATCATGCATGGAATGCAATTTGCCGATTTTATTATATCGTCCATTTCTTTTTCAAATTTTAAATGATGCAAAAGTTCAATTAATATTTCTTCTCCTACACATTCTGACATTTTCTTTTTAACATAATTACCCGGATTATCAGGAAATAATCCATACCCCCAAAATACTTTCACATTATCAGGTTGATTTCTAAAGTGTGGTTGATGTGCCAAAACAATTGACATAAACCAATTAGAATCCTTAAATGTAACAAGAGCACCTGTCCCAGCTTTATTACGCGAAAATTTTTCCATTAGGTCAAAAAACTTTGAATTATGACAAGTTACAGTAAATGATTCCCACTTTGATCCTTGTATATTATCGTCAAATACAGTAGGATTTCCTAAACCTTGTTTTTTCTTTGAAATCTTATCCCATAATTTCCACGATGCACCTTTATCATTTAAAACAGGTGGCTTTGTCATTGATCCCAAACTGTAGCCCTCTGTCATTGAACCATTCGTGACAAATACAACGTCGCTTTCATTTACCTCAATTGTTTTTTCCATACCTTCTTCTTTATAGTATATCCTTGTAACCGTTATTTTATCTGTATCCTTAAAGTCTAGATCTGTTACGGCACATTTCAGTTTGAAATCAACATTGTGATTTTCCAAGAACTTCTTTATTGGTAAAATTAAAGAATCGTATTGATTATAAGGTGTTCTTGTCACACCTTCTAATGTATGTATTCTTGGAAACTCATGCATAAATCTTATCATATATCTTCTTAATTCTGCTAAGCTATGCCAAGGTTGAAATGCAAAAGTCGTTGCCCACATGTACCAAAAATTGGTCTCAAAAAAGTGTGGTTTAAACCAATCACTAATTTTTAACATATTAAGCTTCTCTTCAGGTGTTACAATGAGCTTTGCCAAAGCAATCCTGTCATCATTGTCAAAACCCATAGATGATACATCTACGACTTCACCGTTATTATTAACAAGTCTTGCATTTGAATGGGTTGGATGTTGAGTGTCAAATTCAATTATTTCTTCTCTGACGGATTTCTCTGGATTGTCAATAGATGGTATTGACAATAAAAGCTCCCAAGTATTTTCATAAGTTTCGTCATTCAACATCCTACCGCCTCTTATTACATACCCAGTTTCAGGATTACCCGCACCGTCATTGCTTCCACCTAAGACATTCAATTCTTCAAAAATATGAATATGATCACCTGGAAAGCTGCAGTCCCTAATCAAATAGCACGCTCCTGCAAGTGAAGCTATTCCTCCTCCTACAAAATAAGCGTGAGTGTTTTTATAATCTCTCATAAAAATCAGCTCCTTGATTATCAAATATTTCTAAAAACAATATAGCTTTATAACACTGATTTTGAAATAATCAAAGAGCTTAAACTGTATAAAATTTTGACATTTGATAGAATTTGTATATTTTTTAATCACACAGCTCGTATTTTTGCAGGGCTTTCATGAAATTGCTTTCAATAAGTTCATTTAAATCTTTAATTAGTTTTTCCGGTTTTTCTTTCATACCTTTTTTCATCCATTGTATGATTAATCCTATAAATGCCAGGGTATAAAAATTCGCAATAAATTCCTTGTATTTCTCCTTCACTTTCATATTTCTGGATATTTCATAAACAACCCCAATAACAAGGTCATATGTCACAGAATAAAGATAATTCTCCAAGTGTTCTCTTCCCAATGAGTTTAATGTATTGATACAGAATAATTTGTTATCCTCAATATATTTAAATACTTGATAAAATCCCTCTGTCCAATGTTCATAATTTTTATATTGAGAGATTTTTTCAATAGCTTCTTTTTTATAAATCCACTCAAGCAGTTCAAAAATATCGTGAAAATGATAATAAAAAGTCTGCCTATTGAGGCCACATTTATTTACGATATCCTGTACGGAGATTTTATTTAATGGCTTTGTTTTCATCAATTCTTTAAGCGCATCAGCCATTGCTTTTTTCGTTATTTGAGAATTTGCCATAAATTTTACTCCTCCACATATGGCAGCGTCGAATTTGCGTATGGAAGAACAAGTATCTTAGGATCGTGATATTTTTTAATAGCTTCATCAAGTGCATCCTGCGGAGTCTTTGCATATTTAAAGAATATCTTTTCAGTTAGACTGCGGTCAAAAGATGATATAAGGTAGATATCAGCCCTTTTCAATACTTCACAGATTACAGCAGCTTTATGTGCTCCAAGCCTGAATTCTTCTTTTATCCACTTTAATGGCTCATCTACAGATGATGAATTTACCATCCAGTCTGAAAAAAGCTTCTCTCCCAAACCTTCTCTGCATTCCGCCACTAATATTATTGTTCCACCGTCTTTTACAGAATATTGGGCATTGTCAAGCCCTTTTTGAGCTTGATAAAGGTTAATGTCTTTTGGGTATCCTCCACAAGATGCCACCACAATATCAGCTTTCTCCGGTATAACTCTTTTGTACATCTTATCGATGTATTTTGCACCTTCTCTGTGAGCTTTTATGGGGTCCCCTGATACTACTTTAACTATCTCTTTGTGGCTGTTTAAGACTGCATTTACTATGAAATCGACTCTTGCCAGCTTACCTCCTTCTTCGATATCCTCTCTCATTGGATTTCCATCGATTTTGCCTGGCATTGCTCCTTCTGAAAACATAAGGGCGTGATTTTTTTCTATGGTATTTTTGCTGCAAACACCTGGAAGCAGTGCTTTGTGGCCTCCACTGTACCCTGCCTTATAGTGAAGTTCTAAGTTACCTGTAGCTATGATAAAATCTGCATTGTATACTTCACGAAAGACTTCTACTGGCGTACCTCTTTTTGTAGTACCAACGTATACGCAGTCATCTATATCATGGTCGATACACTTTATCCTATTAAACACTTCTTCACCAACAAGCGTCTTCTTTTCATCATCTGTATGCTTTCTGTGGTATCCAAGCCCAAATACGATTTTTATGCTATCATCGCTTATACCTGCCCTGTTTAATTCATCTGTTATAGGCGGTATTAAAATGTGAGATGGCGACGGGCGAGTTATATCGCTGGCTAATATTACGACATCTTTTTTGCCCTTGACCAAATCAGATAAAGGCGCTTTACCAATTGGATCTTTAAGCGATCTTGATACTTCCGCCATAGGGTCTTCAACACCAGGCAAATCTTCAGGATAAAGCACTGTACACATATTCTCATCTATTTTTACATCTACCGCACCTTTTCCGTATTTTAAGGAAATCTCTTTATAACCCATCGCAAACCTTCCTTTCCACGAATATTCATCTCAGCCTTAAGCCTGTCATGTCGTACAACGTGTCATCTATCTTTTTAATAATCTCATCATCTGCATCGCCATCTATTGATATGCCAACTGTCATATCATCTAAATATACGCTTGGATTTTTCTTAAGTTTAACTCCCATTTCCCCAAATACTCTCTTTGCAATATTTATGACTTCTATCTGATTGCAACCGCTTCCTACCACAATCGTCCAACCAGTCTTCTTTATAAGCTCATCTATTTTTTCTTTGTACCTTTCGCCAACTACCTTAGATATAAATGATAGTTCAATATACTTGATGCCGTTTGATGTCTTTATGCTCTTTTTATAAGGCTTATGAGGCAAATCCTTAAACGCCTCATCTATGATCGTAAGTGCCTCATTCTGCTCAAGTTTATCAGAACCTTTATCAACAACACCAATTGTATCAACCGACGCGTCTTTCCCATTAACTATAAGCTTAAGTCCAGTCTCATTGTAAAATTTATCTTTTACTTCTTGGATGTCTTCAATTTCTCCGTCAATCTTTACAGATACTAATTTGTCAAAGCTTTTGTAAGATATTTTGCTAATAGCAGCATCTGGCAACAGCTTATATATGACGTCATTTATGGCTGATGTGTTTATATTTTCGTTTATTTCAACTTTCCATCCTGTTCTTTCTTCAAATTCTTTAAATAGATGGGAATATCTATATTTTGCTACATCTGGAAAATCAAAGTACAAAATAGCTATCTTCTCATCAAATCTGGCACCCTTTTTGTATAGTCCTGACTCTCTGCTGAAGTATTCATCAACTAATGAAAGCATCTTGTTCACTTCCATAGGGCCTTTATCTTCTTCTGACTTCAGTTCTTCTTCTGATACAGGGCGATATAAAAACATCCTCTTTTTATCAGGCTGAAAGTATACTGAGTTATTCAGCAAATCTTTTAAAGCATCAGTATCTTCCACGCAACCCCATATTTCCCCTATATCTTCTACAGACAGTCCTATGTCTACGCCAATTTTATCCAGCACAAATCTCCAAAGCTTCTCTATGTTGCCTTCATTTAAAGCATCTTTCATTTTCATTGAAGGAAACGGCTCTCTTTTAAGCTGTTTTCGCGGATTTTGTATATCAATATCGTGCACATCGCCATTTTGTGGTACATACACATCTGTCCTAATGTCCCTCTGCACTTCTCTTCCTAAAAAATCTATCACATCTGGATCGCCATGGATTAAAAACACTTTTTTAGGATAAAGGAAATTTACAAACGACAGTATCTCGCTCATGTCGGCATGTGCCGAAAGTCCAAACTTGTCAACTGCACATTTTACTTGTATTTCTTTATCCCCCAATTTAAGCTTTTTATCATCGTCTTTTTCATCTGTAAGCTCCAAAAGCCTTCTTCCTGGAGACTCCTCGTCTTGATACCCTGTTATGGCTATCAGGTTTTTTTCGTCTCCTGCCAGCTTTTCAGCATACCACTGGCTGGGACCGCCTGTAAGCATTCCTGAGCTTGATACTATCACGCATGGCTCTTTTATGATTTCTTCCCTCATTTCAGGTATGTCAACTGGCATCACATTGTCATCAAAGAATATTTCTCCGCCTTTAAAAATCTTCTTAGCCAGATTTTCCCTTAGGTAGTTTGGATTTAACTTGTATATCCTGCATATATCTTTTACCATGCCATCTACGTAAACCTTTGTATTTATCATGCCTTTATTTATAGCCTTTTTTAGTATGAGGATTATTTCCTGCGCTCTCCCAAGTGCAAAAGCAGGTATCAGAACCTTTCCGCCATTTTTTACTACAGAGCCTATCTTCTCAACAAGCCTTGATTCTTCTAATTCTCTATTTGCATGAAGCTTATCGCCATACGTGGATTCAAAAAAGGCTACATCTGGTCTTAATTTAGGTATTGAGGCACCTTCTATCGTATTCTGCCTAAATCTCGAGAAATCGCCTGAGTAAAAAAAGCTTCCCTCATTTCCGACTATGTATATTGACGCTGCACCTGCTATATGACCGGCGCTGTAGAAAGTAACCTTTAAATCAGCGTCTAAAAAAGGTGAAAATGTATGCCCAGGCGTATGGCATATAATCCTGTTTAGCATTTCCTTTACATGTATCTCAGCATAAGCGGGTATCTCCGCTTCTCTTTCCATTATCTTTAAGCTGTCGTACAAAAGTACCCTTGTCAAATCTTTTGCAGCATGTGTCATATATATTTTAGCATCAGGGTATATTCTTGATATTATCGGAAGAGCACCTATATGATCCATGTGTGCATGGCTTATTACTATGACATCTACTCCACCATTTTCCTGAATATGCTGAAAATCCGGAAGATTGTCCTTGCTTGATGACATCCTTATTCCACAATCTAGTAAAATATTTTTCCCGTCTATATTCACCAAGTAGCATGATGCACCTACTTCGCTTGCTCCACCGCAAAAATAAAACTTCATGTGTATCCCCTTTACTTGACTTTATTTGTCAGCTTCCCTATTCCTTCGATCTCGATTGTTACAACATCGCCTGAATTAAGCGGTCCTACTCCCGATGGGGTTCCTGTAAGTATTACATCGCCGGGATTTAATGTCATGATATGCGATATGAATGATACAAGCTTTGGTACACTGAATATAAGGTGCTTTGTGTTGCTGTGCTGCTTTAATTTGCCATTTACATATGTTTTTATCTCTAAGTTTGAAGGGTCTAAATCTGTTTCAATCCATGGCCCCAATGGCAAAAATGTGTCAAATGATTTTGCCCTCGTCCACTGCCCGTCTTTTGACTGCAGATCTCTTGCTGTGACATCATTTGCAATCGTATATCCCAGCACATAATTTATTGCCTCATCTTCTGAAACATCCTTTGCCGTATTCTTAATGACAACGGCCAATTCTCCTTCGTAGTCAACCCTTTCTGACATTTTAGGAATTACTATGTAATCATCAGGTCCTATCGCTGCAGTTGCAGGCTTTATAAACAGCGTAGGCTCATCAGGGCGCTTGTCTCCCATCTCCTCAATATGATCACCGTAATTCAATCCAACGCATACGGCCTTTGTCATGTCGCATGGCGGCAAAAGCTTCACATCGTCAATCTTTAAACTTTTCATCAAGCCTCCATCCATTGTGAAAATATTTTCACCATCTACTACTCCATACTTCTTTCCTTCATCGTCGATTCTTACAATTCTCATGTATACCGCTCCTTTTTATATCTTTTTATAGATATTTTAGCATAATATAAAAGAGGTGTAAAAACATTTTAGCAATTTAAAGTAAAAAATTTTATTGACACAAGGGTCTTTTTGTTGTATTATTATTACAATAATTTGAGTGAAAGACGATGAAAGAGGAAAGTAGGTATGCGGAGGATTAAAGAGAGTCCGGGACGGTGGAAGCCGGATATCTTAAGCATATTGAAGTTCCCTCTTAAGTTGCGATCTGAAACTAAAGTAGGTGATGCCGGAGTCTTCTACCGTTAAAAAGAAGGGAGTATGATTGTACTCTTAGAGTGAACCTTTCATGGTTAATAAAGGTGGTACCGCGGAAAATCTCCGTCCTTTGGGATGAGAGATTTTTTTTATCAGAAAATATGTTAAAAGGGGCTGATTACATGGTCATTATAATGAAAGAAAATGCTACAGAAGAAAATATAAGAAATGTTTGTGAATACGTAAGGAAATTCAATCTATCTACACATGTAGTAAATGGTGCCGAAAGGTCAATAATCGGTGTCATCGGAAATGTAGAAGTTCTAGAAGATAAGCCTATATCATCAATGGAAGGTGTATACGACGTAGTGAGAATTTCATCACCGTATAAGCTTGTATCAAGATCAGCAAAACCTGACAATACCGTTGTAAGAGTCAAAGATGTAGATATCGGCGGCAATTTTGTCATGATGGCAGGCCCGTGTGCAGTAGAAAGCTATGAGCAGATGATTGAGGCGGCTAAAGCAGTCAAAAAATCAGGTGCAAAGGTCTTAAGGGGCGGAGCATACAAACCAAGGTCGTCACCATACTCTTTTCAGGGATTAGAAGAAGAAGGACTGAAGATACTAAATGCCGTTGGACGGGAAACAGGCATGGTTACTATCACAGAGATAGTCAGCAGCTCCCACATCGATAAAGTATCCCAGTACGCAGATATACTGCAAGTTGGTTCAAGAAACATGCAGAATTTCGAGCTTCTAAAAGAAATAGGTAAGTCAAACATGCCAGTTTTACTGAAGCGAGGCTTGTCATCGACTATAGAAGAATGGCTTAATGCAGCGGAATACATCATGAAAGAGGGAAACCCAAATGTCATACTTTGTGAAAGAGGCATACGCACATTTGAGACGTACACAAGAAACACTCTTGACTTAAACGCTGTAGCTGCAGTAAAAAATTTATCCCATCTTCCTGTAATAGTCGATCCAAGTCACGGCACAGGAAGGCGTGACCTTATAGCGCCGCTATCAAGGGCTGCCGTGGCAGTAGGAGCAGATGGGCTCATCATAGAAGTACATCCGCATCCGGATATGGCCCTTTCAGACGGTGCACAGTCGCTTACGCCTGAAGAATTTGATAAAGTCTCGAAAGAGGTTAATAAAATACTTTTAGCTTTAAAAGACTGAGTCAATCAAGATATAACATTTATAGCTATCGCTCATGTCGAGCACACAATAGCTGGATTATCATACGATAACCCAGCTATTTTTATGAACATACATAATTCCATTTTCATTAAGATATTTTTTTCGCATCATCTTCAAAACCATTAAGCGAATAGTATATAAAGTAACCTTTTATACCTAAAGTCTTCATATCTTCTACCGTTTTTACAAATTTCTCAGCATCACTTTTGCTAATAGGTCTCTCCCAACTTTTTACTTCCATGAAAAGGTCTTTACCTTATTAGGATAAAATTTGAAGAAAAAAATTTGCCAATAACTACTTGACACAAACTTATCAACATTGACAATTGACGTACGTTTTAAAGTTTGCTTAAATCCATTTTAGCATATATAACCCTGTGAATCTCAACAACCTGTCCTTTAACTACATAGAACACTAAATAGTTTTTTACAGGTAATATTCTATATTCATTATCAAGAGATTTTTCAGGCTGATATACTCTGCATGAAAATGGAAACTGTGCAAGCCTTGATATAGAAGTATCCAATGCGTCAATTAAATCCATTGCTGCCTTTGGTGCTTTTAATTCATCTGCAATATAAGATACAATATTAGATAAATCTTTATTTGCCAAAGGTAGGTATCTAATTTCATACTTCATCAGATTCCAACTTATCCGCAAGCCTTGCTCTTAATTCATCAAATACTTCTTTATGGGAATATCTCGTATCAGTTGTTTTGGCTTCCAGTTCCGCTTCCTTCAGCTTAAAGTAAATTTCACTTTTAAACAGTTTGCGTTCATAAGCTTCCATACTCATTACAACCATATCCCCATAACCATTCTTGGTCAAAAATACAGGTTCTTGAGTTTCGTGGACTATCCTTGATATATCTGCAAAATTGTTTCTCAAATCAGATACTGGTCTGATATGTGGCATACAAATATCACCCCTTTATTAGTTTAGCATAATTTTATCATAATTATGCTAAAACATCAATAAAGATATAAATGCAATTTTTTCTCACTAAATAGCAGCAGGAATATTATGACAAACTTGAATTCGCAAGTGATAATTCTATTATCCATAAATGAAAAGTATAAAAAATAAATAGCAGCTAAAACATTTCTTTCAGTATTTTGCGGACGCTTACCAAGAAATGCTGATTTTAGCTGCACTCTATATTAATACATGTTAGGAAAGCCCAGTTGTTTTAAAGCTTCATAGACTAAGATTGCTACAGAATTTGATAAGTTTAAAGATCTCTCCGCCTTTACCTCGTTCATAGGTATCCTTATACAGTCATCTTCGTACATTTCCCTAAGCCACTGAGGAAGCCCTGCTGATTCTTTTCCAAAAAGTATGTATGAATCATCTTCGTACTTTACTTCATGATAAAAATGCTTGCCTTTTGTAGTAGCCAAATAATACTTACTGCCTTTTGTGGACTCTAAAAATTCTTCTATGTTTTCGTATACCTTTAAGTCGAGGTAAGGCCAATAATCAAGTCCAGACCTTTTTAAATACTTCTCACTTAAAGAAAATCCAAGAGGTTTAACTAGGTGAAGCTTAGATCCTGTCAAGACACAAGTCCGCGCTATATTCCCTGTATTTTGCGGTATCTCCGGTTCAACTAATACTACATTGATGGGCATCTGCATTCCTCCAGTTTATTTAAAAAACTTCCTCGGTATGTACTTCCACATGGCTTCTATCATCTTTTCATCAGGTTCAAAGTAGAGAATTGTCCTTTTACCTCCATTCTCAAATACAGCAAAGTAGACATCTGGCGATGTCATAGAGCTTACTGCTTCTATCCGATTTGGGATATTTTTATACTCTTCCAAATATTTGTCGCTTGATAACTTTGCTACAATTTCAAAGTCTTTGCAGTCGACACTTAAAAGCCTCTTTCTTCTGCTCTCTGCAACTATCTTGTCCACATCCAGTTCGCCATTAGTATATGCGTACTCATATTCTATGTTTTGCGATCTTATAACGTAATACGCAAAAAAAGGTATGGCGATGATGAAAAAGATAAGAAATCCCTTAACAAAAGGTATCATAGGTATTATGAAAAAAACAACTACCAATGAAGCCACAATAAGTCCAATTGCCGTCAATGTATCCTTAGGGGTCTTTTGTTTTTTTACAAGCTTTTCTATAAATACATCCACAAGATCAACTCCCAGCTTAATTATACTTCTATAATAAATTTATTTTTGCCAATTTGCAACTATTTCATAAAAAATGAACAATAGAATCCCCATGTTTCACACCATCAGATACTTCCACTTTCCTTGCTTGAATCTGTACGTGTACATGAAAGAACGGACGACAAAATCAAAGCATATGCCTATCCATATACCATATATGCCCATGCCCATCGTTTTGCCCAGCACATAGCCTATAGCGATTCTAAAAAGCCATAAGCCTACAAATGCGGTTATAACTATATACATTAAATCACCGGCTGCTCTTAAGACTCCTGATAAAACGTTCATTATAGCAAGCATTGGCTCTATAGCAGCAAATATCCTTATTACGACTGCCCCCATCCTTATGACTTCAGGATCTGTTGAATAAAGTGCAGCAAGCTGACGTGCAAAGATAAACATGATAATTCCTATAACCGTTATAACCCTTACGGCTATTTTATTTGATAGTTTCCCGTATGTCTCCGCCAGCATTATTTTTCTAGCGCCGAGGCTTCTTCCTACAAGGGACGTTGCAGCAAGCTGAAACCCAAATATAGGCATAAATGCAAGGCTGTTGGCATTCATACCTATTTGGTACACTGCAATAGACGCTGTACCCATTGTAGAGACAATAACCTGCAGTATTAAAAATCCGCCCTGCATTATCAGTTGTTCCAGCGATGCAGGTACACCCACTCTTACGATTCTAAACATCATCGGTAAGTCTAATCTAATCTTGTCATGTACACTTAAATTTATCTTCCTCTTTCCAAAGTAAAGAACGTAAAGCTGTATAAATCCGCCTATCACCCTCGCTATAGTGACAGACATAGCAGAACCTTTTACGCCGTATGCAGGTATAAATTGATGTCCTCCTATGTTTACGCCAAATACCGTAAGTGAATTTAAAATGAAGCTTATCAAGTTTATTGTTGCAGTAATGTACATTGGCGTCCTGGTATCTCCAGCACCTCTTAACGCTCCGCCTAAAACAATGTCTATTATGACAAAAGGCATTCCTAAAAGTATTATCTTATAGTACATTAGGCCTAGTTCGAAAACATCTTTTGCAACTGTACCAAAAAATGTTTTTATGATGGGAACTGCAAATATATATCCAAAAACAGTAAAAGCTATAAATATTATGATGCACATTACAAGCGCCTGCATGACTGCAAGTCGTGCATTGTCTTCGTCCTCTTCACCTATAAGCCTCGCCACGATTACTGTACATCCAGTAGAAAGCCCTGCAAAGATCGATTGAAAGAAAAACACCAGCGTGTTAATCATGCCTACTGCTGCTATAGCTGCAGTGCTGATGTGTCCTACAAATATTGTAGATACCATACCTACCATCATTATAAGCATCTGCTCAGTAATAGAAGGCCAAGCCAGCTCTAATATTTCCTTTTGAAGACTAAATTTATGTTCGCTTTTTTCCATTTTGACCCCCCTATATATCGCTTCCTTTTTTTACAAAATACCCTCCAAGCTTTTTATTTACCTCATAAACTATCTTATCGATCTTAATATTTTTTCTAATTTCTGAATCAAAAAGCGACAACTGCTTTATCTTATTTCTACTCAAATTTGAGACAGATAGTCCAATAAGCCTTACAGGCTGACTAATCTTTGATTCTTTTAAAATAGCAGTTGCTACATTGTAAATATCCTCAGGTGAATCTATATATTCATTTAATGTTCTGCTTTTCGTGTGGACTGTAAAATGTGACGTCTTGATTTTTACTGTAACAGTCCTGCAATAGAGCCTCTCTTCTTTAAGCTCCGATGATATTATCTTAGAAAATCTCTTTAGATACTTTGACAGCAAATCAATATCATCAGTGTCTTTTTTAAGTGTAGTCTCTTTGCCGATTGATTTCGTCTCCCTGTATGTTTCGACAGGCCTTAAGTCGATCCCTCTTATCCTGTCGTATATCTCTTTGCCATACTTTCCAAATATATTCGTAAGTTCTTCTTCACTTAGTTTCAGTAAATCATCGACTTTCTCTATGCCGATCTTTTTTAGCCTTTCAGAAGATTTCTCGCCGATGCCGTACACCTTTGACACACTAAGAGGTCTTAAAATATCAGGCACCATGTCTTCACTTATAACCATAAGCCCATCCGGCTTATTCCAGTCTGATGCTATCTTTGCAAGGAATTTATTGTATGAAACACCTGCAGACACAGTAAGCCCTGTCGTCATATACACTTTTTCTTTTATTTCCTTGGCAATATCTTCTGGATTTTTGTCGATATCTGTTACATCGAGATAAGCTTCATCAATCGACAACGGCTCCACAATATTAGTTATTTCATACAAAATATCAAATACTTTTTTAGACACTTCCCTGTACCGCTCAAATCTTACAGGCAAAAAAACACCATGTGGACATAAAGTCTTTGCCATGTACATCGGCATTGCTGAGTGAATTCCATATTTTCTGGCTTCATAAGAGCATGTAGACACAACACCTCTCCCAGATAATCCGCCTACTATGACAGGTTTTCCTTTGAGCTTAGGGTTATCATGCTGCTCTACAGATGCAAAAAAAGCATCCATATCGACATGGATTATCTTGCGCATCATCTTTATCCCTCATAACTGAATTACTAAAATATATTATAGCACAGCATCGCATTAAACCATAATGAGCATATGACACTCTCCTATTTGATTCTCACCTACTACTGAATAAAACGCAGTTGACATATGCTGAAATAAATTATAAAATATATATGAACAAATATTCATATATTCAATCATCGAGGTGTTTTTATGAAAGACAATAAGAGCAACAATGACGTATGTGAAATAACTGTAATACACGAAGATGTTGTTGACAAAGTAAAAAAATTAATGCCTGAAGAAGAAAAATTGTACGACCTTGCTGAGCTTTTTAAGATATTCGGCGACACAACAAGGATCAAAATTTTATGTGCTTTATTTGAGTCTGAAATGTGCGTATGCGATATTGCCGCGACACTTGGCATGAATCAATCTGCAGTATCTCATCAGCTAAGGATATTGAAGCAAAGCAAACTTGTAAAATACAGAAAAGAAGGCAAAGTCGTATACTATTCTCTTGCAGACGACCACGTCATAAAGATATTTGACCAGGGATTCAGCCATATAGAAGAATAGCCTTTATTTGGCTTAAATTTATATGAAAGAAGGGATAGTTTTGGAGGCAAATAACATGAAAGGCTCAAAGCAGACATTTCTGTTAGAAGGATTAGACTGTGCTGTATGTGCAGCAAAAATAGAAGACAATGTGAAAAAAATAGATGGTATATGCAATGCCAATGTAGATCTTATAAATACAAAATTGACTGTTGAATTAAAAGATATAAATAAGATAAATGATATAAATAAAACTATAAAGAAAGTTGTAAAAGATGTGGAGCCAAATATTCATATTTCTGATTCTGAAGTCAAGATCGTAAAAGACAAAGACAGCCGCTTTAAGTGGAAAATCATGCAATTATTATCTGCAGCAGCTTTATTTATTCTGCCTGTTATTTTTAAACTTCCGGAATACGCAAAGTTCTCCTTTTTCTTCATAAGCTACATTATTTCAGGTGGAGAGATAATTGCACTGTCCATCAAAAAAATCTTGAAAGGTCAATTGTTTGATGAGAATTTTCTCATGAGCATATCCACAATAGGTGCCTTTGCAATCGGCAAATATGAAGAAGGCGTATCCGTCATGCTTTTCTATCAAATAGGCACACTTATTGAGGATTACGCTGTAGACAATTCTAGAAAATCAATAAAAGATTTGATGGATATAAGGCCTGACTACGCAAACTTAAAGATTGAAAATAATATAAAAAAGGTACCGCCAGAAGCAGTAAATATAGGCGATATCATCTTAGTAAAACCAGGTGAAAAAATACCGCTGGATGGAAAAGTAATAGATGGCAAATCATTTGTGGATACATCATCACTGACAGGAGAATATTTGCCAATGGAAGTTGGCATCGGTTCTAATGTATTAAGCGGCTTTATAAACAAAAACGGCCTTCTCACCGTTAAAGTCGAAAAGAACTTTAAAGAATCAACCGTATCAAAGATTCTTGATTTGATAGAAAATGCCGGCAATAAAAAAGCACAAGCCGAAAATTTTATAACGAAATTTGCAAAATACTATACACCAATCGTAACACTATCTGCATTATTTATAGCTACAATCCCTCCTCTACTTTTAAATGAGAACTTCTCAAATTGGATCTACAGAGCGCTGGTATTCCTAGTCATATCATGTCCATGTGCCCTTGTTATATCGATACCGTTAAGCTTCTTCAGCGGCATCGGAGCTGCGTCAAAAAGCGGCATCCTTATAAAAGGCAGCAATTACTTAGAAGCTTTAAATGATGTTAAAACAATAGTTTTCGACAAAACCGGCACATTGACAGAAGGTACCTTCAAAGTGACAGAAATCAATGCAGAAAATCCTTTAAAAAGCGATGAGCTGCTTAAATATGCTGCATACGGAGAATACTACTCAAATCATCCTATAGCATCATCTATCGTAAATGCTTACGGCAGCAAAATTGACGCAGGAAAAATAAAAGATTATGTTGAGCTTGCCGGCAATGGCATAAAAGCTATTATCGATGATAAGGAAATCCTTATAGGAAATTCAAAATTGATGAAAAGTCATAATATAGCATTTAAGAATGTCAGACCGTACAGTGCTGTCCATATAGCAGTAGACGGAAAATATGCAGGATACATCGTCATATCTGATACAATAAAAAAAGACTCCAAAGATACTGTAAAAGCACTTAAAAGCTTAGGTGTAGAAAGACTCATAATGCTTACCGGAGATAAAAAAGAAATAAGCGAATATATATCAAATGAGTTAGGACTTGATGATGTTTACTCAGAGCTTCTGCCTGATGAAAAAGTTAATGTCGTCGACGAACTGTGCAGCAATACTGATTTAAAAGGCAAAGTAGCTTTTGTTGGAGATGGAATAAATGATGCTCCTGCTTTAACAAGAGCAGACGTCGGAATTGCAATGGGGAAAATCGGCACTGATGCTGCTATAGAAGCGGCAGACGTGGTGCTGATGACAGACGAGCCTTATAAATTGGTTGACGCCATAAAAATAGCAAAGAAAACTCATAAAATTGTTTTAGAAAATATAATTTTTGCATTAGGCGTTAAATTATCTGTCCTCACTTTAGGAGCATTGGGTCTTGCAACAATGTGGGAAGCAGTATTTGCAGATGTGGGTGTAACTGTACTGGCGGTGCTTAACTCCCTTAGAATCTTGACAAAATAAACTTACACGCTTTTTCCTAGATTATTGCTCTTTTTCTGTTCTTACTGATATGCACAAAAATCTATTTTTATAATCAAATTTAGCATCTAATAATACCAAAAAATCAATGAGCCATATAATTGAAACTAAAATAATTAAAAATATCGTCAAATATAATCCCTCCTATTTTATTTTTTTTATTATATGTTATAATATAAGTAAAGGGACACTTCGGTGTTTGAGATATGTCGGATATTGGAGTAGGTAGCTGCAACTACCTATTCTTTTTTTGTATTTATTTCTATTTTTAAACTTTTAAATTCAATTTTAATTATTATGGATTTAGGAGCATTAACTATAATATATAATCCAAAAACTGTAACAACAGCAAGTATCAGATTGATTATGTCCTTCTCCAAATTGGCATTCCCCCTTATCTTTTGCAATATTTCCCGAAGTGTCCCACATTTGGGGAACGCCTATCTATGATTCTTACACATATATTATAACATAAATGCAGGCAACTACTATTAAAAAGACTTTATAGTTTTACATATTCATCGTAAACCAACTTTGATATTTTCCCTATGGCCCTTCTACCATCTAAATTTGTACTCAAATTATTCGTCATTACGCTTATTATGTATTGACAATTTTCAAGAAACACTATCCCTACATCATGCTCTAAAAGCTTTAGCTCCCCTGGCTTATGTGCAATTAAGACGTCTTCTGGTAGATACAAATCAAGCCTTCCTAAATCCTGTTGCTTCTTTAATATATCAAGCATCATGTTGCTGTACTCTTCATCTACAACTTTTCCATCATGTATAAGCTCTAGAAGATGCGTCATATCTTTCGGGCATGTGTAATTATCTTTCCCGGATTTTGCTGCTTCAAAATCCATCATCTTTCTCTGTATCTTTGTATGTAACATTCCAAGATCCTCTGCCATCTTATTTATATTTTTCATGTCTGCTATGTCAATCAGGACATTTGCAGCTGTATTGTCGCTTATAATGATCATCAATGTTATAAGTTCTTCTATAGTAAATTTATGCTTACTGTTAAGCTGATAAAGAATCCCGCTACCATTTGTTTTCATAAAGTCAGATAGAATGATATTATCAGTTAACCTTATGTAACCCTCTTTAGCCATTTTATAAATCTGTGCCATTATAACTATTTTTATTGTGCTGGCCGATGGAAACATCATCTCTTCATTTATGTCTATTCTTTCCCCTGTCTTCAGATTTTTTATTGAAACACCTATGTTTCCATCTGTATTATTGATAAACCTTTTGATGTCATCATACAAGCTCATGATCCAACACTTCCTTCTATATAAATTCATACGTTTTAATAATATCATTTTTTAAGAAAAAATCCAGTGGCATAAATTGATATTAATTGTTTTTAATAAGCACTATTGTATAATCAAATTAAATGTTAAATAAAAAGAGGGTTTCATCTTGAAAAATGTAAAAATTAGAAATGGAGAGATTCAAGCTTTAGAAATAGCTCTTTGGTGCATGAGAATGCAGACCTTTCAATAGATGACATTTCAAACCTTATAGTAACTACATGCACTCGAAGGTGGTATAAACTATGAACCTGCTAATATATACGCCGAACGTACTTCTTCTTCACCACACAAATGTGTTAGTCGAGCCTAAAATGGATATAAAAAATATAACATAAATTTTGTAAAACAATTATGTAAAATACATAGATTTAATAAATTCATCCTGAAATGTCGGCACATTTGAAAGCTCAATGTACTTTATCTTATCCCTTACAATTCTTGCCTTATTTAGCTCATCGTCTGAAAGAAGCGCTAAAGATGCGCCTGAACCTGCAGCATTTCCTATCTGCATCGTTCTATCTTTTAATTCACTTGGTATAAGCCCTATTGTAGCAGCGCTCTCTATGCTTATGTAGCTGCCAAACCCACCTGCTAAGTAAACTCTTTTTATATTACTTTCGGAAATATTCATCTCATTTATAAGTATATTGATTCCTGCCCTTATAGCTGCCTTCGCCAATTGCACCTGCCTTATATCCTTCTGAGTCAAGTAAATTCCATTCTCATCATCTATCAAAAATGCTGGCATTTCATTGTATTGTACAATGCGATCTAAAAACTTTTTACCAACTGCGCTTGTCACTTCATCTTTATCCAATATCCTTCCAGTATTATCAACTATGCCATGCTTGAAAAGCTCTGCCACAGCATCTACGATGCCAGAACCGCATATGCCTTTTGCTTTCTTCCTTCCAACTGTTGTAAATATAGGATCTCTTTTTAAATCAACATGGTCAATGGCGCCTTCTACACCGCTCATACCAAACGTTATATTAGCACCCTCAAAAGCAGGTCCTGCTGCAGCGGAGCAGGATATAAGAAATTCTTTATTCCCCAAGACTATCTCGCCGTTTGTCCCTATGTCCACAAGCAAAGTAATATCGTCGCCTTTATACATGCGGCTATGTAAGACTGCTGCCACCGTATCAGCTCCAACGTACGATGCAACCATAGGAAGTGTAACGACATACCCTTCTTTATTTATGTCTATCCCTAATGTATTAGCTTTTAGCTCCATCGTATATGTAAAGGCTGGTATGTAAGGCGAATTAGCAATATTTTTGACCGGTACACCTAAAGCTAAGTGAATCATGACAGTATTGCCAACTATGACAATTTCATATATATTTTCCTTAGATATAGCGTTATTCTCACAAAAAGCATTTACAATCTTATTTATTTCGTCAACTATAATTCTGTGCAATCTAAAAAGCCCGTCATCTTCATTGATTGTATAGTTTATCCTTGATATAACATCTGCTCCAAATGATTTCTGAGGGTTCATATCAGAAAAAACATCTATCCTTGCACCTGTCTTAATGTTATATAGGTATGCCGCAATTGTCGTAGTGCCTATATCGATAGATATGCCGTAAACACTGTCAATCGAATCTGCGCCTTCTACTGAGATTACCTCATTATTTCTTAACGTAATAGCAACATTGTAATCGTGACTTTCTAATATGTCAGGAAGTGCACTTAATACGCTTAAAGGCATCTTGACATCAGATCCTAATGAATCACTTACTCTCCTAAAGTCATCCCTCTGGTCATCCAGTGTAGGTATATCCAGCTTTAATGCTACCTTTTTAACTCTTGGGCTTATATCACTAAGCTTAAATGCACCAATACCTTCAGTAAAAACAGATACCTCTCCTTCATCTAAAACTGTAACATCAAGGTCTCTTTCCACATTTAAAAAGCACGAAAGCCTTACGCTTTTTTCTAACTCAATATTACTAAGGTGCTGCCTTTCTTCATCAGTTATCGGAAGTCTTTCCTTAACAATGACTTTACACTTTCCGCATGTGTGATAACCGCCGCACGAATTAGGAACGTGTACACCATTTTCTATCAAGGTTTTAAATAGATTTGCTCCATCGTAGACCTCAATTTCCTTGTATCTTCCGCCGTAGTTGACTTTTACGATGTGCTTCTTTTTTCTAGCCATGCGGTAGATGCATTGAGAAAAATCGCATTTGCTGCAGTCGTGATGCGATTCATTTGATCTTAAACCTTTGCCAACTCCTAAAACAAAGGAAAGAGACTTCATAGGGTGCATCGTGTGATTCTCATCCAGCGTCACGCCGATTATTGACGCATCAATGTTTTTAAATATGACCTCCTGCGCCTTTATACCCCACTTACTATCTCCGGGGAATATCATCTCAGTTGCACCAAGTCCTTCTTTTTCCAGCTCATCTATCATATCGCAATAGAATTTCTGGCATAAATTCTCTAACGCTGCATTTCCTACAGCATCAAATATCATGCCTCTTAAATACTTTCCTTCATCAAAAAAGCGGGACGACACACTTTCAATCCTGTCTTTTATTGTTGCAATAGCCATAACCACATATTCTGCACCTTTTAATTTATCCACTATATAATCATCATTTAATGTGTCTTTAGAAGATACAATTATCTCGTCCTTTACTTCATCGTACTTTGTGGGAAATCTATAGAAGCATACGCAGGGATCCATCAATTCATACGATTCATCTATGGCTTTTCTGATATCTTTTATTAAATCTTCATTCTCTCCTCTGTCTCTATATCCCAAATATCTCATTACAGACTTTTCATCTATCTCTACATCGTAAGATTTTATATCCATCTTCTTCTCCTTTTTCATCAATACAAGACTGATAAAATCCTTTTCCTATATAATATATTACAGCACAATAAATTTCAATAATTTAAATTAATACAGTATTCTGAATTTTTATTGTACTATTGATTATTAATCTGTTTAGTGCTATTATTTTTATAAAAGTAACACACAAGGAGGTAATTGCTCTGGAAGAAATCACCCGCTTCGGAGTCTCAATGGAAGCAAATCTGCTTTCACAGTTTGATAAATTGATCGAATCAAAAAACTACAAAAACAGGTCTGAAGCTATAAGGGACTTAATTAGAGATTACATAGTCGAAAACCAGTGCAAGTCAGATGAGGCCGAATCAATTGGTACAGTTACGTATGTTTACAACCATGAAGTAAGGGAGATAAGCGATAAACTTGTTGACATACAGCATAGACACCATGAAAACATAATATCCAGCATGCACGTACACCTTGATGAGCACAACTGCCTTGAAGTAATGGTTGTAAAAGGCACTTCAAAGACTATATCAGCTATTGCCGACGAGATAATAAGCACAAAAGGCGTAAAGCATGGAAAGCTTGTCATGACGACGACAGGCAAAAACTTATAAAGGGGGAGTTTTTATGCATATACCAGATGGATATTTAAGTCCTTCCACATGTGCTGTAATGGGTGCTGCAATGGTGCCTGTACTAGCTGTGGCAACAAAGAAAGTAAATAAAACTTTTGACAAAAAAGATGTCTCTACAATGGCAATAGGCTCAGCCTTTGCTTTTACAATAATGATGTTTAACGTGCCAATACCTGGTGGCACAACAGCACACGCAGTAGGTGCAACGCTTTTAGCCATTGCTTTAGGTCCATGGGGTGCCAGCATTTCACTGACGATTGCCCTTTTAATACAGTCGCTGTTTTTTGGCGATGGAGGAATTCTAGCTCTTGGAGCAAACAGTTTCAACATGGCTTTTTTAGCGCCTTTCGCAGGATACGGTGTATACGCGCTGCTTCAAAAGCTAAAGGTTGGAAAAGTCATATCATCTGCTGTCGGTGCATACATAGGCATAAATGCAGCAGCACTTGCAACTGCAATAGAATTAGGTCTGCAACCTGTGCTATTTCATGCAGCAGACGGCCGTGCCTTGTACTTTCCCTACGGGCTCAGTCAATCGATACCTGCTATGATGATAGCGCATCTAACAGTGGCAGGATTAGTAGAAGCAGTTATAACTGGACTTGTAGTGTACTACTTAATGAGAGCCGGTGAAGGCAACATACTTTACAAATTCTCTTATAGATTAAGAGGTGAAGCTAAGTGAAAAAATTTTTGATAGCTGCAATAGTTTTGATACTGCTTACACCAATAGGACTTTTGGCACCTGGATCTGCATGGGGCGAATGGGGCTTAGACGAGATAAAAAGCATGGTAGGATATATACCAAGCGGAATGAAGCATTTCTCAGATACAATAAAGGCTTTATTTCCTGATTACAGCATACCAGGCTTTGATAAGAACTTCCTTCAATTATCAATAGGGTATATATTTTCGGCTGTGGTAGGAATAGCCGTAATTGCTTTAGTATTCTTTATACTTAGCAAAATAATGGGTAAATCAGAGGAGAAAAATGAGTAATTTTATTGAGAAGACAGTTTTAGGTATACAAAGTACATTTGAAGACATGTTTGCATCAGATGAAATTGCAAACAAAAAAGGGTTGATGCAGTCACTTGACTCAAGAGTCAGACTTCTTTCTATCATACTCCTAATAGTAATAGCCAATTTAGGCAACTCATTGTACTATATGGCAATAATGCTGGTGTACTCACTTATACTAGCTGTGCTTTCAAAGATTCCTATGAAATCTTACATAGCAAGGATTTCAGCAGTGTCTATAGTATTTACAGGCATTGTCCTAATCCCTTCATTGTTTAACGTAGTAAGGCCTGGCAAACCGCTTATTTATATAACCGGAAGTCTCTACATCACAAGGGGTGGTGCTTTAAGCGCATTAATTTTCATTATGCGCTCTTTTATTTCGCTGTCTTTTATATACATCTTAACTTTATCTACAAAATGGATCGAAATATTGAAAGCCCTAAGATATTTTAAGCTTCCAAAGGTATTTTCCGCTACACTTGATATATCACTAAGGTATATAACGCTGTTTCTTGATGTAGCATCAAATATGTTTCTGGCTAGAAAAAGCAGAAATGTAGGAAAGTCTAAAGGCAAAAGCGAAAGAAAATTCGTAGCATCGTCAATGGGAAATCTCTTAATAATGTCGGATCATTTAAGCAGCGAGATCTACAGCGCCATGATTTCTCGCGGATACAAAGGCGAATACAAGACAATAAGCAACTTCAAATTCGACATTTTTGACGCAGTCTGGATATTGTTCAACATATCATTTTTCACGGCAACTTTTCTTGTAAAAGGAGGCAAACTTTGGATATAATATTTGAACTTAAGAACGTCTCTTACTCATACATAAAGTCGATACCAGCACTTATTGATGTAAGTTTTAACGTAAATAAAGGCGAGAAGCTCATCATCTTAGGTGCAAATGGTTCAGGAAAGTCTACACTTTTAAAATTGATGGATGGCCTTATGAAACCTGATAGTGGTCACATCCTAGCTTTTGGCAGATCAATATTAAACATGAAAAATGATGAGGAATACGAATTTAGAAGAAAAGTCGGCTATCTGTTTCAAGACTCTGATGTTCAGCTTTTTAATACAAGCGTATTTGATGAAGTGGCATTTGCACCGCTTCAAATGGGACTAGAGATAAAATACGTAAAATCGATGGTAGACAAAGCATTGGAATCATTTGGACTTGAAAAATTGCGGGATAGACCTCCCCATAGACTAAGCGGCGGCGAAAAAAAGAAAGTCGCTCTGGCATCTATAATGGTCATAAATCCTGAAGTACTGCTTCTTGATGAGCCTACAAACGGACTTGACCCAAGATCTAGAAAGTGGCTTATTAATATGTTAATTAATTTAGGCAATAGAGGCAAGACACTGATAATATCAACACATGATTTGGATTTGGCAAAAAGCCTTGCTGATAGAATAGTCATAATGAATGAATCTCACACGATAGAAACTATTGGAAAACCTCATGAAATACTTGATAATAGCAAACTGCTTGAAAGTGTAAACTTAATATAGAGGCAAAACTCCCAAATACGGGAGTTTTTTATTGCGAATACGACTTTAAAGATGACGACAATACCTTCAGCATTACAATTACAAGCACCATAAAGACTACGATAAAAGAAAAACCTATAAAGACACCGAATATATCGCTTAGTTTTCCTATTATAAAATTAGCCAGCATATTAATAGATGAGCTTACAGTCACTATGACACTTATGGCAACACCTGTGTTTTCTTTAAAGTTCTTCATCGCCAAAGCCATTGTTGTGGGATATATTATGGAGTAGAATAAACCCGCAATCGACAATAAAATAGACAAATTTTGATTTATCATGCTTCCAGCGACAAAAATCGATGCTAATGAGGCAAATATGAAAATGCTTTTTACATAACCTATCCTTTCAACAGCAAATCCGCCTAAAAGCCTGCCTATCGTAAACGCAGCAAAAAATAGAGATAAGTACATAGAGCTTTTTACGCTGTTCATGCCGTAAGCTCCTTTAAGATAAGTGACAGCCCAGTTTCCTATGCCAACCTCAGATGAAATGTAAAACCCCAACATAATTGAAAACAAAATAACATACTTATCTTTTAAAACATCTATAAACCTAACTTTATCTCTGTTTAAATACCTTGCGGCACCAGGAAATCTCGTTAAAAGCACCACAACCAACATTGCTGCAGTTATCATTCCGCCTAAAAGATATATATTTTGCCAAGGATATCTCATCTCAATAAGCCTTCCTACTGCGTTTGGTGAAATCGTGGCGCCAGCTCCATAAAAAAAATGTAAAAGGTTCATCATTATCGCCTGATTTACAACAAACGTTACCGCGGCAGTGGCATTAATGCCTATCTCCAACATCCCTAAACCAAAATTCATAATGAAGAAGAAGACTGCAAAAACGAAGAAAAACGGCGACACAAAGTACCCAAGTATACCTAATATGATAAAAATGAGGCCTCCCGATAAAGCTGCCTTACTGCCGTACCTATTTACTATTATTCCGCCAATAAAAGAAGCTGTGATAAAGCCGAGGCTTCCGATAAATAGCAAAAGACCTATATAAGTGTAATCAATGTGGTAAAAAGATTTTATCGGCGCTATTACAGGGCCTTTTATGTTGTCTATAAGGCCAATAAGTAACATTAAAAGATAGTTGAGTACAACTATGAATATCTGCATTTTTACCTCCCTTATCAATATGTCATATTTCATTATATAGCATTAAAAAGAATAATACAATGAAATATCAGCTTACACTGTTAATATCGTAGATATACTAAAACTTAATAAGCATTAAAAAGCGGGTGTTAAGCCTGCTCTTATGCACAACTTAAAGGTTATATCATCCTTATACAATTACTTTTATGATATAATAGTTATAGCCTCCAAAGGAAAGGAGGTGAAACTAATGTCCACCAACAAAAAAGGCGGAAACAAAACCGCCAAGTAGATTTGTACAAAATTTTTGAATTGCTGCTTAAACTGTTAGAAATAATAGTCAAGTGGTACTCGAAATAAGTACATATCTACGGAAAAAGACGGGAAATGCGCTCCCGTCTTTTTCTATTACTAATGTCCACCAACAAAGATTATTACCACACTTTTATTATAACACAAATTTATGACTTGTAAACCAAAAGCAATAAAAAGCAGTCATGAAACAGATATCTTTATTCTATTTCTTAATATAGCTTTCAACCATTCTTGATATAATTTCCTTCATCTCAGCTAAAAGATCAGTCTTTCCGTCTTTTAAACACCAGTCGAATATTACACCCCTTGCTACAATAAACAACTTCTCTGTAATTTCCTCACAGTCCAGAGTGTTGGGTATCTTGCCTTTTTCTTGCTCATTTTTTATTATTTGAATAAGCATATTCTGCATTGAACGGCCATGCGTCAAAAACATCTTATTTGTTGGAATATAGAGATTTTTTGCCATCTCCACCCCATCGTTTATTGAAAGCCGAGCGTACACTAGGAAATATTGCACTAAAATATCTTTACAGTCTTTATACTCATCCAAAATCTTCGGCACTTCCGCCTCAAAGAATTCATCGCCGTGTTTAAATATTTCCACCAAAAGGTCATATTTAGACTTAAAGTAATGGTAATAATTTCCTATAGAAACATTTGCTTTTTCTGCTATTTCTTTTACTGTTATGTTGTCGTATCCATATTTCTTAATAAGTTCTACTCCGCACCTGTATATCCTTTTTTTAGTAGCAATTGCCTGTTTTTCTCGAGAAGTCAAACTTTCCGGCACCAAATTTCTCTCCTATTCTCTATTTAGTCTATATTTTTCGCAACCTCAAAAGCATTCCATATTGCATACATGATGTTAGAAACATTGCGGGCATCGCCGAGAAGATATACGTTTGAAATTTTATCTTTCACTTCTTGATAGATGGAATTAGACGGTGTATACCCAACAGCAAGTATCACAGTGTCTGCTGTAACTTCTATGTCACCATCAGGTGTGCTTACTTTCAATACCCTGCCGTCGTATCCTGTAGCTTTTGAAGATGTAATAGTCCTTATGCCTTTAAATGGTATCAATGCTTTCAGCATTTCACTATTTGCATGGCACAATGGACCATTCACAGCTAAAAGCTTTGGAAGTGCCTCAACTATCGTCACATTCTTGCCCATATCTCTAAGCCACAGTGCTGTTTCGCATCCTACAAGTCCACCGCCAATTATGACCACATCATTTCCTATATCAACTTTGCCTAGCAAAGCATCTTGAGCAGTGTAAACCGGTCCGTCACCCAGCGAAAATACTTTTGGCTTTGACCCTGTCGCAACTATTACGACATCTGCACCGAAATTAATAACATCATCAGCACCTAATTCTGTATTGAGATGAACCTCTACGTTTAGCTTCTTAAGCTCATTCTCATACCAAGCTACAAGCGCATGATCATCTTCTTTAAATGACGGCACGCCGCCGGGAATCAGATTTCCACCTAACCTATCAGTTTTTTCATACACGATTGGTTCATGTCCGCGAAGTGCTAATACGCGAGCTGCTTCACAGCCTGCCACACCGCCACCTACTATCAGGACTTTCTTTTTGTGCTGTGTCGGTATAAGCCGTTCAGAACTTTCGCGGCAAGCCTGAGGGTTTACTGCGCAGTTTAATGCAGAATACTCCTGTATGCGTCCCATACATCCTTCGTGACATGATAAACACGGACGTATAGAAGCGGTATCTCCTGCCTTTAGCTTATTTACATAATCAGGATCTGCCAGAAGAGGACGACCTAATGAAACTATGTCACATGCTCCATCTCTTACAGCAGCTGATGCAAGGTCCGGGTTGTCCATACGTCCTGCACAGATCACAGGGACGTCTACTGCATCTTTTACCATCTTTGCATATGGGATGTAAAGCCCTTTTTCTTGGTACATTGGCGGATGATTCCACCACCATGCATCATAGCTTCCAACATCTACATCCAAAGCATCGTATCCATATTCAACAAGCAGTTTAGCTGCCTTTATTCCTTCTTCAATATCTCTTCCTTTTTCTACAAACTCCTCACCCGGAAGGCCTCCTTCTCGCCAATCTTTAATGAAGCTTTTTACGCTGTATCTAAGCGTCACTGGGAAATCATCGCCGCACGTCTTCTTTATCTCCTCCAAGACTTCCCTTGCAAAACGCAGCCTGTTTTCAAGGCTTCCGCCGTATTCATCGGTGCGGCTGTTGAACATGGATATGGCAAACTGGTCTAGAAGATATCCCTCATGTACAGCGTGGATCTGTACGCCGTCAAATCCTGCTCGCTTCGCATTGTAGGCACCTTTGCCAAACTGCACTACTATCTCGCGAATTTCTTCTTTTGTAAGAGGACGGCATGTCTTGTCAAGCCAGCGATGTGGGATAGGAGACGGCGCTACAGGCGGATGCTCTCCTAAATTTGTAGGAATTGTGACTCTTCCAAATCCTGCTGACAATTGAAGAAATATCTTAGCATCGTATGCATGAATTTTCTCTGTCATCTCGCGAGCAGTTCGTATAAAGTGAACTGGATTGTGCGTGGAACAAGGGCAATTAGGCATGTCATGCTGTTCAACTTTGTTGTCAACAAATGTGACACCAGTAATGATTAATCCTGTGCCTCCTTTTGCCCGCTCAACGTAATAGTCAATGCCCCTTTGGTTGAAACCGCCTTCTGAATCACCAAGGCCTAATGGTCCCATAGGAGCCATGGCAAAGCGGTTCTTTATCTCGCAGCTTCCAATCGAAACCTTCTCAAATAGAATACCATATTTTTTGTCCATAAAAAAGTCCCCTTCTTATTTAAATTTTATTGAACATGTTCACCGAATGCATTCTACGAAACTAGTATATCAGTATGTTAATTAATTGTCAAGAAGTTTTGTGATTTTAAATCATTATCAATCTATAAAAAATTTAGGCGAAATAAACACGATTGAATCATCATTTATAATTTATTTGATAAAATAAATTTTAAAAGTTTGTATACATTTGTTTGTCTAGTTTGTTATATTAATGAAAGAACAAAAACGGCGCCGTTATATAAAATACATCTGATATTATACTTGGGAGGTCAGTCATGAAAGATGAGAGGTTTGAAAACTTCTTAATAAATAAGATGGCCATAATTTACAAATATCTCATTAAAATCGGTGCATCTTGTGAAGATGCAGAAGATATCGTACAAGAAACCATGTGTAAAGCTATTGAGTATGTTGATTCCCTAAACGTTGATAACATCTACCCATGGCTGTTTAAAGTATCATTGTACAGATATTATAATCTGTACAATAAGAAAAAGAAGGAGGAAGTCGGTATTGATGATAAAATTCTCTCAAGTCTGTATTCAGATGGAATGATAGAAGAACATGTGCTTAATGAAGAATTGAAATCAAACGTTCATAAAGTCCTTGGTCTATTAAAAGAAAGCTACAGAACCCTCTTAATTTTCAAATATTTTATTGGATTATCTTATAAAGAAATAGGCGATATATTAAATCTGGACGAGAACAAAGTAAAGACATATCTTTACCGTGCAAGAAACAAATTTAAAGAATTATGGGAGGTATCGAATTATGGCAGATGAAAAAAATATAAACGTAAACGACAATAATGATGAGAAGGAACTTGATGCAATTTTTGAAAGCGCTAAGAAAGATAAATTTGATAAAGCGGTTAAAAAAGCAAAATGGCGCTCTATTTTAAGAACTATAGTTATAAGTTTGATAGTCATAGTGATTGTCTCAATAAGCACTATCTTTATAGGAATCAAAGTAACACAGTTGGAAAGTTCTGATATAAGTTTTGCCCTATCAGTATTCAATGATATCACCGCTCCTGATATGTATATAGGGAAATCAATCAGGTATGAAGGAATTTTTGGAGGCAAAACAGTTTATTCAACTTACAAGATAATAGAAGGTAAGGTAGTTTATACAGGTCAGCAGGAATACAGCTATGGGCTTTTCAACACTGTCGATGTACAGGCTATCAATTCACCAGCTATAGTATGGGGAAAAAGTTTTGATGAAGATGATCTAAACAAACCAACGTACAACGAACTTGGTCAAAGGGAAATGATTTTCTTCTACCCCTACGTAAAATACAGGACATACAAGAATGACTTAAATTTGCTGGAGGACATAGGAAATGACAAATATATAGAGATGGCATTATCTTTTGATAAAGCGTACAGCATCGACGAAGTAAATAAAATGACGCCAAAAAACGTAACTTTAACGTGGTATTGGGTTGACGATCTAAATAGCAAAGAAAAAGAAGCACATAAACCACATAAAAATAAGCAAAAGCTTCCCGATGGAAAAACAATTGATGTAGATAATCCAGCAGATGTATGTTCTGAAAAAGCCGCATACGGTATAAAGGTCTATAACAGCAACGGAGACAAATTAAAAAATCCAGAAGAACTTTTCATAGGAACAATCGAGAACAATGTAAAACAATTAGAAAAGCTTAAAACAGATAACCATAAGGTAAATGGCATCAAGTCGGAGGTTAAAAGGATTTACGACAATTTAAAAGACAAGAATGGAAAAATAAAAAAGGAAAACTTAAAGATACAAGGCGTCGTTGTAACAGGCACTGCGGAAACCTTAAAATCGCTTAGAGGTTTACCTTTTATAAAGGCATCATCATTAGGTGTTGTCACGGATAAGTATTGATAAAGAAACATTTAATTTAAGCCTACCTAAATCACTAAAACAAAGCGATTTGTCAATGGCATATACTTACGGATCTGACCCTTGACAAATCGCATTCACTTAAATTCTTTAATTTGTACGTGCTTTATAGTTTTAATTACTTTCTCTTGGTACTACATGATTCTTTGCTAAGCGTTTCTATAACGAACGTCATACATTTTAATAACTACTAGCTTCAAGATTCTTTCTCATTCTCCTAGTAATTGTTTCAAAACCAAGGCTTTCATAAAATCTTTTTGATTCATTTGTTTCGTAAACTTGCAAATCTATATATTATAAATTTGATTAAGGTGTCAAAAGTATTTTTTCATCCAAGATTAGATGAAATATGGTAAAATAGAAATATAAACAAAAGGAAATAGAAGGAGCGATACATAGCCATGGCATTCAAACCAAACGAATATCAACAAATCACAATGGAGGACAGATTCTTAAACTTGGATGATAGAACAAAAAAGTTTGTTTTAAACTCATGGGCAAAAGACTTTGCTGAAATCATATTTCCAGCAATCAATGAAAAACGCTTTTCCGTATTGTACAGTGACAATCCCGCTTCTCGTCCAAACAGTCCTGTAAACGCAATAATCGGAGCCCTAATACTAAAAGAAATGTTTAATCTCACAGACGACGAACTATTAGCAAGCATCCTATGTGATGTACGTTTCCAATACGCCCTTCACACTACAAGTTTCAAAAGTCAACCTTTCAGTGACAGGACTTTTAGCCGTTTCCGTGAAAGGCTATATCTTTACAATCTAGAAACAGGAAGAGACCTTCTTCATGAAGAAATGGAAGCCATGGCAAACGTATTTGTAAAATACTTTGATATAAATCCATCAGTAAAAAGAATGGACAGCATTATGGTATCATCCAGTTGCAAAAAAATGTCCAGATTAGAAATACTATACACATGCGTAGCAAATATGGTCAAAGCAGTATACAAAACAGGAGAATATGAGCATCTCAAAAACATGGAACACTACCTAGACGAAGACGACAGAAACAAAACAATCTATCATAGAAAAAACGAAGAAATAACAAAAAGACTTCAAGAAATAATTGAAGATGCCTATACACTAACAAAAGAATTAGGAGAAGCATACGCTGAATTACCAGAATATCAGCTATTACAGCGTGTACTAAAAGAACAAACAGAAATAACAGAAGAAGGCAAAATAGTACCAGTAGAAAAAGAAAAAATAAGCCCTGATAGTCTCCAAAACCCAAGCGACCCAGATGCAACATACCGCAAAAAAGCAGGAAAAAGACCATAAAGGCTATGTAGCTAACATAGTAGAAACAATAGACCAAAAAGGCTCCATAATAACCAGCTATGACTATGATGTAAACACACACAGCGATAGCAGCTTTAGCAAAGAAACAATAGAAAAGCTTGGGAAGCAAGAAAAGGAAATAACAATAACAGCAGATGGAGCTTATAGCAGCATTGAAAACATAGAACTTGCAGAGAAAAACAATATCGAACTAATAACAACAGCTCTTATAGGGAAATTACCAGATGAAATACAAAGCGAATTTAAAATAGATGAAGTAACCCATGAAATAATCAAATGTCCAAGAGGAGAAAAACCATATAAAACGAGGTACTATGAAAAAAGTGGATTATACAGAGCATCCTTCAATAAAAAAACATGTGAACATTGTCCACTGAGAGAAAAATGTGGAGCAAAGCTACAGAAAAAATCAGCGTATGTATTAATAACAGCGAAAACAATACAGAGAGCAAGCTATTTAAAAAAGATGTCAACAGAAAAATACAGTGTACTTCAAAAGATAAGAAATGGAGTAGAGGGTATACCATCAATACTAAGACGAAAATATCATGTAGATGTGATACCTGTAAGGGGATTAGTGCGCTCAAAAATCTGGTTTTCATTCAAAATAGGAGCTATAAACGCAAAAAAAGTACTAAAAATGGCAGCGGAGATGGCTGCGACTTTGTATAAAAATATCGAAATCAAATTTATTCTTACAAAAACAGGTAAAAGCCAAGCAGAGTTGTTATTAGTAGCTTAAAAAATGTTTCTTATGACACTTGAATCAGTTTTTATCACTTAATAAGAAATAAACAAATCGTTAAAGAAAGCTATTCAAACGATTAGATTATGACTTCTATCATAAATTTGCTGCTTATTTTATAACACCATCTGGAAGTTCACCTTTTAAAACTCTTTCTATATCTTCTACTACTTTGTCTCCCATCCCTTTTAAGCATTCATATGTGTACGCTGATATATGTGGTGTTATTGTAACATTGTCAAAGGATAGAAGCTCATTTTCCTCATCAATTGGCTCGTTTTCTACAACATCCATTCCTATTCCACCTACAATTCCATCTTTTAAAGCTTTTACTAATGCTTTTTGATCTATTAGTTCTCCCCTTGCTGTATCTACTATATATACGCCTTTCTTCATTGTATTAAATTCTTTGTCTTTTAATAAGTGGTAATTTCCTGAATTCAATGAAGCATTTAGCGATATGATATCTGATATTTTTAAAAGCTCTTCTAGTGAAACAGGTATTGCTCCTCTCCTTCTTATCTCTTCATCTGTAATGTTTGGGTCATATGCTATTACTCTAGCATTAAATCCATTCTTTAATATTTTGCATACTCTACTTCCTATATTCCCGAGACCTATTATACCTACATTTTTACCC
Organism: Thermoanaerobacterium thermosaccharolyticum DSM 571; assembly: GCF_000145615.1. Classification (NCBI taxonomy): domain Bacteria; kingdom Bacillati; phylum Bacillota; class Clostridia; order Thermoanaerobacterales; family Thermoanaerobacteraceae; genus Thermoanaerobacterium; species Thermoanaerobacterium thermosaccharolyticum. The sequence continues at coordinate 2,467,568 of NC_014410.1, forward strand.
TTTATTTCGCATCCTAAAAAGTTTGCTCTTTCATTCCACTTACCTTCTTTTACCTTTATTGACGCAGACTTCACTTTTCTTATAACATCTAATAATAATGCAACAGCAGATTCTGCTACAGCTTCTCGTTCAACTATTCCCTGAACTTTTGTCACTATAGTTTCCTTCTCATTGGCACTCTTTACATCAATATTGTCATACCCTATTCCATGTCTTGTTATTAATAAAGTTTTATCTTTATATTCAAAAAATTCCTTATCATAGTATGGTTTTACACTGGCAATTATAATTGAATATCCCATTAATTTTTCTGCCAATTCTTTCCCTCTCATATCTTGTGGAAATTCAAATCTATCTACATCTCCTAGTGCCTTCAATCTTTCAATATGCTCTGGAAAATACTTACCAAAGCTGCTTGAATTAACAATCGCTATTTTTACATTCATCGTTTTTCCTCCTGTACTTTTAAATTTATTTTTCATATGATTTAGTAGATTAAACTGATAATCCAATCCTGTAAATGCCTATTTCCGAAAAGCCAAATGATTCCGCTTTTGTCTTTTTGCCATTGCAAACACTAATGACTTCTTGCAATATCTCATTACCAGCTTCTTGAATACTTTTTTTGCCATCTAAAATAGATGATACGTCTAAATCAATATTTTCCTTCATCTTATTATACGTGTTTTTGTTACCGGTAATTTTAATTACAGGTATTATAGGATTGCCTATGGGAGTACCCCTACCGGTTGTAAATACGCACAATTGTGCACCACCTGCTGCCATTCCAGTGACAGATTCAATATCATAACCCGGAGTATCCATTATAATCAAACCTTTTTCCTGCGGTATTTCAGCGTATTTCACTACTTCGTTAATTTTGCTTGTACCACCTTTGCTGATTCCACCTAATGACTTTTCTTCTAATGTAGTTAATCCACCTTTTATATTGCCTGGCGAAGGATTAGCTCCTCTTACGTCGACATTTAATCTAATAAATTCATTTTCAAGATCAGAGACAATCTTTAAAATCTTATTTTTAACATCTTCATTTTTTGCCCTCTTAGCTAAAATATGATCAGCTCCGATAAATTCTGTAGTCTCTCCTAACATAACGGTTCCGCCGTTTTCTACTATTACGTCGCTACAATATCCTAATGCGGGATTAGCAGAAATCCCTGATGTTGCATCAGAACCTCCGCAGTTTGTTGCCAATATCAAGTTCGAAATATTTACTTCTTCTCTTTGTATTAAAGACATTTCCTGTACCATTCTTTGAGCTAATATTGTACCTTTTTCAATAGTCTTGAGGGTTCCACCTTCATCTTGTATAATCAATACTTCCAAAGGTTTGTTACTTCTCTTCTTTATTTCCTCGTATAATCTCATTGGTTGTGTTGTTTCACAGCCTAATCCAACTATTATAGTGCCGTATATATTAGGATTAAGGGACAAACCCATCAACGTTCTAAAAGTCTGTTCGGCATCTTTTCCAACTTGTCCACATCCTCTTTGGTTTGTTATACAGATTGTACCAGGAACTTGATTAGAAATAATCCTCGCTGTTTCGTTAGAACAGCTTACTGTAGGCAAAATCAATACTTTATTTCTTATCCCATATTTCCCATCAGGTCTTCTATAAGCATTTATCTTCATTTTTATAATCATTCCTTTCGCTTCGCTCAAGGCACAAAACGTAATGAAATGTGCCACTTCGAGCTAATTTTGTTCTATAATTATGTTATAGGGATACCAGCAAACTACAAATCACGTGGAGGTGAGTGGTTTGCTACACCTGCGTAGTGACCGCATTTTTATATGTGTAGATTGTCTTTTCAAGCACAAATAAGTGTGCCACTGAGCACGTAACCTTATCTTTGTTTAAACATTCTCGTTTAACGCTAGACAATCAGTCAATGCTGCCTATCTCTTTAATTTTTAGAACCTACCGGTTTAGAAAGGAGTTCCCTATGGCTTTAAAAATCGTGTATAAAATCTGTTGTGGAATTGATGTACACAAAACCTTTGTGGTTGCATGTATTGCTTCCACTGATTCTAATGGAATTACCACCTATAAAAGCCATCGCTTTTCTACCTACACGAAGGGTTTAAGAGAGCTGTTACAATGGCTTTTGGACAATAACTGCAAGGATGTTTGCATGGAATCTACCGGGAAATACTGGATTCCTGTGTTTAATATATTAGAAAGCTCCTGCAACATCATACTTGCACATCCTAAATATGTTAAGGCTATTCGTGGTAAAAAAACTGACAAGAAAGATGCAAAATGGATTGCTGACCTGTTTAAGCATGATCTTGTTGCCGCTAGCTTTATGCCTCCTGCTGATATTAGACAACTTCGTGACTTAATGCGCTATCGCTTTAAGCTTATTTGCTTTATGTCTAGCGAAAAGAACAGACTCCAAAATTGTCTCACGGTTTCTAACATACAGTTAGGAAACATTGTTTCAGACACTTTCGGCAAAAGTTCTCAAAAGATAATTGATAAGCTTCTAGAAAATCCTCTTGATACTTCCTTTGATATTGGATCTTTAATTCATGGTTCTATGCTAAAAAAACTCCCTGAGCTTTATCGCTGTTGATGGTTATATTACACCTGAACAAGCTGGAAAATTAAAGATCATCAAAGGGCATTTTGAAGATTTGGAATCCCGGAAAGCAGAGTTAGAAAAACTAATTCTTGCGCTCGCTGCGCCTTATCAACAAGAACTAGACATAATTCTAACCGCTCCATCGTTTAAAAATATTTTCTCGGCTATTACTGTAATATCTGAAATCGGTGTAACTATGGAGGCTTTTCCTTCAGCGAAACACTTATGCTCATGGGCTGGACTCACTCCAACCAACAATGAGAGTGCAGGCAAGAAAAAATCTGTCCGGGTTTCCAAAGCAGGATGTTACATTAAGCCGCTTCTTGTGCAGTGTGCTACTGCCGTAGTTAAAAGCGAAAAACACCCTGAAATTCGTAACCGCTATTTGCGCATTAAAAAGCGTCGCGGCCACAAGAAGGCAATCATTGCTATTGCAAGAATGCTTCTTACAGCATTATACAACATGTTGAAGAAGAAAGAACCATATAATGCTGAATTATATAAAAAATCTGATGCTTTTCCCGTAGAACGCGAGATTACGGTAGAGCAGGCTTATACTATTAGCTCGGTTTCAAGGCTATAAAATAAAGCCAGCTACTTAGCCTTAACTTTACTTCAATATTTAATTTTTAAAAAGTCATCAGAAGATGGCTTGTTTGCTATGCCCTTTTATTCTTATTGCAATTTATACTTTTAATTTCAACCTTACCCTCACACTTTCTATATTAGATACATGTGCAAGTTGACCCGCCATTATATTATCAACCGCTTTTCCTATTACTTCTCCGTATTTAATTATTTCATTCCCTTTATTTATATCTTTAATTGCTATTTTATGGTACAAATCTATATCATCTAAAGCAATAATCTTTTTAATATTTTGATTGTTAAACATAACATTCACTTTATCATTTTTCTTAATAGTATCTAATACAGTAGCAACATTGTCATTAATATTTATAAGAATCGCATTCTTATAATCATCCATCTCATTTCACCTTCTTAAAACTATTCATTTTGTAATATTGCAATATTTCCTTTCAATATTAGTGATTTTATTAATGCGTCTTATGCGCTTATCTTCACCCTTGAATTCTGTATTTAACCACGTATCAATAATCATTAATGCTAATCCAGAGCCTATAACTCTCGCTCCTAAGCAAATTATATTTGCATTATTGTGTTCTCTGCTCGACTTTGCAGAAAAGACATTTTCAACTAATGCAGCTCTAATTTTGGGAACTTTATTTGCCGCGATTGACATGCCAATTCCGGTACCACATATCAAAATACCCCTTTCGCATTCATTATTCGCGACAGCTTCCGCAACAGGTTGTGCGATATCCGCTGTATCCGTTGGTGTCTTATCAAAAGTGCCAAAATCTTTATATTCAATTCCACGCTGGTCTAGATATTCCTTTATGATTTCTTTTAATTCAAATCCAGCGTGATCCGAACCTATAGCTATCATATTTAACGCTCCTTTATAATCTTATTGTTTTTCTATCTTGTGCCCACCAAATTGGTTTCTCAATGCAGCAACAATTTTACCTGAGAATGTGTCGCTCTCTAATGATCTATATCTCATAAATTGCGATAGAGCTATAACAGGTACAGGTACTTTATTTTCCAAAGCTACTTCTATAGTCCATTTGCCTTCCCCAGTAGAATTCATAATACCTTTTATTCCAGATAAATTCTTGTCTTCAGACAGTGCATTATATAATAATTCTATCAGCCAACTTCTTATCACAGAACCGTGGTTCCATACTTTAGCAACCTTGTCAAGTTCAAAATTAAAATCGCTTTTATATAATAGTTCAAATCCTTCAGCAATTGACTGCATCATACCGTACTCTATTCCATTATGAATCATTTTGCAGAAATGGCCGCTTCCAGCTTTTCCTGTATACAAGTATCCATTTTCAACGGAAATATCTTCAAATATTTTCTCGCAGTATTCAAAAACTTCCTTATCACCGCCGATCATTGAACAAATTCCATTTAATGCACCACTTACACCACCACTTGTTCCGCAATCAAGAAAGTCTATATCTAACTTCTTAAGCATTTCATAACGAGCAATTGAATCTTTATAATTTGAATTACCGCCGTCTATAATAATATCATTTTTATCTAAATATTTAGTTAATTCCTCTATAACTTCATCAGTTGGCCTTCCAACAGGTACCAATAAAAATATTATCCGCCTTCTATTTAATTTCTTTGCCATATCCTGAATGCTATCGGCAAATATGGCTCCGTTTTTATCTAAATCCTTTAGATTATCTCTATTTATATCATATACAACCGTTCTATATTCTTTAGATAACAAGTTAAGTGCTAAATTATAACCCATTTTCCCAATTCCTATTACACCTATTTCCATTTTCAAACCTCCGTTTAATAAATAAAACAAGCAAAATTAGGTATAAAGCCTAATTCTGCTCATAATTGCAAATTAAATTTGATTTACTAAGTTTACAAACTCTTCTGCTCTTTTTGTTATTTCATCAAACATGCCCTTCGCAATTAATTCTTTATCTACTAATGCTCCTCCTAATGATACACCTTTTGCACCTGCTAAAATAAAATCTTTAATATTATTTTTGTTAATTCCACCCGTAACAAAAATAGGTATTTGTTTGAGCGGTCCTAAAATTTCTTTCAAGTATTGTGGACCAAATACACCTGCTGGAAAAACTTTAATAAAATCTGCTCCTGCTTCATAGCCTGCTAAAATCTCTGTTGGTGTCGTGGCACCGGGAATTACAGGTATGCCATACCTATGACACAATTCTATTACATCAAGTCTCATAACTGGTGTAAATATAAACTTTGCACCAGCTATAATTGCAGCCCTCGCTGTCTCAGCATCTAATACTGTTCCTGCACCAATAAAATATCTATCCTCTTTATTTAATTCTTTAATTACATCTAAAGCACCTGGAGCTTCAACAGTTATTTCTAATGCTTCAACTCCACCTTTCTTTAATGCATCTGCTAATGAAAACATTGTATTTATATCGCTATTTCTAATTACAGCTGTAATTTTAAGTTGTTTAAGTTTTTCAATTATCTGTTGTTTTTCCATTTTGCATCCTCCTAATTATTTATTTTTTTAATTTATTTTTTTATAAAGATACTTCGGTTCCATACCTTCTAATACGCTGATAAGCCCTTCCACCGCCATTATTCCCATCCTGTCTGTCGCATCTTTGGTAGATGCTCCACAATGGGGTGATAAAATTATATTATCTAATTCCAGCAATTTGTTGTTTAACGGTGGTTCTGTTTCAAAAGCATCTAATGCTGCTCCTGCAATTTTTTTACTTTTCAATGCGCTATATAGTGCATTCTCGTTTATAATTCCTCCACGCGAAGTGTTTATTATATACGCTGTATCTTTCATCATATTTAATTCTTCTTCATCTATAAAATGATACATTTCATCAGTTAACGGTACATGTAGTGTTATGAAATCCGATTTCTCCAATAACGTCTTTTTAT